>CANKLK010000040.1 GCA_947482805.1 Flavobacteriaceae bacterium
GTTGCTTGTAAATAGGTGCAGATTTCAGAGATTTGCTGCAAAGGAGATTTAATTATTGCTCCTACAGTTTCATCAATAGCACTGGAATCATCCAAATCATAAAAATGTTGACTCTCTAATAACCTTCTCAAAACCGGAAGTATCTCGTAGCCGTTAGCATATAAATCTTGGGCAAGAGGTGTAATAATATCGGTTTCTACTTCGGAAGTGATGGTTCCTTTAACGAAGTAAATGTACATTTTTCGGCAAATATTTTTAGCGGTTGCTAGTTTGCTGAAAATCATCTCTACAAAGGTATCAAGTTCTATATCCATAGCTACCGAGTTGGTAGCAGGCGGTATTGAAGTATTCGAAAAAGCAGCTGAAAAAACCTTTGTTTGGGTATTGTGTTGACCGAATAAATTTCCTCCTTTTGGAATTCCGGTGGTTGAATCGATAATGGAACGATCGCCTACACGTCGGAAGCCAGTCAAAACTTTTGCTCCTTCAACGATGTCATTTTCGGTATAATTGGTATAATTTCCAGGCGCTATTTGTTCGCCTTTTCCAATCGTAAATAACTCAAAAAATTCACGAGCATAATTTTCGTTGGGTGCACTCGCAGCATTTTCATTATTGTTCAAATACAACAACATCGAATTGTTGAGTGTCATTTTCTTAGCCAGCGTTTTGTAATTCCCATACGAAAAGAACAACAGCAATCGAATGTAATCGTAAAAGTCGGTTGAAGTACCAGTAGAATTTCCTTTTTCAACTGTAAAACGGGTAGAAAGAAAATGAGATAGTTTGTATTTTAAAGTTGCATCGTTTATAGCATTATACCACCACCAACCTGAAACAATTATATTTTTTCTTTGTTGTCCATTAAACGTTGACGATAAAGCAGTAGACTCTGTCCAATAGCCATCGGCCCCACCATTTGTTACAGGATCATATGGCAAAGCAAGAGTTAACGGGTTGTTTGTAGTCAATAAATCTAAGGCTTGTTGTGGTGTTAATGCAGAAAATTGACTGATTAAAGTTTTGGTATATTTAAAAGTAGCTCGTCTCAATAAATGTTTTGCATTTTTGTTTCCAAGAATAGCTGTGTTTTGATTTAGTGATGCCATGTATAAATAGTTTTATTTATAAGCTTATATCTTTTAAAACTTAAACAAATATAATTGTAATTTTATAAAAAAGTAAAAATACTTAGTACAAAATAGTTATTACTTCGTAATTTTGCTACTTTATTTTTATAAGCATCCACACATGATACACCTTCACGATAAAACATTCGAGCCATTCATTTCTTCAGATGAAATTGATTTTGCAATCAAGAATATGGCTAAACAAATGGATGATGATTTTTTTGATGAAGTGCCTGTATTTATTGGTGTTTTGAACGGATCATTTATGGTTTTGTCTGATTTGATGAAACAGTATCGAGGAATGTGCGAAGTAAGTTTTGTGAAAATGGCTTCGTATGAAGGTACGATATCTACAAACGATGTAAAACAATTGATTGGTTTAAATCAAGATTTGGAAGGAAGAACTGTCGTAGTAGTAGAAGATATTGTAGATACCGGTAATACTGTAGAAGAATTAAAAGCGATTTTCAAACAAAAAAATGTTAAACATTTAAAGATTGCTACACTGTTTTTCAAACCGGAAGCCTATAAAAAAGACATTAAAATTGATTATGTTGGCATCAGAATTCCGAATAAATTCATCGTTGGTTACGGTTTAGATTATGATGGATTAGGAAGAAATTTGGCTGACGTATATCAATTAGCACAATAAAAGAGTTGTAAGTTCTTAGGTTCTGGGTTGTAAGTTAAAATTAATATAAATCCTTCCGAATAGAACATATAACATATAACAAACAACATATAACTTTTTACTAAAATGATTAACATCGTTCTTTTCGGAAAACCAGGTGCAGGAAAAGGCACACAAGCTGAATTTTTAAAAGAAAAATACAATCTGACACATCTTTCAACTGGAGATATTTTCAGATACAATATTAAAAACGACACCGATTTAGGGAAACTTGCCAAGACTTTTATGGACAAAGGCGATTTGGTACCGGATGAGGTTACAATACAAATGTTGCAAAGCGAAGTCGATAAAAATCCACAATCTGCCGGGTTTTTATTTGATGGTTTCCCAAGAACTTTAGCACAAGCTGAAGCTTTGGATGCTTTTTTGGAATCAAAAAATCAAAACATTACAGCAACAGTTGCATTAGAAGCCGATGACAATATTTTAGTACAACGTTTGTTAGAAAGAGGAAAAACTTCAGGAAGACCAGACGATCAAGATGAAGAAAAAATCAGAAATCGTTATGATGAATACAATCAAAAAACGGCACCGTTGATGGATTATTACAAAGCACAAGGCAAATTCCATTCAGTTGACGGAATTGGTTCAATCGAAGAAGTAACAGAAAGACTGACTAAGGTTTTCGACAAACTATAAAAAGTTTATAGTTTTTGGTTTGTAGTTTATAGTTGAATAACCATAAACCATAAACAATAAACCCCAAACCCAAGAAATGGAAATACTCATTATACTTTTTTTAATCTTGCTTAACGGCGTTTTCTCTATGTCAGAAATTGCGTTGATTTCGGCACGTAAAAACCGTTTGGAAACTGCAGCTAAAAAAGGAAATACCAATGCTAAAGTAGCTCTGGACTTAGCCAATTCACCAAATAAATTTCTTTCAACAGTTCAAATCGGAATAACCTTAATCGGAATTTTAACCGGTATCTATTCCGGCGATAAAATAACGAACGATGTGCAAGGTTTTGTGGCGTCTTTTACGCTTTTGAAACCATATTCAGAAAGTATTGGCGTTGGAATAGTGGTGATAATCTTAACTTTTTTCTCTTTAGTTTTAGGCGAATTACTTCCCAAAAGAATTGGACTAAATTATCCTGAAGCTATTGCCAAAGGTGTTGCCGTTCCGATGAAAATGGTTTCTATTATAACAATGCCATTCATTTGGCTGTTAACCATTTCAACCGATGGAATCTTGAAAGTCCTTAAAATAAAACCATCGGCCGACGGAAAAGTAACGGAGGAAGAAATCAAGGCCATCATAAAGGAAAGTGCTGAAAGTGGCGAAGTGCAGGAAATTGAACAAGATATTGTGGAACGCGTTTTTCATATTGGCGACAGAAAAATCAATTCGTTGATGACACACAGAAAATCCATTGTTTATTTATCTCTTGAAGATACGATCGGGGAAATAAAAGCTAAAGTCTTAGACGAATTACACTCCGTTTATCCTATTTGTAATGAAAATTTAGACGATGTAGAAGGAATAGTATTGTTGAAAGATTTGTTTGCGGGATTTGAAAAAGGGCCTTTTGATTTAAAATCGATAACTAAAGATCCTGTTTATTTAATAGAACATACTTCCGCTTATAAAGCATTAGAAAATTTCAAAAAATCAAAAGTGCATTATGCTTTAGTGACTGATGAATATGGAATTTTTCAAGGCATAATTACATTGAATGATATTTTAGAAGCACTAGTTGGAGACGCATCCGATTTTGATGAAGATGAATACCAATTGATATCACGAGAAGACGGAACTTGGTTGGTTGACGGATTATATTCGTTACACGATTTTTTAACTTATTTTGATATGGATGAGTTGACCAACGATTATGAAGTGACAACTGTTAGCGGTTTAATTATGACCGAAATGGGTAAAATTCCAATAACAGGTGAAAAATTAATTTGGAACAAATTAGAATTGGAAATTATCGATATGGATGGGGTAAAGATTGATAAAGTAATTGTGAAAGCGATTAAGGAATAAATAAGTTGACAGTCGCAGTCGCAGTTTGCATAAAGTTGTAAATAGCGAAACTGAGACTGACCCGAGCGCAGCGAGCTGACGCAGTAAAACTGAGACTGAATACTAGGAATTATGACAGAGGGAAATTTTGTAGATTACGTTAAAATATATGTTTCTTCCGGAAAAGGAGGAAAGGGTTCATCCCATCTACACAGAGAAAAATTTATTGAAAAAGGTGGCCCGGATGGAGGAGATGGTGGTCGTGGTGGTCACGTTATTTTAAAAGGGAACAAAAGTCTTTGGACGTTGTTTCACCTCAAGTTTGCCCGTCATGTCAAAGCGGGTCATGGTGGCGATGGCGGAAGTTCGAGAAGTACCGGTCACGATGGCGAAGACATTACGATTGAAGTACCGCTGGGAACTGTAGTTCGCGACAAAGAAACCGACGAAATCTTGTTTGAAATTACCGAAAATGGTGAAGAACGAATATTGGCCAAAGGTGGAAAAGGTGGATTAGGAAACTGGAATTTCAGAAGTTCTACCAATCAAACACCGCGTTACGCACAACCCGGAATGCCTCCGGAAGAGTTGGATGTAGTTTTGGAGTTGAAAGTTTTGGCAGATGTTGGTTTAGTAGGTTTTCCAAATGCAGGGAAATCGACTTTGCTTTCTGTATTGACTTCGGCCAAGCCAAAAATTGCCGATTATCCGTTTACAACTTTGAAACCCAATTTGGGGATTGTTGCCTATCGCGAATTCAAGTCTTTTATCATGGCCGACATTCCTGGGATTATTGAGGGAGCGGCTGAGGGAAAAGGATTAGGACATTATTTCTTACGACATATTGAAAGAAACTCAACGCTTTTATTTTTGGTTCCTGCCGATACCGATGATATCAAAAAAGAATATGAAATTCTGTTAGACGAATTACGTCGCTATAATCCGGAAATGTTAGACAAAGATAAATTGCTTGTCATTTCTAAATGTGATATGCTTGATGAGGAGTTAAAAGCCGAACTAAAAGCTCAGCTAAAAAAGGAAATCAAGGGAATTCCTTTTATGTTTATTTCATCAGTGGCACAGCAAGGATTGACTGAACTAAAAGACAAACTTTGGGAAATGCTTAATGTCGATTCCGAAATGCCAGAGAATAGTCATGGAATATAAAATCAGAATGACATTATAAAAAGTTATTCTAAAAGGGTAGCTTTTTTATTTCTAAAAAGAAAGTTAAAATTTATGAAATTGATGTAGTTTTTATAATTGTTTGTTAGTCAATTATGTCAAAAAAACTATATTCGCAGCGCTATTAATTTTTTGTTTTTGTAACAAATGCAAATTAAAAAAGATTATAAGCATTTAACCTAATAACCTATAATAATTAATATGAAAAAAATTGTTTTATCTCTGATTGTCGGGATATTATTGATGCCAATGAGCATAAAAGCCGACGAAGGAATGTGGTTCCTCATGTTTATCGAAAGATTAAACCACCGCGATATGCAAAAAATGGGATTACAACTAACATCTGAAGAAATTTACAGTATCAACAATCACAGTTTGAAAGATGCTATTGTTCAATTCAATGGTGGGTGTACCGCCGAAATCATTTCTAAAGATGGTTTGGTTTTAACTAACCATCACTGCGGCTATGATGCGATTGCAGAACTTTCTACAGCTCAGAAAAACTTATTGAAAGATGGTTTTTGGGCAGAAAACAAAAAAGCAGAAATTAAACCTTCTAGCTTATTTGTTCGTTTCTTCGTTCGTATGGACGATGTTTCAAAGAGAATATTATCAAAAGTAAATCCTTCTATGTCGGAAGCCGATAGAGAAAAAGCAATTAATGCTGAAATCGCTGCTATCGAGAAAGAAAACAATGAAGGCGGAAAGTATACGGTTTCAGTAAGATCTTTTTTCCAAGCAAATGAATATTATTATTTTGTATATCAAGATTACAAAGACGTTCGTTTAGTGGGCACTCCACCGGAGAGTATTGGAAAATTCGGTGGTGATACAGACAACTGGGAATGGCCTCGTCATACAGGTGATTTCTCAATGTTTAGAGTATATGCTGATGCAGCTGGAAATCCAGCAGAATATTCAGAAAATAATGTTCCGTTACAACCAAAACACTATTTGCCAGTTAATGTAGGCGGGGTAAAAGAAAATGATTTTGCGATGATTTTGGGTTATCCAGGTAGAACTAATCGATGGATGCCAGCCGCCGGTATAGAGCAAAATGTAAAATTTGCATACCCAGCTTGGGTAGAAGGTGCCAAAACTGGAATGGATGGCATGAAAAAATATATGGATCAAAGCGATGCTTTGAACTTAGTATATGCTTCTAAATATGCTTCAACCGCTAATTATTGGAAAAACCGTCAAGGTATGATTGACGCCTTATCTAAATTTGGTACATCAAAAACCAAAGCAGCTCAAGAAGCTAAATTTAATGCTTGGGCAAACAAACCGGCCAACAAAGCGAAGTACGGTAATGTTGTGACAACTATCAATAAATATTACGGAATGACTAATGAAAAGTCAAGACATGATAATTATTTGCAACAATTATTCAGAACCACTTCATTTGGAACTGTAGGCAGAACATTAGGTCGTCAGTTAGAAAATTATGCAAAAGCAGATGCTACAAAGCGATTACAAATGGCTCAAGGAATTGAAGAAATGGCCGCAGAGTTTTTTAAAGAAGTTCATATTCCGGCAGAAAAAGATATTTTAACGGCACAACTAAAATTATATGCTACAAAATCAACTGGATATGATATTGCGCCAGCTGTGAAAAAAATTGCTGATGAAAACGATAATGATTTCACAAAATATGTTAATGCAGCTTTTGATTTAAGTGTTTTTACTTCTATGGATAGAATCAAAGCATTCTTAGCAATTCCAAGTCAAGGTATTTTGGATAACGATCCATTATATTCACTTTCCAATAATATGTTGACTCATTTCAATTCTAAATCAGATGAAATTGCAAAAGCACAAAATGATTATAGTGCTTCATACCGATTACTAGTAGAAGGTCTTAGAGAATCTAAAATAGGAACTATTAAATACCCAGATGCCAATTCAACATTGCGTTTAACTTATGGAAAAGTTCGTTCATTACCGGCTGACAAGCGTAATGACGCAAAAATCAATAACTATACAACACTTGATGGTCAAATTAAAAAGTATAAAAAGGGAGACCAAGAATTTGATTTGCCAATAAAAGTTTTGGAAATGAATAAGAATAAAGACTACGGAAGATTTGCCGATAAAGATGGTTCACTTCATGTAAATTTCTTAACAGATAATGACATTACAGGAGGAAACTCAGGCTCGCCAGTTCTTAATGGAAAAGGAGAATTGATTGGTTTGGCATTTGATGGTAATATTGAAGCTATGGCAGGGGATGTTATTTTTGATGCTAAATTACAGAGGACAATTAATGTTGATATTAGATATGTACTTTGGATAATCGAGAAATTTTCGGGAGCAAAACATATTGTAGATGAAATGACATTGGTGAAGTAAATCAATTTTCTAATTCTAAAAAATACAGCTTAATGAATAATAATCCGTCTAGTTTTTTCTAGACGGATTTTTTGGACTAAATGTTTTATAAAAAACACTAATAATAAACTACATTTGTTATTTCACAGATTTTATTTACTAGTAAATGAAAAAGCTATTTCTTATTATTTTTTTGTTGCCAACTTTGGTTTTCTCTCAAACAAATGTTGAGAAAGCTGATAAGCTATTTAATCAAGAAAAATTTGCTGCAGCAAAACCCATTTACGAAAGTATTTTAAATGATAACCCAACGAATTTAAAAGTTATTGAAAACCTTGGTGATATAGAGATACATCTGAAAAATTGGGATAGAGCCATTTTTTATTATCAATCATTAAAAAAACTAAAACCGTCGGAAGCTAATTATTATTATAAATATGGAGGTGCTTTGGGCTTAAAATCTCAAGCAGGTGGAAAATGGGTAGCCATTCGATTGGTTGGCGATATGAAAGAATCTTTTGAAAAAGCCATTTCCTTAAATCCTAAACATATAGAAGCTCGTTGGGCAATGATAGAATATTATCTTCAAGTGCCAGGACTTTTTGGAGGAAGTGAGAAAAAAGCACAACGATATGTCAATGAATTGATGACATTATCCCCGGTTGATGGCTATTTGGCAAAAGGTAGAATAGATGAATACTTTGAACGCTTCAAAAGTGCAGAAAGAAATTATATAAAGGCAATAGAAGTAGGTGGTTCAAAAACAACTTATGAACGTTTGGCTTCGCTCTATAAAGTGAAACTTATGCAACCCGAGAAAGCCATTAAAGTTTTAGAAGAATATAAAGACAGAAATAAATCATAATGAGAACCCATTTCATAGCCATAGGTGGCGCAGCCATGCATAACCTGGCGCTGGCATTACATAACAAAGGATATCAAGTTACCGGAAGTGATGATGCTATATTTGAACCTTCCAAATCAAGGTTAGAAAAGAAAGGATTATTGCCAGTTGAATTTGGTTGGTTTCCCGAAAAAATAACAGCTGATATCGAAGCCATAATTCTCGGAATGCATGCTAAAGCAGATAATCCTGAATTACTGAAAGCCCAAGAATTAGGATTGAAAATCTATTCGTATCCGGAGTTTTTATACGAACAATCTAAAAATAAAACCCGTGTTGTGATTGGCGGTTCTCACGGAAAAACAACCATCACGTCTATGATTTTGCACGTGATGCATTATCATAATATTGAAGTCGATTACATGGTTGGCGCTCAATTGGAAGGTTTTGACACTATGGTACACTTAACACATGAAAATGATTTTATCGTTTTGGAAGGCGATGAATATTTGTCATCACCAATTGACAGAAGACCAAAGTTTCATTTATACCAACCTAATATTGCATTACTTTCTGGTATTGCATGGGATCATATTAATGTGTTTCCAACTTTTGAAAATTACGTAGAGCAATTTGAAATCTTTGTTAACCAAATTACCAAAGGTGGCATTTTAGTTTATAACGAAGAAGACGAAACCGTAAAAAAAGTAGCCGAAGAAACTACAAATGTCATCAGAAGATTGCCTTATAAAACACCAAGTTATTCTGTTGAAGATGGAACCACGTTATTAGATACACCTGAAGGCCCTATGCCGATTGAGGTTTTTGGTGCACATAATCTTAATAATCTGGCTGGTGCCAAGTGGATTTGCCAAAATATGGGCGTAGACGAGGCTGATTTCTATGAAGCTATTGCTAGTTTTAAAGGCGCAAGCAAGCGTTTAGAAAAAATAGCTGAAGCCAACGGAAAAGTAGCTTATAAAGATTTTGCACATTCGCCAAGTAAAGTTTCTGCAACGACAAAAGCCGTAAAAGCACAATATCCAAACCGAAAATTAGTAGCTTGTTTGGAGTTGCATACCTATAGTAGTTTGAATGCTGAATTCCTAAATGAATATGAGGGAGCTCTAGATGCTGCCGATATAGCTGTGGTTTTCTATTCTCCGGATGCTGTAAAAATTAAACAATTGGAAGAAGTGAGTTATGACCAAATAGCGCAATCTTTCAAACGAGATGATTTGATTATTTATACCAATCCGGCAGAATTTAAAGACTTTCTTTTTAATTATGATTTGAATAATTCGGCCCTATTATTAATGAGTTCCGGAAATTATGGTGGATTAAATTTTGATGAGGTAAAAAGATTGATTAATTAATAAAAATTCTTACATTTATCATTATTTCATTAATGATGAGTGAACAAAAATTTTCTATAAAAAATTGGGCTGAAGACGATAAGCCACGCGAAAAACTAATGCTAAAAGGTAAAGCGGCTTTGAGCGATGCCGAGTTAGTAGCTATTCTAATTGGTTCAGGTAGCAGAAATGAGAGTGCAGTTAGTTTAAGCAAACGAATATTAGCAAGCGTTGATAACAACCTGAATGCTCTAGGAAAATTATCCTTAAAACAATTAATGGAATTCAAAGGAATAGGTGAGGCAAAAGCTGTTTCCATTGCTGCCGCTTTAGAACTAGGAAGAAGGCGCAGAGCAGAAGATGTTTTAGAACTTCAGAAGATAACTTCAAGTAAAGCCGTATTCGAAATCATGCAACCCATTATTGGCGAATTACCTCATGAAGAATTTTGGGTGTTATATCTCAATAATTCCAATAAAGTAATTCATAAATCACAATTGTCAAAAGGTGGAATAACAGGAACTGTTGTTGATATTAGATTAATTTTTAAAACTGCTTTGGAAAATAGAGCTATTTCCATAATTTTGACACACAATCATCCCTCAGGAAAATTGCAAGCCAGTGATGCCGACAAGGATATTACCAAAAAACTAAAAGTAGCCGGCGAACAATTAGACATTAAAGTACTTGACCATATTATTATTACTGAAAATGGTTATTTGAGTTTTCAAGATGAGGGCATTTTTTAAAATGAAAAACATAACAGACATTTTCTTCGATTTAGATCATACACTTTGGGATTTTGATAAAAATTCTATTTTGGCATTTGATAAAATCTTTTCAGAACATCATCCAACTATTGATACCAATACCTTTATTGAAATATACGCTCCGATAAATCAAGCCTGCTGGAAATTGTATCAAGTTGATAAAATGACGCATGAAGAGTTGCGTTATGAGCGACTTAAACAATCTTTTGATGCGTTGGGCTATAAGATTTCAGATGATGAGATAGATAGAATTGCTATTGATTATATTGCTTTTTTACCAGATAATAATCAATTGTTTGATGGTGCTATAGAAGTATTAGAATATTTAACTTCAAAGTATAATTTGCATATTATTACTAATGGTTTTGCTGAAGTGCAAGTTAGAAAAATTACTAATTCAGGGTTGAAAAATTACTTCAAAACGATTACCAACTCGGAAATGGCAGGTGTAAAAAAACCGCATCAAAATATATTCAAACATGCTTTATCTTTGGCTAATGTAAATAAAGAAAATGCAATTATGATAGGTGATTGTATTGATGCTGATGTACGTGGAGCTATGTCTTTTGGAATGCAAGCTATTTTATTTGATGAAAAAGAAATACATTATCCAGAAGAAGAAATAATGGCGATTAAACATTTATTAGAATTAAAAAATATATTGTAAAATGAAATCGAAGATTCTATTGTTGTTTATTTTAACCTCGAGCTATGCTTTTTCGCAAAGCGTTAACGATTATCAATATGTGATTGTACCTGTTAAGTATGATTTTTTATCTAAAGAGGACCAATACGGCCTCAACACATTAACCAAATTATTGCTGCAGAAATATGGTTTTAAAGCGTATTTAAGCAATGAAGAAATACCATTAAATACAGACAATCAAAGATGTAATTTTTTATATGCTGATGTTACACAAGACAAGAGTTTGTTTGTTACTAAAGTAAAAGTAGCTTTGAAAGATTGCAATGAAAAAGTTGTTTTCGAAACGCAATTTGGCTCAAGCCGTGAGAAAGAATTTGCAGTAGCTTATAATCAGGCATTTCGTGAATCAGGAAAATCATTTGATAAGTTAAATTATAAGTATAACGGCAAAAATAATTCTTCAATTACTCAAGAACCATCCAAAACAATTGTTTCTGAAATAAATTCTGAAACTTTTTATTTTGCCCAACCTACAGCTAATGGTTTTCAAGTTGTTGACAGTGAGCCTAAAGTTATAATGAAATTATATACTACTTCGCAAAAGAATGTTTTTATTGGTTTAAAAGGTAACACAAATGGAGTCGTAATTTCGAAAAATGGAAAATGGTTTTTTGAATATTATGATGGTGATAAGCTTGTTTCTGAATCATGGAATCTTAAGTTTTAGACTTCAGTCGCAGTCGCAGTTTTCAGTTTAATAAAAATACAGTTATGGATTTTAGAGAATTGTTAGCCTATAAAAAAGCATTCGATTTAGCAATGGAAATTTATGAGTTATCAAAATCATTTCCATTAGAAGAAAAATATTCTTTGATTGATCAGATTCGTCGCTCGTCAAGAAGTGTGTGTGCTAATATAGCAGAAGCTTATCGAAAAAGAAGATATCCTAATCATTTTATTAGCAAATTAACAGATAGTGATGCAGAAAATTCTGAAACCAATGTTTGGTTGGAATTTGCTTTTGAATGTAATTATATAACCAAAGAAATCTATCAAAAATTAAGTGTAAAAAATATAGAAATTGGAAAACTTATCAATTATATGATAAACAATCCAGGTAAGTTTGGAGTCAGCTGAATACTGAGGCTGAATACTGCGACTGAAAACTGTCACTGCATACTAATACCCATATTTATCCTTCCACCGATTTTTTAAGAAGTTGCGCAATTCGTTTTCACGGGCATTGTTTCCGGGTTTATAGAAAGCCGTATTTTTTATTTCGTCAGGTAAGTATTCCTGTTCTGAAAAGTTATTTTCGTAGCTATGCGAATATTGGTATTCCTCGCCATAACCCAATTCCTTCATCAACTTAGTAGGCGCATTTCGCAAATGAATCGGCACTGATAAATCACCCGTTTGCTTCACCACTTGTTGTGCTTCACCAATTGCCATATAACTCGCATTGCTTTTAGCAGAAGTGGCTAAATAAACAGCACATTGACTCAGAATGATTCTACTTTCAGGATATCCAATAGTTGAAACTGCCTGAAACGTATTATTAGCCATTATAAAAGCTGTTGGATTAGCATTGCCAATATCTTCACTGGAAAGAATTAACATTCGTCGGGCAATAAACTTTACGTCTTCTCCACCTTCAATCATTCGAGCCAACCAATAGACCGCGCCATTTGGATCGCTACCACGGATTGATTTTATAAAGGCCGAAACTATATCGTAATGCTGTTCGCCAGTTTTATCATATAAAACAGTATTTTGCTGAACTAATTCCAATACTTTATTATTTGTTATTGTAATTGGACCTTCAGGGCTTGCGTTTACAACTAGTTCAAAAATATTTAATAGCTTTCGTCCATCGCCTCCGGAAAGTCGGAGCAGCGCTTCTGTTTCTTTTAGCTTTATTTTTTTGGAAGCCATAAACGTATCTTCCATGATTGCTCGTTGTAATAAAGCCAATAAATCATCCTTAGAAAACGGATTTAAAACATACACCTGACAACGTGACAAAAGCGCCGGAATAACTTCAAAACTTGGATTTTCAGTAGTGGCACCAATTAACGTAATCCAACCTTTTTCAACCGCAGCCAAAAGCGAATCCTGTTGCGATTTACTAAACCGATGAATCTCGTCAATAAACAAAATCGGATTTTTTGCTGTGAACAAACCACCGCTAAGTTTGGCTTTTTCAATTACCTCACGAATAGCTGCCACACCGCTATTTATTGCACTTAACTCATAAAACGGACGATTACTTTGCCTAGCAATAATTTGTGCCAACGTTGTTTTTCCTGTACCTGGCGAACCCCAAAAAATCATAGACGGAATTATGCCACGAGCAATTTGTTGGGTCAGTGAACCATTTTTTCCAACAAGGTGAAGCTGACTAATATAATCTTCTAAACGTTGTGGTCTGATGCGTTCTGCAAGTGGTGCTTCCATTTTTTAATTTGAAAATGTGGGAATTTGAAGATTTAGCTTCGCTCTATTCGGGCTTTGCCCTCGAGTGAAAATGAATAAAGGATTTCAAATGGTTGAAGTACAAATTTAATCATAATTGATTATAATTTTCAAATTATCTCATCTTCAAATTTTCAAATTAATGTGACAAATTAGCATTACTTTTATTTTGGTTGTATTTTTGACTAGAGCAAAAAGTATTTTTATTTTTTCCAATGAACGATTATCATCATTTTAAGTTTACACCATCGGTTTGGCTAGTGCCAACATTGTTGCTTATTCTGTTATGGTTCATTTTCTTTTTTGAAAATAGTTTCAATATTGATTTGACTTCACACGGAATTTTACCAAGAACGGTTTCAGGTTTGCAAGGTGTTTTTTTTAGCCCGTTTCTTCATGGAAGTTTGAATCATATAGCCAACAATTCCATTCCCTTATTTATTCTGACAACGGCATTAATTTTTTTCTATAGGGATATATCACTAAAGATACTGTTCTATGGCATTTTACTTTCCGGATTGATAACTTGGGTAATTGGCAGAGAATCGTATCATGTAGGTGCTAGTAGTTTGATATATGTGTTGGTTTCTTTTATTTTTTTTAAAGGAATGATGATACAATATTACCGATTGATGGCTTTGTCAATGGCGGTTGTACTATTTTATGGTGGAATGATATGGTATGTTTTTCCGGATATTGACAAAGCTATTTCCTGGGAAGGACATTTAGCAGGATTGATTACTGGATTTTTCTTCGCAGCTTATTATAAAACTCCCGATTATAAAAAAGCCATACAATACAATTGGGAAAAGCCCGATTTCAATCCGGAAGATGATATGTTTATGAAGCATTTTGACGAGAATGGAAATTTTGTCAATACACCAGAACCTGAAGAAGAATCTGAAGAAATTATTGTTCCTCCAGCTATTAGTTATTCTTATGTTTATAAGGAAACTTCAAACGATAACAAACAAAGCGATTAATTTCATTTCTAGCCCCGATTGAAGCAACTACCGCGTAGTGCGGAAAGCGGGAATATGGATAACTGATAAATTCCAAGCCCTTCGCTACTGTCTTTGTCTTACAGTTTCATAAAGAAACGCACCACAAGCTACGGAAACATTAAGTGAACCGATAGTTCCAAACATAGGTAATTTAGCTTTTTCATCTACTATCTTTAATACCGATGGGTTTATTCCTCTATCTTCACTTCCCATAATAATTGCTAAAGGTTCGTTTAGAGAAATATCGTAAATATTCTGCTCTGTTTTTTCAGTGGCAGCAACGGTTTTTATGCCGCTTCCTTGAAGATGGAAGATAGCGTCTTTGATATGTTCGACTTTACAAATAGGAACATTGAATACGGCACCAGCAGAAGTCTTCACAGTATCTCCATTTACGGGTGCAGATCCCGCTTTTTGAACAATAATTCCGTCAACACCAGTGCATTCAGCAGTTCTAATGATAGCGCCAAAATTCCGGGTATCACTTATTTGATCAAGAATTAAGAATAATGGAGTTTTTCCGGATTCCAACACTTTTTCAATTAGAGTTTCCAAATCATGAAAGGCAATAGGAGA
>CANKLK010000041.1 GCA_947482805.1 Flavobacteriaceae bacterium
AAGATTTTGCAAAAGAAGCACCTACTAAAAGAGAACCCATCAGTCCCGGACCTTGAGTAAATGCAATAGCTGACAACTGATTTAATTTGACATTAGCTTTCTTTAACGCCACATCAATCACAGGAACAATATTTTGTTGGTGTGCTCTGGAAGCTAACTCCGGAACAACTCCGCCATATTCTTCATGAATGCTTTGTCTGGCAACAACATTTGAAAGTACAGCATTGTTTTTCAAAACTGCAGCTGCAGTATCGTCACATGAACTTTCAATTGCCAGTATAAAAACTTCTTCGAGATGCATAAAAGGCGCAATTTTTGATTTATATTTGACACTCGATATGATAAAATCAAATGTAAAGATTTTTGCAAAGGTAATTTTCTTTCCCAAGTCAAAATAATAATTGGAAAAAATTAAAACAAATACTGGTTTTAAAAAATTTCGAAAAATAGTTTTACGCAGTATTATAGCGTTGATTTTACTATTGTTACTATTCAGTATCGCGCTTTCTTTACCTTTTGTGCAAACCAAAATTGCACATTATGCAACAGACAAACTCAACAAAGATTATGGAACAAACATCAATATTGATGAAGTAGCTGTAACTTTTTTCGGTGGTGTCAAACTAAAAAAAGTTTTGATTCTTGATCACCATGATGACACCCTTATTTATTCGCAACGTATCAAGACTAGCATTTTAGATTTTAATGAACTTCTCGATGGGAAGTTGCTTTTCGGCGATTTGCGATTAGATCAATTTTATTTACAAATCAAGAATTATAAAGGCGAGAAAGACACCAATTTGGATTTGTTTGTTGAGGCTTTTGATGGCGGTAAACCAGGAAGCGGTAAGTTTTTAATGAAGTCAAAGAATGTCTATTTAAAGAATAGTCGATTTGTTATGCTTGATTATAATCGCACAATTCCAAAAGATGTTGATTTCACTAAAATCGATGCCCACTTAAAAGATTTTCAAATCAAAGGGCCAAATGTCACAACCAATATAATCGCTATGAGTCTCCATGATCATCGTGGTGTTCAAGTCGACAATTTAGCTGCAGATTTCACTTATACTAAAAAAAATATAATCCTAAACAAGTTAGAAGTAACTACCAAAGAATCATTTTTAAAAGGTAATATTGTTTTAAAATACAGTAAAGAAAATAAAGATTTCAGTGATTTTAACAACCGAGTAAAATTTGATGTAACCCTTGACAGCGCAACATTAGCAACCAATGATATTCGTCATTTTTATAAGGAATTAGATAAAAATAAAAAGTTCTTTCTGAAGTCCAAAATCACAGGAACCTTGAATGATTTTTATGCTACTAATCTCTACCTAAATGATTATAAATTTTCTACTATTAAGGGCGATATTAATTTTAAAAATCTCTTTCCCAAAAGTCCTGGTAAGTTTTACATGAAAGGAAATCTTAAACGGATTTCTTCCAATCATGAAGATTTGACTAAACTTTTACCGAATATTCTCGGAAAAAAATTACCAACATCTTTAAAAAAATTAGGTCAATTTGATTTTGTTGGTAAAGTTGAAGTTACCCAAAAATATATCAACGCCGATTTTGTAATGAATACCGCATTGGGAGTAATTGAATCCGATTTGCATATGTCGGATATTGATAACATAGACAACGCTAAATACAATGGAAACATTATTTTGGACCACTTTGATGTAGGAGCAATGTTGAATGACAAGACTATTGGGAAAGTGACTATGAATCTAGATGTTGAAGGAAAAGGATTTACAAAAAAATATATAAATACCTCATTTGCCGGTGATGTTTTTCAATTAAAATATAACGGTTATAATTATACCAAAATCATAGTTGACGGCAGCTTTAAACAGCCAATATTTAAGGGGAAATTTAATATAAATGATCCAAATTTATTTATGGATTTTAGCGGAATCTTAGATTTATCCAAAAAAGAAAATATCTATGATTTTCATTCCAAAATTGATTATGCTAATTTAGTAAAACTGAACTTTATAAAAGACTCCATCTCTGTTTTTAGAGGAGATATTGTGGTAAAAGCAACTGGAAATTCCTTTGATAATCTTAAAGGAAATTTGTTGCTTACTAATGCCTCATATCAAAATAAAAAAGATATGTATTTTGTGGATTATCTGAATGTTAATTCGAGTTTTGATGCCAGTGGAGAAAGAGCGATTACGATTGATTCGCCTGACGCGATTGAAGGTTCAGTAGTTGGGAAATATAAATTCAACCAATTACAGAAAATCGTGGAAAATTCTTTGGGAAGTTTTTATTCCAATTATGAACCCAATAAAGTGCTGCCCAATCAATACCTGAAATTTGATTTCGACTTAAACAGTAAAATAATTGAAATATTCAATCCGGATATTTCCCTTGCCAAAAACACTAAATTAAAAGGAAACATAAGTTCAGACAGTAAGAATTTCAAATTAGATTTTACCTCCCCAAAAGTAATGGCATATGACAATACGTTTGATAATATTTTGGTTCAGGTAGACAACAGAAACCCTTTATACAATGCCTATGTTCAATTAGATTCTATAAAGACAAAGCATTATAAAATCAGGGATTTTAGTATGATTAATACATTTTCTAATGATACCTTACATTTTAGAACCGAGTTTAAAGGCGGTAAGCAAGGCAATGATTTTTACAATCTGAATTTTTACCATACGATAAATAAAGAGAACAATAATGTAGTTGGGTTTAATAAATCAGAACTTCAATTCAAGGATTATTTATGGTTTTTAAATGAAAATGAAGACCCTGATAAAAGTAAAATTGTTTTTGATAAAAAACTCAGTAATTTCTCGTTTAATAACTTAACACTATCACACGGAAACGAAAACATCAATTTTATTGGTGTGCTGAATGGAAAGCAAAATAAGGATTTACAGCTCACATTTGACAATGTCAATCTGAATAAAGTTACCCCCGATATCGAGAAATTTAAGTTTGAAGGAAATCTAAACGGGAAGATTAATTTCAAACAAAACAATACTATTTTTCAACCTACATCAACGTTAAGAATAGATAGTTTAAAAGTCAATGGTATTGCACTCGGGAAAATGAATTTGGATATTCAGGGAGATGAAACATTGCGTAAATTTAATTTAAATTCCAATTTAGAAAATCAAAATTTAGAGTCTTTTAGCGCCGATGGTAATATTCAGATTGTAGACGACAAAACCTTATTGAATATAGATTTAAATTTTGATAAATTCAACCTCGGAGTTTTAGGGAAAATTGGAGGTGATGTTATTACTAATATTAGGGGATTTGCTTCAGGTAATGCAAAAATTGATGGCGATTTCAATAATTTAGATTATAACGGAAGATTATTTATTAATGAAGCAGGATTAACAATTCCCTATCTGAATACCGATTATGTATTTGATAAGAATTCAGTTGTTGATGTTACTGAAAACAAATTTATAATTAGGGAAACGAATATTACCGATACTAAATTTAATACCAAAGGAAGCATTAACGGATTTATTAAACACAAGCAATTTGGCGATTGGCAGTTGGATTTGTCTATTTATGCCAAAAGACTTTTAGCTCTGAATACTCTTGACTATGAAGATGCTGCTTACTATGGAAATGCTTTTATGAATGGTTCTGCCAGTGTGAAAGGACCGACGGGTAATTTGATAATAAAAGTGGATGCTGAATCCGCTAAAGGAACCGACATTAAAATTCCGATAAACGATGCGGAAGCAGTTGAAGAAAGCAAATACATACGTTTTAAAACTCCTGAAGAAAAGAAAGGAAAAGCAAATACAAATGGTGCACAGGCTAAAAATTACAATGGACTTGAGTTAGAATTTGATTTTGCAATAACAGAAATTGCCAATATTGAAGTAATTCTTAACAGAGAAAATGGACACGGAATGAAAGGTAAGGGAAACGGAACGATTCTATTTAGAATTAACACTTTAGGAAAATTTCAAATGTTTGGAGATTTCTCGGTAGTTTCAGGTTCCTATAGTTTTAAATATGGGGGATTAATTGGTAAAAAATTCGATGTAAAAAAAGGAGGTTCCATCATTTGGACAGGTGATCCATTAGCGGCACAACTTAATTTGGAAGCAGTTTATAAAACCACCGCAAATCCTGCTGTTTTGATTGATAACCCATCTTTTAATAAGAAAGTTGATGTAGAAGTGATTATTGGTGTCAGAGGAAATCTTACTAGTCCTGAACCCGATTTTAATATCAATTTTCCAAATGTGGGAAGCTCCTTGAAATCTGAAATACAATACAAACTAGACGATAAAGACGCCAGACAAACCCAAGCATTATACCTACTTTCAACGGGTAGTTTCTTAAGTCAGGAAGGGGTTAACCAAAATCAATTATCAAATAATTTATTTGAAAAAGCGAGTAGTCTATTTAGTGATATATTTTCGGGCGATAACGATAAAATTTCTATTGCCCCAGAATATATTGTAGCGGATAGAACACCAGGTCAGCAAACAGATGGACGATTTGGGGTTACTGTTTCATCAAAAATAAATGATAGAATTACAGTTAACGGAAAAGTGGGTGTGCCGGTAGGAGGTATTTCAGAAACAGCCATTGTTGGAAACCTTGAAGTACAATATCGTGTGAATAGGGATGGCACATTAAACTTGAGGGTATTCAACAAAGAAAATGATATTACTTACATTGGCCAGGGAATTGGTTATACTCAAGGACTTGGAATGTCATATGAGGTTGACTTTGATACTTTTAAAGAATTGGTAAACAAGATTTTTAAAAATGCAAAACTAGAAAAAGTTAGTACCAATCTAAACCAAATACAAGACTCTAATTTATATCCTGATGATATTCAAATTAAAGATAAAAAAAACAAGAAGCAACCCAATATAAAGCCAAATCAGGAAGCAATTCCAACCGATGATTAATATAAAAATCTTCACATAAAATTTAATAACCTAAAAACTTATCAACGAAAACGATTGAATTTACTCCATTTTGTCAATATATCAATAATAGGGGCAAAACAATGGTTCTTGTTTGCTAATTTTACATTTTAATACATTAAAAATGTCTAAAGTCATAAAAAAAATAGGGGTATTAACTTCGGGAGGTGATTCTCCCGGAATGAATGCCGCCATCCGTTCTGTAGTGAGAACTTGTGCTTATCACAATATTGAATGTATCGGCATTTACAGAGGGTATCAGGGAATGATTGAAGGCGATTTTAAAGAAATGGGACCAAGGAGTGTGAACAATATTGTGAATAAAGGAGGCACTATCCTTAAATCGGCACGTTCTAAAGAATTCATGACTTTTGAAGGCAGACAAAAAGCACATCAAAATTTAGTTAATGCTAATATTGATGCTTTAGTGGTCATTGGTGGAGATGGTAGTTTTACCGGTGCAGAAGTCTTTAATAAAGAATTTGGCTATCCTGTGATGGGAATTCCGGGTACGATTGATAACGATATTTTTGGTACCAGCCATACTCTAGGATTTGACACCGCATTAAATACAGTCGTAGAATGTATTGACAAAATTCGTGATACAGCAAGTTCACACAATCGTCTTTTTCTAGTTGAAGTTATGGGAAGAGATGCTGGTCACATTGCTTTAAATGCTGGAATAGGAGCAGGAGCAGAGGAAATCCTAATTCCAGAACAAGATTTAGGGTTAGATCGTCTTTTAGAATCTTTACGTAAAAGTAAAGCATCTGGTAAATCGTCTAGTATTGTTGTTATAGCCGAGGGCGATAAAATTGGGAAAAGCGTATTTGAACTTAAAGATTATATCGAAGAAAATATGCCCGAATATGATATTCGTGTTTCCGTTTTAGGTCACATGCAACGTGGCGGTGCCCCATCCTGCTTTGATAGGGTTTTAGCATCACGACTTGGAGTAAAAGCCGTAGAATCTATTTTAGAAGGAAAGTCCAATTATATGGTAGGAATCTTAAATGATAAAGTTGCCTTAACACCTCTAGAAAATGCCATTAAAGGACACTCTGAAATCGATCAAGAATTATTAAGAGTTTCAGATATCATGTCAACATAAAAGAAAGAGGATTAGTTCATTTGATTATTCGTTCAGTCGATATCAAAAAATAACAACATAACCGCATAAACAAATTAACAATAAAAAAAATGTCAAAAGTAAAATTAGGAATTAACGGTTTCGGAAGAATTGGAAGAATTGTATTCAGAGAAACCTATAACAGAGAAAATGTAGAAGTAGTAGCTATTAACGACTTATTAGATGTAGATCATTTAGCTTACTTATTAAAATACGATTCAGTTCACGGGCGTTTTAATGGAAAAGTAGACGTAAGAGATGGAAAACTATACGTAAACGATAAATACATCAGAGTAACGGCAGAGAGAGATCCAAAATTAGTTAAATGGGACGATGCAGCTGTCGACGTTGATGTTGTTGCCGAATGTACCGGTTTCTTTACAACAATTGATACTGCCAAAGCTCATATTGATGGTGGTGCTAAAAAAGTGGTTATTTCTGCACCATCTGCAGATGCTCCAATGTTTGTTATGGGTGTAAATCACCTTGAAGCTAAAGCAACAGATACTGTAGTTTCTAATGCATCTTGTACGACCAACTGTTTAGCACCATTAGCTAAAGTAATCAATGATAACTTCGGAATTGTGGAAGGTTTGATGACCACCGTTCATGCTACAACGTCAACTCAAATGACAGCTGACGGACCGTCTAGAAAAGACTGGAGAGGCGGACGTGCTGCCAGTGTAAACATCATTCCATCTTCAACAGGTGCTGCAAAAGCAGTTGGGAAGGTTATTCCGGCATTGAACGGAAAATTGACAGGAATGTCTTTCCGTGTTCCTACGGTTGACATTTCTGTAGTTGATTTAACAGTAAAAGTGGCCAAAGAAACTTCGTATGAAGAAATCATGGCAGTATTGAAAAAAGCTTCCGAAAACGAATTAAAAGGAATCCTTGGTTATACAGAAGATGATGTTGTTTCTCAAGATTTCGTTTCTGATCCAAGAACTTCTATTGTAGATGCAAAAGCCGGAATTGGTTTAAATTCGACCTTTTTTAAATTGGTTTCCTGGTATGATAACGAATACGGTTATTCAAGTAAATTAATTGATTTATCAGTCCATATCGCTAGCCTATAATAAAAGAACATAGAAAATAGAGTAAAGAATATAGAATAAAAAATATCGTTACTCTATTTTATAACTAATCAAAATAGTGATGAAAATGGCTGAGCCTATTTTCTATAATCTATTCTCTATACTCTAAAATATATGAAATTATTAGTTGATAGTGGATCTACCAAAGCCGATTGGATTGCCATTGATGATAATGGAAAAGTAATTTTCACTACGCAATCGCTGGGTTTAAATCCGGAAGTTTTAGAAGAAGAAGAAATCATCAATCGTCTTGACAATAAATTTGATATTTCACATAATAAAGACAAAGCAACACATCTGTTTTTTTATGGTGCAGGTTGCGGAACCGATAGAATGAAAGATTTTTTGACTGGGGTTTTTAAAAAATATTTCACCATAGCTATAGTTTCTGTATATGAAGATACTTATGCAGCGGCTTTCGGCACAACTCCTAAAGGTGAGCAAGCCATTGTATGTATATTGGGTACCGGTTCTAACTGCAGTTATTTTGATGGCAAAGTATTGCATCAAAAAGTACAATCATTGGGTTATATTGCCATGGATGATTGTTCCGGGAATCGTTTTGGAAGACATTTGTTAAGAGGCTATTATTTTAATAAAATGCCAAAGGATTTAGCCAAAGAGTTTGAAGAAGAATACAATCTTGATCCGGATTATATCAAAAATAATTTATACAAAGAACCTAATCCAAATGCTTATTTGGCAACTTTTGCCAAGTTTTTGATCAAGCATAAAAACAATGATTATTGTAAAAAAATTATTCAGGATGAAATGAAGGATTTTGTAGAAAATTATATATTGCAATTCGAAAATTGTCATGATGTATTAGTACATTTTGTAGGTTCTATTGCCTTTTATTTAAAAGACGAACTGGAAGCTGCATTGGAAAAATATGATTTAAAAGTTGGTAACGTACTCAGACGACCAATTGATGGTATGATTGCTTATCACGTTTTGAATAAATAATCTTCTATATGTTATTCCGTTAAGTTGGAATCCACTTACATAAAAAAAGCTCTTTTATAAATAAAGGTATTTTTATCTATAGCTTTGATTTTTATTGGTCTCAAAAATAGTTAAAACTATGTACTTAATGCATTTTTCTTTCAGCTTCTAAAAATGTTATATTTGTTTAATTGATTTTAAAAGAACAAATAGTCATTCGGTATCTCGTATTACGGCTCATATAGTTTGGGTTATGAAGTATCGATATGAAGTTTTAAAAGGCGATATAAAAGTTAGATGAAGAACAATATTAATACAGATTTGCGTGGCAGAAGGTATCCAAATTTTGTAATGAGTAGTTACAAAAGAACATTTTCACATGCATATCGAGTATCGCCCATATCAAGATATTAGTTCAATAGTAAAGTTGATGAAGGGACGTTCGTCAAGGAAACTTCCGATAGAATTTCCCGAATTGAAAAAAGATATTTGGGTCGTAATTTTTGGGCTATTGGTTTTGGATTTTGTAGTACAGGAAATATTACAGATGAAATGGTAAATGAATATTTGGAATATCACAGAAATCCGAATGATAATAAATATGAAAACTTCATCATTGAAGAGTAATACAGCCGTGTAGACTTTTAGTCTGCAAACCAAACCTATGTACTTGAAGTCCATAGAGGTTTAGTTGGGATTTGGGTTTTTACATTTGGAATTTTTCACTTTTGTTAATTTTATTCTAATTCTCAGACCAAACTTTATTATATCATAAAAGAGTTTCATACTTTTAACCATCAAAAAGTCCTATGCGATATTTTACAGTTTTACTTTTATTTTCCCTTAGTGCAATCTCGCAAGTTAATCCAGTGTCGCAAAAAGTAACAGGAACAATTTTCAATGACAATACTTTGAAACCTATTCCTAATGTAAATGTTATTAATGTGAATAAAGTAAAAGGGGTCACAACAGATGTAAAAGGATACTTTGAATTAGAAGTAAGTGTAAACGACACGCTACATATAGCCTCATTAGGTTATCAATCCTTGCGCGTAAGAGTAACCAATGACTGGTTAAAAAATGGTACAGCTAAATTATTACTTACTGAAAAAGCCATCGCTTTAGAGGAAGTTATTGTAAGAAAATATGATCTAACAGGTTATCTTGAAATAGATTCAAAGCTTATTCCCGATAAAGAAAACTATCGCTACAGTATTTCCGGTTTGCCACAAGGTTATGAAACGGGAGATACGTCTCCTGGCGCTTTTACCAGAGTCTTAGGTTCTATTTTTAATCCGGCTGATATGCTTTATAATTTCTTCGGGAAGAAGACCAACGAGCTCAAAAAACTCAAACAGATGAAAAAAGATGACACGGTTAGGAATCTGTTAGAATCTAAATTTGACAGAGAAACCCTTGGTGTGCTTCTTGGCATTGATAAAAAAGAAATTGCCGAGATTTTAATGCGTTGCAGCTATTCCGAAGAATTTATCAAAACCGCTAACGATTTGCAAATCATGGATGCCATTAGCGAATGCTATGAGCAATATAAGGTTCTGAAAAAGAAATAGTCTTCAGTCGCAGTCTAAGTTTACAGTTTTAATATTTACATCTCCTTCTATTTTGAGTTGAAATAAGTTATACAATTTGCAAACTGAGACTTAAAACTGAGACAACTAACTACCACTATAATATCGCTCTTCAATCCGCTTAATATCCTTAATCGTATTCTTTGCCCAAAGCAATCTCTTTTCCAGTATTTCTTCTTCGGTAAGTTGCCACTTTATATTAGATTGGCGGAGGCGAGTGGTGATGTCCTGAATAATGATAGCCGCCGAAACCGAAATATTCAGACTTTCTGTAAAACCAACCATCGGTATTTTCAAATAACCATCGGCCTGACTCATCACTTCTTCTGATAATCCTTCTTTTTCGGTGCCAAAGAACAAGGCGCTCTTTTTGGTTACATCAAATTCATGTAGCAAACACGAATCGTTATGTGGAGTTGTAGCAATGATTTGATAACCTTTATTCTTTAGAGTTTGTATACAATTAGTGATGTTTTCAAACTTATTGATATCGACCCATTTCTGAGCACCCATTGCTATTTCCTTATCGATGTTTTTGCCAAAGCGTTGCTCTACAATATTGATTTCCTGTATCCCAAAAACCTCGCAACTGCGCATCACCGCACTCGTATTATGGAATTGAAACACATCTTCAACGGCAATCGTAAAGTGATTGGTTCTATTGGCTAATACGGTTTCAAAGCGCTCTTTACGGTTTTCGGTTAAAAATCCTTCGAGGTATTCTAGGTAATTTAAGTCAATCATAGGAATGCTTTTGGCAAAAATAGTAAAAATGCGTAGCTTTAGGTCCAAATTAAAATAATGAAAAAACTTGTTGTTTTAACCGGAGCCGGAATATCCGCCGAAAGCGGTATCAAAACTTTTAGGGATGCAGATGGACTGTGGGAAGGACATAATGTGATGGATGTAGCTTCGCCAGAAGGTTGGCATAGAAATAAAGAACTCGTTTTAGATTTTTATAATCAAAGGCGAAAACAATTACTAGAGGTAAAACCTAATAAAGGACACTTTGGTTTAGCGGAACTGGAAAAAGATTTTGATGTTCACATTATCACTCAAAATGTTGACAACCTTCACGAACAGGCAGGAAGTACAAAAGTGTTGCATCTACATGGCGAATTATTAAAAGTACGCAGCATAAAAAACGAAGATTATATTTTAGATTGGCAAAACGATTTAGTGATTGGCGATGTTGATGATAAAGGCCATCAATTGCGGCCACATATAGTTTGGTTTGGTGAAATGGTACCTGCGCTTGAAGAAGCGATAAGTATCACAGAGAAAGCTAACTATGTAGCTGTTATTGGCACATCACTTCAAGTATATCCGGCTGCAAGTTTGATGCATTATGCGAAACCGTATGTTTCTGTTTTCTATATAGATCCGAGACCGGCAAGTATTACTAATCTGCAAAATCCATTAGAAGTTATTGCTGAGAATGCTACAGAAGGCCTGCCGATATTAAGAGAAAAGCTGTTAAGAAGATAATAGCGAATAGACAAAAAGATGAGAGAAAGTCAATCCTCTCTTCGTCTTTTATATATCATCTATTTTCTATTCTCTTTACTCTATTTTCTAAATAGGATTAACTAAATTTGCAACTCACAATACAACAACACAACTCATGTCACTAACTCCACTAAACGCCGTTTCACCCATTGACGGAAGATACCGAAGTAAAACCAAATCGCTTTCCAATTATTTTTCGGAAGAAGCCTTAATCAAATATCGTGTTCTGGTAGAAGTTGAGTATTTCATCGCTTTATGCGAAGCTGATTTGCCACAACTAAAAGGTGTAAGTCCAACCGTTTTTGACAGTTTGCGAAATCTATATAAAAACTTTACCACTGAAGATGCGCAATGGATAAAAGAATCTGAAAAAATCACAAACCACGATGTAAAAGCGGTGGAGTATTTTATCAAAGATAAGTTTGAATCCTTAGGATTATCTAACTACAAAGAGTTTATTCATTTTGGTTTAACCTCACAGGATATAAATAATACAGCCATTCCGCTATCGACAAAAGAAGCCTTTCAGGAAGTCTATTTAAAAGCATTAATCGGAATAGTAGCCAAATTAAAAGAATTGGCAATGGAGTGGAATGACGTCCCTATGTTAGCTAGAACTCATGGCCAGCCTGCTTCGCCAACTCGTTTAGGAAAGGAAATTTTGGTTTTTGTTGAACGTTTGGAAGAGCAAATGCGTTTGTTGTTTAATATACCTTTTGCGGCAAAGTTTGGAGGAGCTACCGGAAATTTTAACGCACATCATGTAGCGTATCCCGACATAGATTGGAAAAAGTTTGGGACCACTTTCGTGGAAGTTACGCTTGGTTTGCAACATTCCTTTCCAACCACACAAATAGAGCATTATGACCACTTTGCTGCGTTTTTTGATGCTTTGAAAAGAATAAACAATATTGTCATTGATTTAGACAGAGATATTTGGACTTACGTTTCGATGGAATATTTCAAACAGAAAATTAAGGAGGGAGAAATTGGTTCATCAGCCATGCCACATAAAGTAAACCCAATTGATTTCGAAAACTCCGAAGGAAATTTAGGTATTGCTAATGCGATATTTGAACACTTATCGGCTAAACTTCCAATTTCGAGATTGCAGCGTGACTTGACTGACAGCACGGTTTTAAGAAATATTGGAGTTCCAATGGGACACACCTTAATTGCTTTTGATGCTACTTTAAAAGGGTTGAATAAGCTATTGCTTAATGAATCTAAATTTGCAGAAGATTTAGAAAAAAATTGGGCTGTTGTTGCTGAAGCTATTCAAACCATTTTAAGAAGAGAAGGTTATCCAAATCCTTATGAAGCCTTGAAAGGATTGACACGAACTAATTCTGTTATCAATAAAGAAGCTATTCATGCATTCATTAAAACATTAGAAGTTTCAGATGCAGTCAAAGCTGAATTGCTTCAAATCACTCCAAGTAATTACACTGGGATTTAATGAATAAAGGCACAAGTAATAAACTTATGCCTTTATAATTTGTGTTGTTTTGGTTATTGTATTTTTTAAAAAGAATAGGTTGTTGCTAATAAAACATAAGCAGAAGAACCTGCAGCACTACCATCTTTCTTTTTAAAAATATCTTCTGATGATGAATCAAATCTAACTTCCGGTATAAAAGTAAAGTTACCTTCTTTATAATTAAAAGATAGTGTATTGCCGATGATGCTTGGCATTGCTCCATAAATAGCACCATCTTTGTCATCAAAATACTCTAATCTATAAGCCACACTCCATTTACTTTTGAAGGCATAATTCAAATAAGCTACAAGTGAAAACCAGTTAGCATCAAGATCACTATCAATGTCATCCTCAACCATAGCATACGTTCCATTGAAACCTAGAGTCAAGTTAGTATTTAATTTTCTACTACCAACAAAATCAAATTGTGTTTTGTTTTTATCAGATGCAGGATTAGCACTTCCTGAAGTGAAATTTAAGTAAGCACTGCCTTTGTCTGCAACATAACCAATTTGACCAATAAAAGTTTTATTTTTAGATCCTGCCTCGCCAGCAGTTTTAAAATCTGTTGGGTTAGTAATTCCAGCCATAAAGCTATACTTTCCAGAGGTATATTGGGCTTTAACTCCTGTATTGAAAAATGGTCCGTTTGTAAAAGCATAAGACATACTGTAGTTTTTATTATCAACGGCATCTACTAATTCGTATCCGATATGAGTACCAAAACTACCAGCCGTAACTTTAAAACTTGGCGAAAAATCATAGGTAATATACATTTGTTTAATCATAAAAGTATTGTCAGCATCGTTGTATGTAAATTCACTTGCTCTTGAACCAAAACCTAAATCAACAAATATGGAGGCTTTTCCTAACTTGTGAGAAGCTTCGATAGAAGCCATGCCAATTTCATAGGAATCGTGAGAATGTGTAAAACTGGTATAACTGTTATCTACTTCTGCAAAGTCATATTTATAATAGAAATCAGCTGATCCTGCGAAAGTAGTTCCAGGTAAAATTGTTGTGCCTTCTTGTGCATTTGCGGAATATATTGCGACTAAGCAAAATCCGACTATTTGTAAAAAATTCTTTTTTAAAATTGTTGTAGTTGTTTTCATTTTGTTGTTTTTTAAATGTTAGTTAGTAATGTTTTTTTTAGATTAAGACAATAAAAAATACTATCAACAACATCAGGGGCAAAAAGATGTGTTGAAAATATTTTCAGTAAGTAAGCGTGATTTTAAATGATTTATTTAGAGGAATTCTCCGTGTTGAGTAATATCTAATCCTAATTCCTCTTTTTCCTCACTTACTCGTAATGGTGTAATTTTATTTACAATAAAGAATAAGGCATAAGAAACCACAAAGGCAAATATTGATACTAGTACTAAAGCTTTCAATTGTGTAAAAAACAAAGTAGTATCACCATATATTAAACCTTGATTGTCACCAACAATTGCATTAACAGATTTTGAGGCAAATACACCAGTTAAAAGC
>CANKLK010000042.1 GCA_947482805.1 Flavobacteriaceae bacterium
GCAATTGGAGTAGCAAAACCAACTTCTATCAATGTAGTAACTTATGGAACTTCAAAAGTGAATATGACCGACGGAGAAATCAGTAAAGTGGTAGAGAACGTTTTTGATATGCGTCCGTACTTTATTGAGCAACGTTTGAAATTGAGAAATCCAATCTATAGCGAAACGGCTGCTTACGGTCATATGGGAAGAACTCCTGAAACGGTTACTAAAACATTCCAATTACCTAATGGCGCTCCAAAAACAGTAACTGTAGAGTTATTTACTTGGGAGAAATTAGATTATGTAGACAAAGTAAAAGCAGCTTTCGGAATTTAAACACAAAGCTCGCAAAGAAATACGCGAGTCACAAAGCTTCGGGACGCAAAGAAAAACCTGTTCAAATGAACAGGTTTTTTGTTTTTAGCCCTGATAGTAGCGATATCCTTTTTGCTTTTTTGCAAAAAGATAAAGCGGATAGCAGGAATAGCTACAAATTATACTTTAAACTAAAAATTATATATCTCGGTTGCACTGTGTATTGAGAATTTCTAGTAGAAAACTGAGAGAAACTATCATCATTAATTGAAGTAGTATTTAGGATGTTTGTCGCAGCAATTTTATACTCCATATGGCTAGCTTTTGTTTTTTGGTAAGTTAAACTTGCGGATAGAAAGTCGTATTCTTGATCGACAGTTTTATCATTATTATAATAGTGGAAAAATTCATATTCAGAAACAAAGGAGAAACTTTTCAAGAAGAAATAATCTAATTTAACCGATGGGCTATCGGTATAAAAAGTATCATTTGGATATTGATTAACCGTATAACTATAAGACAATTCAATATTTGGAATGTCTTTAAAATTGGTAGATGCGCCTATTCTATAGTTTTGAGTAAAACTTTCTGTGTCTACTACTTCTTCTTCAAGAACATTTTGGGGATTTACTTGAATATTATAAAACTTGCTCCAGTTAACATTGGCACTAAAATTAGCTTTGTAATATTTTAGAAACGAACGGCCGTAGCGAAAATTTCCGGAAAGATTTTCATCGCCAAAAGGGGAATTAAATGGCGAACCAATTTGATTTACACCTTCAAACAACGCTCTTGTTTTTATCGCTTCGGTAGTTCGAGTGTAATTTATAAATCCACCAAAATTTTCAAAATTAAACATATTGAATTTTTGATAGTTCAAGGTGTGTGATTGCACTACTGAGTTTTCTAGGTCTCGATTTCCTGAAAATAAACTGTTATAACTATTGAAAATCGTACCTAATGCAAAGTTATTTACGTTGGTAAAATTGTTGGTCAACGCATAGTTATAGGTTAATGATTCTGATTTTTTTATTTGATAAATCATTTGAAAATCGGGTAAAAATCGGGTCAATTCTTGCTTGGTGTTTATTGCCAACTGTGAGTTTGTTAAATTGAAACGATGCAATGTTACTCCGGGCGTAAAGGTAAATTTTCCGGTTAACCATTTTAAATGAAATCCTAAGCTTGAGTCATTGAAGCGATACCCAACATCATTAGTGTTTTCTGAGGCAGTCAAATTATTAATGGTTCCGTTATCCAAACGTTGAAACACAGAAGAATTCAAACTTTGATACACATAGGAATTAGCTAACGTAAAATTGAGGTTTACTTTTGGAGTAAGCACATAATAATAATCGAGTCTACTGTCTAACTTATTGGTTTTGATAAAGCGACTTTGAGTAATATCATTTCGGTTTTGACTTTGAATATATCCATCAAAATCAAATGGTTGAAACTCTAAATTAGCGTTGTATAATGGATCTTCGTTTTGATACAAATATTGACTTTCGAAAGCAAAAATATGCTTATCGGTAGGGGTGTAATAAAAACTAAGATTTTGATTGATATTTATTGGATCTTGTTTTTTAGCTGTTAGAATGTTTTCACTAGAATTGGAATTATCTAAATAATTAAATACCTGTCTATTTAAATTATTGTTTTCTCTTTGCGCCGAAAGTCGTGTTAAAATATCATAATCGAGTTGAAATTTAACGCTTGGTTTATAGGTGGAACTCAGCTTAAATAATCCTAAATTGTTTTTTTGATTTCCTAAGTCTTGTCTAATCTCAGCAGAAGACACCTCTTCTGTATTGGGACGTAAAAAATTTACTGTTGATTGTGTATCGGTATCTACCAGAGTCGAAGTAGCAATAACAAATCCGCTTAAACTCCAGCTTTTGGATGGATTATACGAAAAATTTGTGGCACCAAAATGCGATTCGATTTCTTTTACTCTATTGTCTTGAAAAAAGTTTATTCCTAATGAATTACTCCCAACATTAATGCTTCCGCCGCCTTTCCCCATGATGTTTCGAAAGCCACCGCTAAACCTAAAATAATCTTGAATGGTAAAAGCTTGTTGACCAACATTATTGCTATTACCTATAATATTGATACTGTATTTTGGACTGTAATAAAATGCTTTGGGCGCAACGGCATACCGGGTATCTTCATGACCAACTCCAATTCCAGCAGTCATATCGCCAAACCAAAAGTTTTTCTTTCCTTCTTTTAGTTTGATATTCATAGCGAGATTATCTTGATTATTCTCGACACCTTTCATTATAGAATTTTCATTGTAGTTCCGAAGTACTTGTACTTTATCGATTGCGTCGGCAGGAATATTTTTTACCCCAAGTTTGGTATCACCATCAAAGAAATCTTTCCCTTCGACCATCAACTTTGTAACTGATTTGCCTTCTACTTTTACTTGTCCATCAGCATCTACTTCTACTCCGGGTAATTTTTTTAGAATGTCTTCCAATTTTCTTTCAGTTCCATTAGTAAATGAATCCGAATTATAAACAATAGTATCTCCTTTTATTGATACGGGCATTTCGCGCACAATTTCAACACCTTCAAGGTCAATACCACCGCTTTCCATTGTGATGTTTTGGGTAATATTTTGAGTTTGGGTAGTAACCGTAATCTCTTTATTTTGCATTCCCAAATAACTCAACTTTATGGTATAAGAAGCATTGGCATTTAGATTCAAAATAAATTTACCTTTTTCATTGGTAATGGCATAGGCATCCATGGCTTTCGTGCCTTGATTCATTGCCATCACATTGGCCATTTCGAGTGGCGCTTTATTGTTATCGAGAATGGTTCCTTCAAAACGAACGTTTTGCGCGGTAGTAAAAGTAAATACTGATAAAAAGAGAACTAAAATTATTTTTTTCATGTTACGAGATTGAGTTACAGAATGCAAAATTATATTTATTAATTTCATTTCTATAAGTAACGATTTCTAATGGGGAATTTGAAATTATATTTTTATTGGGATTTTAAAGACTATGGATAATGTGAAACGAACATTTGTAAATGTTTACCTATTTCCTCTCATTTGAAAACCGCCTCTTCCACCATTCATTTCGCTCATTTCTTGCATCTTTTTGGTAACCGTTTCATCATATTCTTTTTGTGATATCTCTTTTCCGTTATTTGGCGCTTTGATTTCGACTTTGTCTTTTGAATTTAAAACTACTTTAGAACAAAGAATTACGGTTTTACCATCGTTAACTTCTAATATTAATCCAGGTAAACCCCAATAGCCTTCTGGCCCTTGGTTTACAGGAATTTCAGGTGTGTACCATGCTGTTATTGTTATTTCTTTAGGCAAATCAAAGTCATCCATGAAATTGGTTCTTTTCTCTTTCTCTTCTTTTTTAGCTTCACCTTCTTTTGCTTCTTCTTTCTTTTTAGGTTTAAAATTTCTAAAATCGGTTTTACTTGCAGGAATTACAGCAGTAGCTTTAAAACAATTATAACCTCCGATGACTCTTGCCTCTGAACTCATTTGCCATTTGTAAGTAGTTAATGAATCTTTGATTAAAAACTCTTTACCCATAAACTCTTTATCAACGGTATATTTTTTCTCTTTTACATTCTTATAATAGGTTCCGCCTCCACCCATAAAAGAGGACATCATTCGCATTCCGCCTCCTTGGCCTTGTCCTGGCGTGTCTAATTTTTCTTCCTCTTTATAAATCGAAGCCGATTTATCGAAGTTGAGAAAAAATGTTTTTTCAAACATTTTTTTCATTCGTTCTTCAATCATTTTTTGAATTTCTGGTGTTATTTCTTTGTTGCCTTCAAAACGAGATTTAAAATCGGCAGTACTGGTTTTGGATTCATAAACTGCCATACCTTGGAAATCTTTTTGAGCATTAGAAGTTATAAAAGAAATTAGAAACAAAGACGCGTAAACTATTTTTTTCATGAGGTTTAATTTTAGTCGAGCAAATATGACGAAAGTAATCAAAATCTGTTACTAATTATATGTTAAAATAGTATTTTTTACCTATTGTATTTCATTTGGTTTAATGTAAATTAGCACTATCATGAAAAATGCAATTAATTTATTTTTATTATTGTGCTGTTCGATTAGTTTTTGTCAAAATCAAAAGCTAAAAACTACTGCTTTGAAGACAAGAGAAATTGAGAACAAAACCTATATTGGCTTTGATGGTTTGGGCAGCAATTATTATATAAATAATAATGTTTTTAGCAAGCAAAACGAAAATCAGATTTGGGAATATAAAAACGTTGCTTTAGGGAAAATTACTTCTGTAGATTATGTAAACCCTTTAAAAATAGTCGTTTTTTATGGAGATTTTAATAGCATAATCATACTTGACAATCAGCTAAATGAAATACAGAAGCTAAATCTTTTTGATATTGACAACACTATTCTTGCTTCTAAGATTGGCATGGCATCACAAAATAAATTATGGATTTATAATGCTTTAAAACAACAAATTATGTTGTTTGATTATTTAAAAAATACTTCCAAAATTATAGGAAATCCTGTTCAGGAAAACATAAAATACACACAATCTGATTTTAATAATTTTTATTGGATAGATGAAATTAATAATTGGTATTCGATTGATATATTTGGCAAAGTGTCACTTTTAGCTAACATTCCTCCTTTTGAAAAAATTCAAATCATAGATAATGAAAAACTCTTGTTTTTGAAAGACAAGAGTTTGTATTGTTTGAATAATATTTCAAAAACTGTCTATGAAATAGAAATTGTTGAGAAATCGTTCCAAAATTTTTATTACAAAGACCAAATTTTAGCTATTTTTACCAGCCAACAAGTTAAATATTTTAAATTAAAATTACCATAATGCACATAGCAGTAGCAGGAAATATAGGAGCAGGAAAAACTACATTAACACGGTTTTTGGCAAAGCAATTTAAGTGGGAACCTCATTTTGAAGATGTAGTTGACAATCCGTATTTAGATGATTTCTATCACCAAATGGAACGTTGGAGTTTTAACTTGCAGATTTATTTTCTAAATAGTCGTTTTCGCCAAGTGCTGCAAATACGCGAAAGTGGTAAAAACATAATTCAGGATAGAACCATATATGAAGATGCTCACATCTTTGCTCCCAATTTACATGCTATGGGTTTAATGACCAATCGTGATTATGAAAATTATTCTGATCTATTTGAGTTAATGGAAGGATTAGTTGGCGCACCTGATTTATTGATTTATTTAAGAAGCTCTATTCCAAATTTAGTTGCTCAAATTCACAAACGTGGTCGTGATTATGAAAATACTATTTCTATAGATTATTTAAGTCGTTTGAACGAACGTTATGAAGCTTGGATTCACACCTATGACAAAGGCAAGCTATTAATAATTGATGTAGATAATATTGATTTTGTTAATAATCCGGAAGATTTAGGAGATATCATTAACAGAATTAATGCCGAAATAAACGGACTTTTTTAAAGAATTTTAAATATAAAAAATGGCTCACAATTGCGAGCCATTTTTTAATTCTATATATCGAAATCCATTATTTCAATGCTTCCACTTTAGCTTTTACTTCAGCTTCTGTACCTTCAAAAGTTTCAGATGTTGAAGTACCTCCTACTGTAGTTGTAACCGTAGCTTTGGCTTTACCATTTGTATTGGTAATTACAACTTTTACATTTTTCTCAGCAGTAGATGGAACCATTACGTCTTTTTTAGCACAACAATCATCTTTTTTATCAGCGATGAATTTTCCATCAGCACCATAGTGAGAAAGACAAGCTTCTTTTTGTTCAGGCGTACATTTTAATGAATCACACATTGCAGCACATTCCTCTTTGGTCATGTCTTTGCATTTACTCATGTCACATTTGCCCATATCTTTGCACTCCATTTTCATTTCCATAGTGCATTCCATTTTTTTAGTTCCGTCTTCATTACCAGCACCTAAGATTGGAGCGATTACTAAACCAATTAGACATGTCAATTTGATTAAGATGTTCATTGATGGTCCAGAAGTATCTTTAAATGGATCTCCAACTGTATCTCCGGTTACGGCAGCTTTGTGAGCATCAGAACCTTTGTATGTCATTTCACCGTTAATCATAACTCCGGCTTCAAAAGATTTTTTAGCGTTGTCCCAAGCTCCACCAGCGTTGTTTTGAAACACAGCCCAAAGAACCCCTGATACTGTAACTCCGGCCATATAACCACCTAACATTTCAGCGATAAGCATATTATTATCTCCGTAAACTAATTTACCTAAAAGTACAATAGCAATTGGGAAACCAATAGTCATAATACCAGGCAACATCATTTCGCGTAAAGCTGCTTTAGTAGAAATCTCAACACATTTGCCATATTCAGGTTTTCCGGTTCCTTCCATGATTCCAGGAATTTCTTTGAACTGACGACGTACTTCATATACCATATCCATCGCCGCTTTTCCAACAGAATTCATTGCTAATGCAGAGAAAACTACTGGTATCATTCCGCCAACAAATAACATGGCTAATACTGGAGCTTTGAAAATATTGATCCCATCAATTCCTGTAAACGTTACATAAGCAGCAAATAAAGCTAAAGAAGTCAATGCAGCAGAAGCGATCGCAAATCCTTTTCCTGTAGCCGCTGTTGTATTTCCAACTGAATCTAAAATGTCTGTACGAGTACGAACTTCTTTTGGTAATTCACTCATTTCAGCTATACCACCAGCGTTATCAGAGATAGGTCCGAAAGCGTCGATTGCTAACTGCATCGCTGTTGTAGCCATCATTGCAGAAGCAGCCAAAGCCACACCATAGAAACCAGCTAAAGCATAAGTTGACCAAATTGCTCCAGCAAATAATAATACGGTAGGGAAAGTAGAAATCATTCCGGTTGCTAAACCAGCAATTACATTTGTTCCTGCACCTGTTGATGATTTTTGTACGATTGCCAATACTGGTTTTGTACCCAATCCTGTATAATATTCAGTAACTGATGAAATAGCTCCACCAACAAATAATCCTATTAAAGAAGCGTAGAAAACTCTCATTGAAGAAATATCTTGTAATCCTTCACCGAAGAATGACATTTTCATAGTTTCAGGCAACATATGAGTAACCAAAAAGAAACAAGCAACTGCAGTTAAAACGATAGAAACCCAGTTACCGATGTTTAATGCTTTTTGAACCTGAGCTTCTTTTGCATCATCGCTAGAAATTTTTACTAGCATTGTTCCAATGATTGAGAATAAGATTCCAAAACCAGCAATTGCCATTGGCAATAAGATTGGTCCAATTCCACCGAAAGCATCTTCAATTTTTCCGCCCATATCTTTGATAACATAATTACCAAGAACCATAGCAGCTAAAACAGTTGCTACATAAGAACCGAATAAATCAGCTCCCATTCCGGCAACGTCACCAACGTTATCACCAACATTATCTGCAATTGTTGCAGGATTACGTGGATCATCTTCTGGAATTCCTGCTTCTACTTTACCAACTAAGTCGGCACCAACGTCAGCTGCTTTAGTATATATACCACCACCAACACGCGCAAACAAAGCGATAGATTCAGCTCCAAGAGAGAAACCAGCTAATGTTTCAAGAACAACAGTCATGTCTTCAGTATTTGTCCAAACACCGCCCATGAATTTTTGAAATAATATAATGAAGAATCCAGTTAAACCTAAAACAGCTAATCCGGCAACTCCTAATCCCATTACAGTTCCACCACCAAAAGAAACTTTCAGTGCTTGAGGCAAACTTGTACGAGCCGCTTGAGTTGTTCTTACGTTAGTTTTTGTTGCGATTTTCATTCCCATATTTCCAGCTAAAGCTGAAAAGAAAGCACCGAAAACAAATGCAATAACAATTAATAAATGCGTTTTAACTCCCGGTAAAAATGTAATTCCTGCTAAAACAACACTCGAAATAACCACAAAAATTGCTAATAATCTGTACTCTGCTTTTAGGAAAGCTAGAGCACCTTCGTAGATGTAATCTGAAATCTCTTTCATTTTACCATCTCCGGCGTCTTGTTTTAATACCCAAGCTCTTTTGATTGCCATAAAAGCCAATCCAATTAGCGCCATAACTATTGGCACATAAATCATGTATGATTCCATAAATATAATTTTTGTTATAAATTTTATCGGTCGCAAAAGTAACAAAACTTTAACAAATAAAAACAATATAATTTGCGAATATTAGATACGGTCTTTTCAAATAAACCAAAGACTTGCGATTTCTATCCTACAATAAAAATATAATTTGCATTACGTTTTTATTTTTCCAAATCTAAAAGAAAAGGTTTGATTTTATCAACAGGTATTTTTTTAACTTTTATAACTTTATTCTCGTCTAGAATATAAATAACAGGAGTTGTTCGAACTTCATACTTGTCTAAAACATTATTATTATATGCTCCGTCATATACATTTATCCAATCAAGTTTATTATCGTTAATGTATTTTATGTATTTATCTACTTCATGATAAACATAAACCGAAAAGACTTTAACGTCTTTGTTTTCTTTTTGAAATTCATGATAAAGATTTAATAGTTTTGGAATTTCTGTTTTGCAATGATTACAATCAACGTCCCAAAAAGCAACAATTAAGTATTTTGCTTGAATAGAATTCATTTTTAAATACATATTATTTAATTCTTTTTGTTTGCTGTAAAACAATTTAGTGAGATCATCACTTGTCTTCACATTTTCAAAACCCATTTGAGCTATTTTATCCCTATCCGTTGCTTTTATCATTGCTAAATCAGGAGCTATTTTACCTACTTGCAAGGGTCTTATTTTTTCAGCACGCTTGATAATTCTATCTATTTCACTTTGATCTTTATAAAAAAGGTTAGCTTTTCCGCTTTTAAAATAAGTGTCAACAAGATGCATTAAAACTTTATCAAACCCCATAGATGCAAGCTCATATTTATTAACTAAATGATCTAATAATAGTTTAGTTAATCTTGGATTTACCTTCGTTTTGTTAATGAATTTATCAATTTCAACTGAAACAGAATCTATATCAAATGGTACTACATTATCAAAATAATTATTGACTTTGCCGACAAAAAACTGGTTTCTACAAATGGCATCATCTTTAAAATTAACATTATCCCAATAGTGGTTTCTATAATACTTTCTTACCAAAAGACTATCAGGTCTTCCATTAGATGAATTTGGAATTTCTCTTAAGGAGCGATCAATTTTTAGATTAATAACATCCGCAATATAAGTTCCTTTATTTTGGTTAATAAAGTTTTCTTCATAGTTATAGATGTCATTCATAACTGATTTAAATTTTGGACTTACCACAGCTAATGAATCTTTTTTAGACAATCCTTTTCCTAAAGCACAGATTTCTTTAAGAGCTATATTTTGTTTTATGGAATATTTTATATACGTAAAAAAATCATTTTCTAATTTTGAATTGAGAGCAACAGCACCTTTTAAATAATTTTCGGAATCATCACTTTTTAACTCTAATTTTTGAGTAGATTCATCGATAAAAAAATCCAAATAACTTTTTTTGTCTTTACCATTTAAAGAGTAAAGTCCTGTTTTCAATTTTCCTTTTCCCTTAAAAATTATTTTATCATTTTTCACACCATGACAAGTGGCGGCTGTTATTTTATTACCAAACTCATAATAGTTAAGATAAGCAACGGTATCTTTATAATTTTTAAGTTGAATGCTAATCTCATAATTTGGAGCCGCTTTTGAAGATTGAGCATTTGAAGTAAGAGACAAACAAAACATGAAAAGTAAAAAAAGTGCTTTTTTCATAAGGTGAAAAGGTTGGTAAATCAATTTATAAGAATGCTCAAATTTCATATTTTTTTTGAGATATAAAAAATCAAATCAATTAATAATTACTTAAAAAAATATATGCTTTTTAAGTTTCTCTTTTTCGTTCTAAAATATGATAATGCTTATAAATAAAGGAAGCATGTAATGCTAATTGCATTTTAAAAGTAAAATCCAAAAGACCCTTTGATCGTAAAATTACTCGTTTCAGGAATATCTCTGTAATTTCCTCTCCAGGCAAAATCAAGTCGAAACACTTTAAATATATTTCCAATTCCGGCACTATATTCCCAATACGGTTTTTCGGGAGCTTGATAAATCAACCCTGAAGCATTTATTGCTACGTTTTCATCCGAAACGGTGCCGTAGACTCCTCTTACGCCTATAATTTCTCTTAGATTCAGTTTTCTCAAATAGGGGATTCGGGCAAATATTTTACCCTGAAAATTATGTTCCCACTGTAAAGTAGCATATTGATCGGCCACAAACTCGTAGAAATTTAGATTACTAAAGGTATTGTCAATAATAAATAATGTTTGGTTTCCTGGAACTACACTCATTAAACCCAACGGCACTTTTCCAAATGTTTTTCCTAATTCCATGGTGAAATTAGAGCGTCCAATTGCTTCAATGACAACCGGTTGTTTGTAGTATAACTGGATTTTTTGATAATCAAAATCACTATTAATAAACCCTTTAAACCCTTGTCCGTAATTGATAAAAATTCTACTAAACGGCGAATCAATGTCTCTTCTTTCTACGCCATATCCAATAGTTTTTTTCTTTGGAGTCATTTCAATTTGAATATTTAATTCCGATTGCGTTACTTCACTTTTTGTGTTTGTTAGTGTAGCATCAGTAAAATAATCCAACTTAAAAGTATCTGATGCTGATTCCAAAGTTCTATAGGAGAACCCTAATTGAAAGGTTACATTTTTAATAGGTTCAATCTCTGCTGCTAAAGTGGTCAAATTAATGCTGGTCAATTTACCATTCGCACCAGTTGTAAAAAGACCAGACGATGCATAACTTCTCCCCAAAACATCATTAGTAGTTGTTAAACTAGCACCTATTTGTTCTACATCTCTTCTATTTCCTCCTGAAAGAATAATTCTATTTTTTTTATCTATCATCCATTTACCGGAAATGCCATATTTAAATTTATTATCCTCAAATCCATATGCTGTATAACCTTGGATGCGCCACAAATCATTTGGCCCAAAATAAGTCCTTCCTCCTGCTCTTAAACGCCATCCTTCAACTTCATTAAAACCAACCGTTGAAAATATCGGCCCATAATCTAAATGCCATTTTGGAATTTCTATATAACCACTCCCTAAAATAGATACTAAACTATATAATCGTTTGAATCTTTTAACCGTTTTGAGAGTGTCAATCATTGCATAGATCTTTCTCTCGTCTTTGTTTAGCTTTTCGAATCGATTTTCATCCCAATAATCATCTGATCGGGCATAAACAGCATTGTCAATATAATTGATTTCATCTTTATAGAATTTATCAGGTTTTTTTTCATTAAACTTAAAATTTCTATATAATGTGGTACGTTTTCCATAAACCCCTTTCGACTCCTCTTTCTTTCTCAAAGCGAAGTCAGACATCATATAATCTCTGGTTGGCAAGAAAACAGAATCATTCAGCACTTCGAATTCTTGCTCTAAATAAATGTCTTTTACCCAGTTGATGTTGGCGCTTTTGGTGATTGCCATAGTAATTTTCTTGATGGCAAAAGTGGTATCGTTTACCCAAAAATCTCCTTTAAAAGTCAATTCGTTTTTACGTCTGGGATAAAAAACAATGTTATAGCACAACTTGTTATCGATGACTGCTGTATCCGCTAAAACATAATTATACACATCAATTCCTGTCTTGGATAATGGACTTGTGAAACTTTTATCAAATAAATTTAGATAGTTATCGTAGATATCATAATCGTTATACAAATCTTTGATAAACATATTTACGCCATTACCACTTCCTAAACCCGAATTTTTGTTGGCTTTTAGGATTTCCTTTGATCTTTTATTTTCATTATCACCATAAAAATCCGTTAAAGATTCATTGATAAATATTGGCAAATAGGTTTTCCCCGTAACGCTGGAAGTATCTACATTTTTGAAAACGAACTCCATTCCCTTGAAAATTTTACTTTTCATAAAAGCACTATCAATAGTGTTCATATCAAATTCTACTTTTTCGTATTTTTCATATTGATATTGCTTGAACATTTTTAATCCATTCTTTCTTCTTCTTTCCCAAATTTTTCGAAGAATATCCAAGGCAGGATTGCTCTTTTTGGAAGTTTTACCAGCAAAAATTTTGACCTCTTTTAAAGTGTTGCCTTCTGTTAGAATTACTTTGAAATCAAAGTTTACTAATTTGGGCAATTTGACAATTTTATCCGGAAATCCTGTAAAAGAAACTATTAATTCAGAATAATTATTGGGAGATTCAATATAAAATCTACCATCTTCATTAGAAACAACACCAGTATTGGAACCCTTAAATACTATATTGGCATAAGGAATGGGTTGATTTGAATTATCTAGTACTATACCACTTACTTTAGTTTGACCAAAGCCGTCATATATTAAAGCAAAAAAAACAACAATTAGAATAAATAATTTTTTCATGGCAAAAAAAACTTCATCAAAATATTCTGATGAAGTTTCAAATATAGGGATTTAGATAACTAGATTTTTCGATTTTTGGATAACTTCTAACAATCTAAAAATGTAACAATCTATTTATAAGTTACTTTTTTTACAGCTTTAATAACATCTTCTGCGTTTGGCAACCATTCTTTTAATAAAGTTGGTGAATAAGGCGCAGGTGTATCAGCAGTTGTGATTCTTTGAATTGGCGCATCCAAATAATCAAAAGCTCTTTCCTGAATAATATAGGTGATTTCAGAAGCTACACTAGCAAATGGCCAGGCTTCTTCTAAAACTACTAATCTATTTGTTTTTTTAACCGAAGTGATAATAGCATCATAATCCATCGGGCGAACCGTTCTCAAATCGATGATTTCGCATGAGATTCCTTCTTTGGCTAATTCATCCGCAGCGATAAAAGCTTCTTTGATGATTTTTCCAAAAGAAACAATCGTTACGTCTGTACCTTCTCTTTTTATATCGGCAACGCCAAGCGGAATTGTATATTCTCCTTCTGGCACTTCGCCTTTGTCACCATACATTTGTTCCGATTCCATAAAAATAACCGGATCGTTATCGCGAATAGCAGCTTTTAATAAACCTTTGGCATCATAAACTGTTGATGGCACCACTACTTTTAGACCTGGAGTATTAGCAAACCAGTTTTCGAAAGCTTGTGAATGAGTTGCTCCCAATTGTCCGGCAGAAGCTGTCGGTCCACGAAATACCATTGGCATTGGAAATTGTCCAGCCGACATTTGACGCATTTTAGCAGCATTATTTATTATTTGATCTATACCAACTAAGGAAAAATTGAAAGTCATGTATTCTACAATCGGACGACAACCGTTCATGGCTGAACCTACTGCAATTCCGGCGAAACCAAGTTCAGCAATAGGTGTGTCGATTACTCTTTTTGGTCCAAACTCGTCTAACATTCCTTTAGAAGCTTTGTAAGCACCGTTATATTCAGCAACTTCTTCTCCCATTAAATACACCGATTCATCTCGACGCATTTCTTCACTCATCGCTTCGGCTATTGCTTCTCTAAATTGTATTGTTCTCATAACTCCTGTTTTTTTGTTATCCCGAGCTTAGTCGAGGGAAATTTTGAATGGCAAAAATAAAAATTAAAAACGATTAAAAAACATATTTAAGTTATAAATCATCTAACTTAGTAGTACAAATAATTGAATAGAAAGGATTCACTTTATTTATGCTTTACGAAATCGATATAATAGTGAAAATATGTCATGTGCGCATAAGTTATTATTCAAAATAATATTCTAATTTTGTGCTTCGAAATTTTCAACAAAACTAAATACTTATGAAAATATTAGTTTGCATCAGTCATGTTCCTGATACTAC
>CANKLK010000043.1 GCA_947482805.1 Flavobacteriaceae bacterium
ACTAAAAAGCAATAAAAATTGGCGAGATTACTGCAATTCTGGACAAAAACCAGAAGATATACCTGCATCACCTGATAGAACATATATGCAGAATGGATGGAAAGGTTGGGGTGATTGGCTTGGTACAGGCAGTGTTGCACATTTCCTAAGAGAATATAGGCCTTTTGAGGATGCAAGAGATTTTGTTCATAAGTTAAAACTTAAGAGTCGAGAACAATGGATAGAATACTGCAAAGCTGGACAAAAACCAGAGGATATTCCTTCAGTTCCAAATCAAACATATAAACAGGATGGATGGAAAGGAATGGGTGATTGGCTTGGTTCTGGTGCCGTGGCTTCTCATTTAAGAGAGTACAAATCATTTGAAGATGCAAGGGAATTTGTACATAGATTAAATCTCAAAAACAGAGAAGAATGGAGGGATTACTGCAAATCTGGACAAAAACCAGAGGATATTCCTGCAAATCCAAACCAAACTTATAAACAGGATGGATGGAAAGGAATGGGAGATTGGCTGGGATATTAAAAGTAAAAGGTTCAGTCGAATTTTAGTTGTCCGTTCCAAACTGCAATAATTTTGTAAGCACTTTCTGAGTAAACCTGTCCCATTTTTTTGCAGTAAAGCTAAAAAGACCGTTTTATGAAAAAATATGTACTTGGACAGATGGATACAAAAAAACGTCTTAAGGAACTTAAATAACTTACCCTCTGATTTGGTAATTAAAACCTAACTTTAACAAAAATAAATTAATCAGACATGAAATATTTAATAATTCTACACCTAGCCATATTCTATTTAATTGCAAATCAAGACTTAATCAGCCAAAACTGTAAGTTTGCAAAAGATGAATTAGACCCATTCACGAAAAAGGAAGTTTTATTAACAAAGACTTTCCTAATTGCTAATCCTTTAACTTCTGAAGCTAGAAAGCCAACATTACACGGTCAATTTGGTCTAGAAAATGACTCCATTTATTTCAAACTACAAAGTGTAATAATAGTCTCAGGTGGAATTTTGGCAGATACAGATAATTTAAAGGAGTATATTAAATTTAAAGAAAACGACTACATACTTATAAAATTTGAGAATAATGATAATCTACTTAAGCTCCAATTTGATTATCAATCTCAAGTATCTGAAAACAGGTCGTCAGGAATGATTACTCTGAATACATTTGCTAAATTCAATCTCTCACAGGAAGATGTCAATCAATTAGCTAAAAATAAATTAGAGATGTTAAGATTTTTGAAGGATAATGAATATGAAAAGATTGATTATGAGATAAAAAATGTCAATCATAAAGATAATGTTGTAAGTAATGCAACCTGTTTTTCAGTTGCGTTGGATAGGAAATCCAAATGAAATGACTATATTGAAAGAATTAAATATTCTTAGTTAGCGGTAAGTTTAACGACCGACAGTGCTAACATAGAACAAACTCACATTAACAACAGATAATGAATACCCAAAGGACATTTGACATTTTACAAAAAGAGAAGCTTGGAAAGTATGTTTACGCATTACGTGACCCAAGAGATAGAAAAATATTTTATGTTGGACAAGGAAGTGACGACAGATTATTTCAACATTTCAACGATGCTGAAATGTTTGTAAATACTGCAAAACCATTCAATGACATGAGTAGTAAATTAATTCGTATATTGGACATTTGGAAAAATAATGAGGACGTTCAATGGATAATACTTTCTCATAATTTACCTACAGACAATGTTATTGCAGACTACGTTGAATCTGCAGTCTTTGACAGCCTATCAGAATCTCAAAATGGTGACACATTAAATGATGTTAGCCCACCTAACTCTTCAAGACTTTTACCAGACGACTTAGAAGCAATGGCAGCCGACTTTGTTAATCCAACGACAGCATATCAAAACGTATTTGTTTTCCCAATTCAAAATGCTTTGATGAAAGGAATAAGTCCCTACAATGCTACACGGACGACTTGGCCTGTAACTAGCGATAAACGAACGCTTAAACCTGCTTATGGAGTTGGACTCAAAAATTCAATTTCAAAAGCCAGCTTTGAAATTTCATCTTGGGTTGGTGTAACTGAGACAAGTAAATACGAATTCATTTCACCCGGACATCCCAATCCATTGGACTACCAACCATTTCTTAATAAGAACTGGAATAATGTTCTTGCGATGGCAAAAGGATTTTGGCAAAGAGGAAATTATCTAATTGTAGCATTTAACGGCACAGGACAATTTAGAATTGTTAGTGGCTCTCAAGACAAAACAACTTGGCACAACTGTAAATAGGTCAAATGATTACAACCAATACAAATCGACAGGAAAGAAAACCTACCGCTAACAGCACATTTTCAATAGGAGAGGTTTCGTGCTCCGCAGACAGTTTTGTGGTAACTGAACGTTTTGTGCTACGAATAAAATTTAGTAGTAAAAATCCCGCTCATTCCATATCTGTAAAACGTTATGGGCAAGTTTAAAAGACATAGTGGTTCAATACAGGCTGACCACCTTTTAGTGACAAAGAAGAAAGTGGAAACAAGAAAACCACTTAAAAAAAACAGGGAGAAATCTGAAAATCCATAAGAGTAGGAATAAACAAATAAAACTAAAAAAAATGCCAAGTTACTCGGTAAGGTACAAGGTGAAAGACAGCACTACAAGTATTACTCTCAATTTAGAAGGTGGTACAGAAAGTGAAGCAATTGCTAAAATGAAATCGCAAAGTAATGTTCCAAAAGATGCAAATGTTATTATTCTGTCAATCATAAAAAATTAATTAAATTATGCAGTCGGGAAATCTCCCAGCTGCATAATTTTTGCGTTTTTATGGCATATTTAATTCAATGTCAAAATTTTCGAAAAGAATATCTACATAGTTGGAGTTGTTTTGTATAATACAAATGAGATTTTAGAATTTTAACTTCTTGTTTAAGAAAGCTTTCTGAAAGCAATAGGTTGCAAGGGATTTATTCGAACAATGGGTAGAAAATTCAAAAAAAATGTATTAATTTTACAATATAATTAATTGTAAATCAGTTATTTGTAAATTTACAATATATTATGACCCTACATGGCAGAACTATTTTTTGAGGGGAGGTTCAAGCTAATAATAAGTTGTTAACTTTGATATTGATTAACCAACGAAATTATATTTAAGTGTTTTTTTTATCCACTTTTAAATCCTACATACATGAAAAATCTGTTTCTCTTAACCCTTGTATTCAGCCTTTTCATTTCATTTAGCAATGCTGAAAGTACTAACATCAGATTAGACCCAAAATGTGGCACATATAACAATAAAACACTTTATAGAGGTGCAAAAGGTGGTTGCTACTACCTTAATGAAAGTAACAAAAAGATTTATGTAGACCGAGGGTATTGTAAATGTTAAAAAAGCTATTATGAAAAGAATATTGATATGCTTACTTTTTTTAACTTTTTTTATTCAGACTTATTCACAGTCTACAAAAGAAAGGTTGGTTGCACTTACCGAGCAAAATAAATACCTTAATGATAGAATTAAATTGCTAAGTGAAAAAGTAGAGACACAAGAAAAAACTGTTTGGAACTTAGAAAACAAGCTGAAACTTATTGAAAGTAAGCTGCTCCAATTGGAAAGTACTCCAAATACAAATGTTGACAATAAACAAACAGCCAAACAAAATAATAATACAACAATTGAAAGTCCAAAAAATGATACAAAGCCTGAGAATAATAATGAACAACCAAAAAGTTTTGGTCAATGTAAAGCTATTACAGCGAAGGGAACAAAATGTTCACGACAAGGTGGAGCAACAGGTTTCTGTTGGCAACACAATAAATAGGCGTATTGCCTTATCTTTTATACTAATCTTCTTTTATGCATGTGTTTTTTCACAATTAAAAGGCAAGATTATTGGAGTTTCTGATGGAGATAGTGTCACTCTATTAGATGAAAAGAATCAAGTTTTCAAAATCAGACTACATGGAATTGATGCTCCTGAGAAAAAACAGGATTATGGCACTGTTTCAAAGAATTTTCTTGGTGATTTAATTTATGACAAAATGGTTTGGGTTAAAACAAATGGCTTGGATAGGTATGGCAGAACCATCGGAATCATATATTTAAATGAGCAGATGGTTGGTCTAAGTGTAAACGAAAAATCCTTAGCGAATGGAATGTCTTGGCATTATAAAAAATACGATAAGAATGTTTTGTGGGAAAAAATAGAAATCACAGCTAAGGAAAATAAATTAGGACTTTGGAAAATTCCAGATCCAACACCTCCTTGGTCATTCAGGGGTTCTAACTAAGATTCAATTTTAAGCTATGGTAAAATTTCTGACAAGTTAATAATTTCAATATTAATTGTAACATCTTTTACAAGTTGCACTATAATTAAAATATTAAATTTGACCTTACTGAAATTCACTTATTATCTACAAAACATGAAACAAACATTTGCATTCCTTACAATCTTTTTAATTTTTACAAGCCAAGTTTTTGGACAGGTTAAGACTATAAATAAAGATGGTAAAGCTATAATTCTTAATGATGATGGGACTTGGCGTTATGATGATTCTAATTCAGAGACAATTCCAAGTTCAGATTGTTCTGACCTTATTACTACATATTTAGACAAAGTAACAGGTTTTACAGCTAGAATAAATAAAGATGCAATTATTGTTTCAAAAGATTTAAAAAATGGTTTTAGTTTTTATCTAATTGAGAAAAATTCAATATTTGTTATAAATCTTACAGTTTTTGGCGCAAGAACTTGTATTGATGAAACAAGCAAAATGAATATCCTATTTCGTGATGGAACAAGGTTAGAATTTATAAACAATGCTGATTATAATTGTGAAGGTGATTTTCACGTATTATTTGGAGGTCGTTATGGGAGGATTAAACTTCTAGAACAATTAAAGACAAAAGAAATAGAAATAATGAGAATTGGGACTTCCCAAGGTAATGTTGATATGGATTTTACATCAGAGAACAGTTTGGAATTCTTGAAATTACTTGAATGTTTATCCTCTAAAAAAGTAGAAAAAGAGACCGACCCTGTGAATATAAAACCTACAATTCCTGAGGTTAAACTTACATCCAATATCGTAAAAGATATCGATGGAAATCAATATCCTATCTCCCAAATTGGTTTAAAATTTTGGATGTCTGATAATCTTAGAGTTAAGCGTTTTAATAACGGAGACATAATAACAGAAATCATCAACGACAATAAATGGTCAGAAACAAATAAATCTGCGTGGAGCATTTACGATAACTCTTTAAAATACGGTCAACTCCTCGGAAATCTTTACAATGGAAATGCTATTACTGATGAACGAAACATTTGTCCTGTCGGTTGGCATGTGCCTACGGATTCTGATTTTGATACTCTGATTAAAACTCTCAGCAGTGCTAATGAAGCAAGTGTTAAATTGAAAGCTACTAAGGGATGGCTTACAGGGATGAATGGAAGTAATTTAACGGGAATGAATTGTTTACCGGGAGGGTCTCGGAATGAAAATGGAGAGTTTTACGGGGCAGGAAAGTTAAGTTTATGGTGGAGCAGTACAAATGACATGTCAGGTTTAAAGCTATATGCAAGAACGCTAACGAATGATAAGCAAGATGTGTTAAGGTATGCTGCCAATCCGAAGATTGGTGCTTATGTGAGGTGTGTGAGAGATTGAAACAAAATTATATGATTCCTTTGCTTTCAATTATTTCTCTTATCTTCTATAAATTAAGATTCACCCACACATAATGAAAAAAACCATATTACTTTTCATATTTTTTTTATTATTTCTCCGTGTATCCATCGGACAAACCGAGTATGAAGTAGTCAAGGATATTTACCTCAAAGCTAATCCTGATTTTTATGCCGATAACTTGCTACTGATTCCTGCAAGTAAAATAGTAAAGAAAGTTATAGCTTCGGACTATCCATTTATAAGAATTAGCTACAATGGGGAGGTGGGTTATGTTTCAATAAATGATTTAAAAGTTTATTCAAAGTCAAAGGAAAAGGCTCAACAGGAGATAACGCCAGTTAAGGGTACCGAACCGAAACCTAAGCAAGAGCCTAGGCCAAAGCCACCTAAGGTAACTACAGTCAAAACTATGCCGTGGTTGGAAAGGTTATGGTTTTTTAGATATATATTATTAGCCATAATAGGTATTTTTTTTATCCTAATAATTTGGAGAATCCTATATAGAGCAGCTAAAGAGAGAGCAAAATTAAGAGAAGAGGAAAAGGTTATAAAACATAAGCGGCTTGAAAGAGAACGTCAAGTGGAATTAGAAAGAGAGCGTCAAATAAAGAAGGAAAAGGAAAACCGAGATGAATTAGTGCAAAGTCTTAATAAAAACAGCAAATTTACAGTGACGACATCAAGCTCAACTAGCAACTACAATGACGATTCAATTATTGATGTCACAGACCAATCCTATAGAATAAACTCAAATAGTAATTTGAAAAAATACAGTATTGGTGTGCCCTACTGGGAACACCAATATGTTTATTCTTATTCTGAAATCAATAGTGCATCAAGTGAACAAAAGAAGTTCTACGCTATTTTCAAAAACAGCTTTTTAAATGGTGAGTATTTTGATTTAGAAGGAAACACTAATTATGCTTTCATTCTATTATTTGACTTGCTTATCGAATTTGACAATCATAAAGACATATCTAAACTTGAAAGTCAACTTAAAATATTAGGACAATACTATCCAAAAACAAAATCATATGGTATTTCATTCCTAATTCAAAAAATGGAGGCAAATGGCGACTGTGATGGCGTTTCAAGACTTAGAGCAGAAGACGTATACAGTTATCAAAACTACAATACAGATTACGACGATTGGAGATTAGGGAGTAAATACAAAACAAAACTAAAACTGAATGACGAAGAGGTTAAACTCCTAAACAAAATATGGCATCCAAGCAATAACTTTTGCAGTGTTGAATATTGTTGTGTTGAAATTTTAAAACTCTATATTACAGTCATTGAAGAGTTAAAAGCGAGTTACATTGCAGAAGGAACAACAATTGATGCTCAATTCTTAGTGGTTGCAGATATAATTGCAAGAAAACATTTTAAATACAAAAACGGTAGCCAGAATTATAAATATTGTATTGAAACAACCACCAATGAATTTTACTCTCATATTTTCAAACATTGTGAAAATGCTGTTCGTGAATATTATGGACATAAGAGAAAAATAAATACAGACACTTATTACACAACCGCAGAAGCAAAAACAGAATTTGAAACTAAAATAATCTCAAAAGTTTCTGGTTTACTCCCAGTGTTAATTTCTAAAGTTTCACAACCAGACGAAGCCACCGATATTGAATTATATTCACAAAACACTAATCGTTGGAAAATAAAATTTGAAGAGTTAACTACAAATTACAACGATAAACCAAAAGAATTTATTGACTCTATAGTAACTCTCGGAAAATTAAACAAAAAGAACCCTTCAATTGAAAACATATTCTTTGAAGCATCGAAATTTATAGCAAAATATGATAAGGAATCTGCACTTTCACTTTATGTTCATTACTTATATCACGATTTGAAATCCGCCACTTTCGACAATAAACAACTAACAAAAACTATTCAGAAAAACTTATTCAAAACTAATGAGCAGCTACACGATTTTGAAAAAATTATTAGCGAATTAATCAAAGACAAAGATTTAGAAAAAGCATTGAAAAATATTTCAAAAGTTTACGAAGTAAAACGGAAGAAAATACAACTTGATACTGCTTCAATAAAAGAGGTACAACAACTACACTCTGGAACTGTTGAACTACTTAATGAATATTTAAAAGACGATTTTGAGGATGAGAACAATTCTATAAAGTCCCAAGAAATAAACAATGAAGAAATTAAAATCGAAATAACGCAGAAAAGTGAAGATAATGCCCACACTGGATTTGTAAGCGAATTGTCATTTTCAGCAATGGAAATATCTGCTTTGGAACTTTTCTCAAAGAGTAATTTTTCAGTTCCACAAAGTGAACTTGAAGTATTTGCAAAATCAAAAGGTATTTTTAAAAATCAATTAATTGTAAGCATTAATGAAGCTTGCTACAATTTATTAGATGACGTATTGATTGAGGAAGAAGACGACTATTATACAATTAACACAAACTATTTTCAAAGAATTTCTGTAAAATGATAGAAAACATTAAACCAAAAGAAGCCACATCAATTATCAATTCTTTAATTGGAGGCGTAGTTCCAAAAATCGGAGTTCAACATATAACTGTTGGCCGTTCAGAAGAAATCAATGCCGTTGTTGCCGCATTAGAAGATGTGAAGAATGGACATAGTATGGTAAAATTCTGGATTGGCGACTTCGGTTCGGGGAAATCATTTATGCTTCATTTACTTAATACGGTTGCTTTGAAGCAAAAATTTGTAGTAGCTAATGCAGACTTTACTCCTGACAATCGCTTGTATTCGAATGATGGAAAAGGTGTTGCTTTATATTCTGCCATTATGGATAATGTTTCAATTCAAACTAAACCCGAAGGTGGTGCTTTACCAACTTTATTAGAAAAGTGGATTGAGCAAGTTATTACTAAAACAGCAGAAGAAAATAAAATTTCATTAACAGAAATTCGAAATGAGAAATTTTTGAATCTGATTCAAAATAACATTATGAAAACTATTAATGAAATTACTGATGTTGGTGGTTTCGATTTTGGAATGGTTGTAATGAAATATTACGAAGGTTATATAAAAGATGATGAACGACTAAGGAGGAATGCTCTAAAATGGCTAAAAGGGGAATACCGAAGTAAAATGGAAGCAAAACAAGAATTAAGTGTCAGAGAGATAATTAATGATTTGAATTACTACGATATGCTAAAAAATTTCTGTAAACTATTTGTTAGCATGGGTTACAGCGGTTTTATGGTAAACCTTGATGAAGCTATAAATCTTTACAAGATTTCAACCTCTGTAATGAGGGAAAAAAACTACGAGAAAATATTAGCCATTTACAATGATTGTTTCCAAGGAAAAGTAACAAATCTGTTTTTCAATTTTGCAGGCACAAAGGAAGTTTTAGAAAATGAACGCAGAGGACTTTTTAGTTATAGTGCTTTAAAGTCAAGACTTCATACAAATAAATTTGAAACAGCAGAAATAAGAGATTTTGCACAGCCTGTAATTCGTTTAATGCCACTTGACCACAACGAAATATTTGTACTTCTGAAGAAATTGAAATCAATCTTCGACTATAATTATAAAACAGAAATTTCAATAAATGATAACGAAATTCACCAATTTATGGAGGAGCTATTTAACAAGCCTGGTGCATCAGAATTTTTAACCCCAAGAGAAGTAATTAGAGACTTTCTGAATATTCTAAACATAATTAGACAAAACCCAACAGTAGATATGAACAAACTATTTGGTGAACTTGAAATTTCAGATGAAAGACCTAATGAAGTTTCTTTAGACAGCATTGAAGAATTATAATGTCATTTGATTTACTTTCAGAACCAATACGAAAGTTCATTCGTGATAAGGGTTGGGAGCAATTGCGACCAATTCAAATAGCAGCTATTGCCAAAATTTTAACATCAGACGATAATTTTATTTTGGCATCACGTACTGCATCTGGAAAAACAGAAGCTGCGTTTTTACCAATTCTTTCAAAAGTTAATTTTAATGATTCAGGTGTTCAAGTTCTTTACATTTCACCGTTAATAGCTTTAATTAATGACCAGTTTTATCGTATAGAAGAACTTTGTAAAAATTTTGATATAACAGTCACTAAATGGCACGGTGAAGCAAACAAAACACTCAAAGAAAGACTAATTAAACGACCAAACGGAATTGTACTTATTACACCCGAATCATTGGAGGCAATGTTTGTAAACAAACCTTACAATGTAAAGCTATTATTTTCGAATCTAAGGTATGTAGTAATTGATGAGATACACTCATTTATTGGAACGGACAGAGGTATTCAATTAAAATCAATTTTGTCAAGACTACAAAAAATAAATTCTAAATCATTTAGTGTTGTTGGACTTTCGGCAACAATTGGGGATTATGATGAGGCTAAAAAGTTCACGGGTGATGAATTAAAAACAAAGGTTCTTTTAGACAGAACAGCCAAAGAAATCAATGCACTATTTCGTTACTTTAAAAATAAAAACGAAGAGTTGCCATTGGAGCTTTTAAAAGATTTATATATTGAGACTAAGGAAAATAAAGTTCTAATTTTCCCTAACAGTAGAGGGCGAGCCGAAGAAGTAGCAGTAAAACTTAGAAAAATTTCTGACAGAGTAAAAGGACATCCCAATTATTTTTCACATCATTCATCTGTAGACAGAGAAGTAAGAGAGTATGTTGAATACTTTGCAAAAAATAACAATCGGCAAAACTTCTGTATATCCTGCACATCAACATTAGAATTAGGTATTGACATTGGAACAGTTGATGAAGTTGTTCAAATTGATGCAACACACAGTATAGCTTCACTAATTCAGCGAGTTGGTAGAAGCGGCAGAAAGGATGGAGAAAGTAGTAATTTGTATTTATACGCCACAAACAAATGGAGTTTACTTCAATCAATAGCATGTTGGTTATTATATAAGGAAGGTTTTATCGAACCACCTCAGAAAAATGAGAAACCATATGACATTTTAGTTCATCAAGGATTATCAATTACCAAAGGCCATTCAGGAATAAGTTTAACGGAGTTAATAAATCAACTCAAGGAAAATGCTGCATTCAAACAAATTGAATTAACAGAAATTGAAGAAATTCTTAGACACTTAATTGAAATAGATTTTCTTGAAAAATTACAACATGAAGTAATAATTGGTGTAGAAGGAGAAAAGGTCGTAAACAGTCGTGACTTTTATAGTGTATTTAAAACAGAAGAAAACTTTAAAGTAATGAGCGCTGGAAATAAAATTGGTGAGATACCATTTTCACCTCAAATTATTGAGGATGAAAACATTTTACTTTCTGCTAAAATTTGGAAGATAAAATTTGTTGACCACAAGGCAAAAAAAATAGAAGTAATACCAACAAAAGTCGGAAAGAAGCCAATGTTTTTCGGAGGCGGAGCTACTATACATCAAAGAATACGAGAGAAAATGTTTGAAGTTCTTTATACTGAAACGGACTACGATTTTCTTGACCAACCAAGTTGTGATGAAATAGAAATACTTCGTAAAGACTTTTCTGTTTTCAATATTAAAGATTTGCTATCCGACAGACCCCTGCTGACAAGGGAAAAAAACATACAACTCTTTACATTCACAGGGACACGAATAAACAGAACTATTCAATTGCTTTTAAATATAGCAGGGATTAAAAATACGTTTGATGACAGCAGTAGTTCATTTGACATTGAGGAACTTAAACAAGATTTGCTTTCAAAATGGAGTTATTTATTATTCCCACTGACAGACATTGATACACACATTTCAACTCTTATGCAGACAAATCCTTCCCTATTAGATTTTTCTAAATGGGGTGAATATTTACCAGACAACTATAAAATCAAACTTGTAAAGGACAGGTATTTTGACATTGAACAAACTGCACAACTTTTAAGAACTATGAAACTAATAGTAAACGAATATAGTTGAACAATACGTTTGATGACATATTGCCAAGGCTTTTGGTTGAGTTTTCCGGAGTACAGTGGGTTCTTCGTCACTTTTGGTGAAAATGTCATATTGGGTTATTAATACGGAAAATAAAAATGAACAAGAAGCGGTCTGATATTAATTAACAGGAAACATCAATAAAAAGGGCGTGATTCAAAATAATGTGAGCTTAAAATAAATGTATTCACCAAAAAGTGACGAAGAACCAATTTGGTTCGGTTTGATTGGTTAATTTTATGACCAGAATATTCAAATAACTCTATATTATCGAAAAATGCAGCCTGCGGCAGATAAATCATGCTAAGTTTATGTTAACACCAATATTTTTTCTATTTTTTCTTTAAGGTCAATACGTGTTGTCTCAAACAATTCTTTTAGGTTAGTCATTGTATTTAGTTCTTACTTCCTTTTGACAATTTCATACGTTTGAAAAAAATCCAAAAAGTATCGATTATGACCAAAAAACTATCAAAATTAGAGGATATCCTATACCAAACTAAAAATGACAAATTTACCAGGATTCTTTATACGCGTGTTAGTAGCTTGGAGCAAAAGACCGACAGGCAGACCGTAAATTCATCATCGTATGATTTGGTGGTTGAAGACAAGTGCTCCGGTAGCATTCCATTTTTCGAACGCGAGGGTGGAAAGAAAATCAAAACATTTATTGACATGGGTTGCAAACTGGAACTGGATGTTCATGCCATCGATCGCATTGGCCGTGATTTACGGGACGTGTTAAATGTAATCCATTATTTTAATACTAAGGGGATTTCCATTTGTTTTGTTTCCCAGGGATTAAGGACCCTGGACGAGAAGGGTGAAGAAAATCCCATTGCCAAGATGGTTTACGCCATTCTCGGGGTCGTAGCGGAGATGGAGAAACGAAATATAAATGAGCGCACGCGAGAGGGCATTGCCATCGCTAAGGCATTGGGCAAATATACCGGACGAAAGAATGGAAGCAAGGAGGATATTCATCAATTCCTCTCCAAGCCAAAGAATAAAAAAGCCCTTGATTATGTGAAAAAGGGATATAGAAATTCAGAGATATCCAAAATTACGGGGATGTCCATCAACACCATCGTTAAAATAAGAAAATATGGATGCGCCCATGCTTGAGCAGAATACTTCCAATCCTTCGTTTATCATTTTACTGGAAAGAATCCAGCGGGTCATTCCACAGATTATGTTTATCTGGATATTTCTTACCTACATTGTAACCGCAGTTATTAGCATATACAGCATACCTTTGCCTTTATGGTTAAAAATACCCGTTTCTATCATCATCCAGGGCAGTCGCTTCCTCGCAGTTTTCATGAATTTCCTCAATGATCCAAGAATTTATAAATCAGAAATTCCCTCGAAAATTGCTTTATTTGCCACCCTGCTCGCCCTGGGTGAGCTCATCTTCACCCTCGTTGAAAATGAGGCCACCTTTGCACAGAATGCCGCTGTGGGTCTGTTTTTTTCTACCATTATTTTGATGGGCTACCTGTTGGAAATTCACTTCATAAAAATGGGTGAGATGGTATTGAGTCAACCCAAACCAGCCCAAATCAAGATGGAAGTAAAAAAAAATGGGTTGAGCCAGCCAAGGATGGAAGAAGTTGTCTGAATTGTGGTAATGACATATCTCACAGATTAATAATGGTTAAATATTGCACAGATAAATGTCGGCTGGAAAGATTTTACAAAATGAAGAAGGCTTGATTTGGTATGGGGTTGGTTGTTGTGAATTTTTCGAGCGCTGCCCACTTGAAAGCCTCACCCACAAATAGTCAAATAGACAAATAGTCAATCCCTGAGGCAACGGACGGAAGCACCAACTGACTCATAGCTGTTGTTGAAATAGTTGTCCCTGTTCACATAGCCATTGCCGTTGTACAGGTTGCGGCCCCAGGCGCTGAAGCTGGCGTCGTTCTCAGTCGCACTCCAGAAGAAAGCGTAGAGTCTAATATTGTAGAAACTACCATCGCTATTGCGAAAACCACCTGGGAGAACCGAAAAACCGCTTTCGTTCGTTGCGCCGGTATTGGGACTATTCCAATAAGCAGTGCCAATGGATTTCATCTTGCCCCCTGCAACACTTTCTCCCCCAAGATAAGTGGTCAAGGTGGTCCATTCGGCATCGGTGGGTACGCCCCAACCTGTGGGACATAACGTATCGCCTAGCGTGGTGTACCAGTTGTATA
>CANKLK010000044.1 GCA_947482805.1 Flavobacteriaceae bacterium
ATTAACTGCTACTATAGCAATGATGTTTGCTGGACCAATAAGTGATAAGTTGGGAAGAAATGTAGTTTTAAAATATTCAGCTTTGCTCTATTTCTTTTCAGCTATTTTATCTGCAGTTACTCCTTCCTTTTTAATTTTAGTTATAGCAAGATTAATTGCTGGAATAGGTGTGGGTATATCTTTAATTATTGCACCCATGTATATTGCTGAAATATCTCCTGCTGAAAAGCGAGGGAAAATGGTTTCTTTCAATCAATTAAATATAGTTATAGGTATATCTGTCGCTTTTTTTACTAATTATTTAATAGTTCATTTATCAAGTTCAAATACTGAATGGGTTCAAGCATTAAAAATTAAAGAATACAATTGGAGATGGATGTTAGGCATTGAAGCATTTCCTGCCTTGTTATATTATATTTTTTTATTTTTTGTACCACAAAGTCCAAGATGGTTATTAATGAAAGGAAGATATGATGAAGCATTAATTATCATGAAAAAATTGGGTGATGATGAAACTGCCGAAAAAATGATTACAGAATTTAAAGAAAGCATTTTGTTAGATGCTAAACCTAAAGAGAAAAGTTCAATCAAAGACTTGTTTTTACCCTCAATGAAGTTAGTCTTATCTATTGGAATTGTTATAGCAGTATTGCAACAAATAACAGGTATAAACTCCGTGTTTTTTTATGCTCCAATGATTTTTGAGCAATCAGGTATAGGAACTGATGCAGCATTTATTCAAGCCATTTTAGTAGGTTTAATAAATGTTGTTTTTACCATTGTTGCTATGGTATTGATTGACAAACTGGGAAGAAAACCATTGCTAGCCATTGGTGTCACTGGTGTTGCGTTAAGTATGTTTTTACTGTCATATAGTTTTAATGCAGCAACTTATACATTAACTAATGATTCAATTTCAAAACTACCTAAAGAAATTAATGTTGAACAAATAAGTGTTTTACAAGATAAAACTTTTCAATCGGATACCGAATTTAAACAGGCAATTACAGAAGTTATTGGAGTAGCTGCTCAGAAGAAATATGAGTCCGAATTAATTTCTGCTTCTATAACTATGAATGCTATGTTAATTTTGTTTGGTATATTAGGATTTGTAGCTTCTTTTGCAATATCACTTGGACCAGTAATGTGGGTGTTGTTTTCAGAACTTTTTCCAAATAAAATTCGAGGAATTGCTATTTCATTTGTGGGTTTTATAAATTCTGCTGTTAGTTTTGTGGTTCAATTAGTTTTTCCATGGGAATTAGAAAAATTAGGAAGCACATTGACTTTTCTCTTATATGGTATTTTTGCGCTGATTGGCTTAGTATTTATCATGAAATTATTACCTGAAACTAAAGGAAAATCTTTAGAAGAATTAGAAGCAATTCTTGTGAAATAATCTAATAGATCAACTTTTAAAATAATAACTTACACATAAATACCAATAACAGTACTAAAGAAATAATTGATTTTTATTTATAAAATAGGAGAGTAAATCGATATTAAATTTATCTTTTTTAACTTTTTTTTAAAATTAATTTGTTTTTTAAATAAATTTTATGTTAAATTTGAATTATAATTAACTCGTAATACTGATTTGCCTATACCAGACAATTACTTTTAGATAAAAAGCTCTTTTTTAAACCTACACTAAAAGATAATGTTATGGCTAAATCTCAACTTCCGGATGCTCAATTAGTTGACAAGTATGTTGCTGGCGATGAAAACGCATTAGCAATCTTAATCGATAGACATCAATCAAAAATTTACGGATATATCTATTCCAAAGTTACAGATAGAGATGTTACAGAAGATATTTTTCAGGAAACTTTCTTTAAAGTTATTCACACACTAAAATCGAAAAAATTCTACAATGAGGAAGGTAAATTTCTATCATGGGTTTTGCGTATAGCTAGTAATCTTATTATAGATAAATTCCGTAATGATAAAAAAATGCCTCTAAAGAGAGACACAGAAGAATTTTCTATTTTTTCGAATATAAAAGATACCTCTCTTGATATTGAAAAGACACTTATCAAAAGTCAGGTAGATATTGATTTAAAAAAGATAATTGAAAAGCTGCCTCATGATCAAAAAGAAGTAATTATGATGCGCTATTATTCAGACATGAGTTTTAAAGAAATAGCGGATTTTACGGGAGTTAGTGTCAATACTACCTTAGGAAGAATGCGTTACGCTATCACTAATTTAAGAAAGGTCATAGAAAAAAATAAAATTTATTTACCTTCATAGACAATAAAAAGTATTTTTTTGCGTTATTATTTAAACATCAAAAAAATAGATTTTTTATATGGCAAAACTTTACTCTAAAAGGAAATTAGCACCAAAAAAAATGTTACCCAAAAAAGAAACAATTCGTTTAATCCTTCAATATTCTTGTGCATTAAATATTGTTAAGATTGGTAATGTTAACTTCGATTTTATAGCTAATTAAGATATCCCGTCTCGTTTAAATCGAGGCGGGATGTTTTTATAATATTCATTCAACACTGATTTTCTTCCAATTGTTTTGGTAATGATATCTTTTTCTATATCCCAACTTCTAGCAGGAGAATATTCTCTTCCATACCAAATAATTTGAAGATGTAATTCATTCCATAGTTCTTTTGGAAAAATTGCTTTGGCATCTTTTTCAGTTTGCTGAACATTTTTTCCGTTTGTCAAATTCCAACGATACATTAACCTGTGAATGTGAGTGTCAACAGGAAAAGCGGGAACTCCGAATGCTTGTGACATAACAACACTTGCGGTTTTGTGTCCAACTGCTGGTAATTCTTCTAATGCTTCAAATGATTGCGGAACAAGTCCGTTATGCTTTTCTATCAAAATTTCCGATAATCCATAAATGCCTTTTGATTTCATAGGTGAAAGCCCACATGGGCGAATTATATCTTTTATTTCTTCTACCGAAAGTTTAACCATATCATAGGGATTATCCGCTTTTTTAAAAAGGATAGGTGTAATTTGATTAACACGCACATCAGTACATTGAGCCGAAAGCAACACGGCAATCAGTAAAGTGTATGGATCCTTATGATCAAGTGGAATTGGTATTTCGGGGTAAAGTTCTTTTAACGTATTTATAACAACTGTTGCACGCTCTTTTTTGGTCATTTTAAACTAAATTTGGAGTGTAAAAATAATAAATTAAAGTCAGTATCTAATTTACTCATTAACTTAGCAACTTTATAAATGACAACACTACAAAAAGGTGACAAGGCACCTAATTTTTCCGGAAAAGACCAAGATGGCAACAGTCATGATTTAGCCGATTATAAAGGCCAAAAATTAGTAGTTTTCTTTTATCCAAAAGCTGATACACCAGGCTGTACCGCCGAAGCTTGCGATTTGAGAGACAATTTTGAACGCTTCAAAGCCAATAATTTTGCATTACTTGGAGTTAGTGCCGATAGTGCTAAAGCACAGAGTAAATTTAAAACCAAATACGAATTTCCTTTCCCGTTATTGGCAGATGAAGACAAATCTGTTATACAAGCGTTTGGTGTTTGGGGACCTAAAAAATTTATGGGAAAAGAATATGATGGTATTCATAGAACTACATTTATTATCAATGAAGAAGGTATAATTGATGAAGTCATTTCCGACGTGAAAACAAAGTCACACGCCGCTCAAATATTAAAATAAATAAAAAAGCCAAGAATTTAATCTTGGCTTTTTATTTATGCTTTTTCTAAAACTTTATTGGGATTATAACCAAATAATTGGTGTTGTTTGATTATATCTGAGATTCCTTTAGGTAATAATTTTTCCCAACCTGGAGTTCCGGAACTAATCATTTTCAGCACTTCACGTGAGAAAATTTTAAGATGACTTTTATCAAAATCTGTGATGTCAACTACTTTTCCATTATAAGCAAAGAATTTATATAATTCTTTCATTCTGGGGTGTACTTTTAGATTTTGAGAAGTTATTATTTCTCCGTTTTCATCTTCCATTGGATACAAGAAAACTTTTAAATCACGATAAAATAATTTTCCAAAAGCTTCAAGAATTCCACCGCTTAAATGACGATAGTATTTTTCATCAAAAATGTCAATCAAATTATTTACTCCCATAGCCAATCCCATTCTGGCTTTGGTATAACTAGAAAAATATTCGACTACTTTATAATATTCCTGGAAATTTGAAATCATTACGGTTTGACCTAACGCACATAGCAATTCAGCTCTGTCCATAAAATCTCTTTCATCAATTTCACCTTCAGAACGCAGATTTGATAACGTAATTTCAAAAATTACCAAGGCGTTATCTTTTTCGACTTTACTTTCTTCCAAGAACATTTTTAATGACCTCTCGTACATGTCCATATTTACCTGTGTAACAGGTCGGAAGCTACCCCGTAATGCCAAGATATTCTTCTTGTATAAAATGGCGGCAGGAAGAATATTTTTTCCGTCCGGACCAAACATCACTGCATCAGTCATTCCATTTTTCACTAATTGTAAACTCATCAATCGATTATCAACATTCGCAAAACGCGGCCCTGAAAAGTTAATAGTATCAATCTCAAGTTGGTCTTTATCTAAATGATCATAGAGATAACGCAATAATTTTTTTGGATCGTTATACTTATAAAAAGCACCAAAAATCAAATTAACACCTAATACACCAAGAGTTTCCTGTTGTAATCTGGCATCATTTTCTTTGAAACGTATGTGTAATATGATTTCGTTATAATCTTCTTCAGCTTCGACTTGGTATTTTATTCCAACCCAACCATGGCCTTTAAATTGTTTTGCAAAATCGATAGTAGAAACCGTATTAGCATAACTGAAAAACATTTTATTTGGATGTTTATCTCTGCTTAATCGTTTTTCAATCAATTCCACTTCGTGACTTAACATGTTTTTTAAACGACTTTCAGTTACATATCTGCCATCGTCTTCAATACCGTAAATAGCATCACTGAAATCTTTATCGTAAGCAGACATTGCTTTTGCTATGGTTCCGGACGAACCGCCAGCTCTAAAAAAATGCCTGACTGTTTCTTGGCCTGCGCCAATTTCTGCAAAAGTTCCGTAAATGTTTTCGTTAAAGTTAATTCTCATCGCTTTATCCTTTAAAGAAGGGACTTGCTCGATAACTTTATCGCCTTTTAATTTTATAAATGATGCTGATTTTTCCATGAGATTTTTAATACTTTGCAAAGTTACTAAAATACCTATTTTATTAAAGAGAATTAACTGCTATTTTTGTAATTATTTACATTGAAAAAATTACTTTTATAAGTAGTTGATTTGAACATTAAAAACCGTGCAATAATGCAAGTTTATTTTCTTGGTACCGGTACTTCACAAGGCATTCCCGTTATAGGGAGTAATCACTCTGTTTGTAAAAGTTCAGATCCAAAAGATAAAAGGTTACGCGTTTCCGTTTGGGTTACTTGGGAAGATAATTCAATAGTCATTGATTGCGGCCCCGATTTCAGACAGCAAATGCTAATTTCAGATTGCTTAACCCTAGACGCAATACTTTTCACACATGAGCATGCCGATCACACAGCGGGATTGGATGATATCCGGCCTTTTTTTTTTAAACAGAAAAGAGACATTCCAATTTATGGTCATTCTCGGGTTTTAGAAAACCTAAATAGGAGATTTGATTATATTTTTGAAACCGAAAATAAATATCCTGGTGCGCCTGGAGTTCAGACTTTTGCTGTAAACAATAATGAAGATTTTAAAATCGGGCAAACTAAAATTACACCTATAGAAGTTAATCATGGTAACCTACAGGTTTTTGGTTATAGAATTCAGGATTTTGTTTATTTAACAGATGTAAAAACTATTGATAGTGCTGAAATTAAAAAGCTAATTGGTGTAAAAGTATTGGTAGTTAATGCGTTACGAGAAGAACCACATCAAACACATTTTAGTTTGCAGGAAGCATTAGATTTTATACATTTGGTTCAGCCTGAAAGAGCCTATTTGACACATATTAGTCATTTACTAGGTTATCACGAAGAAGTTCAACAACGATTGCCAAAAAATGTATTTTTGGCTTATGACAATTTAAAAATTACATTTTAGTTTTATGAAAAAATCACTGTTTTTATATCTTTTTATTATCGCTGCTCTGTTTAATATTTTTACCTATAAATACTTTACTTCAAAAGAAAGTAGTGAACAAAAATCACCCACAGAAACTAACGATAATTCTTCTGTAACTTCCAAAGTCATGTCTGATAGTATTACTCGTTTGTATGATAAACTAAATGATGCTAATACTTTTTCATTGGAAAATAATGACAGAGCACAAAATTATTTGTATGAAAGTAACAAAATAAATGATGTTCCAGTATTTGCTGAAAAAGTAAAACAAGCGCTATTGAGTTATAATGACAGTCCGGAAGGAAATAAATATACAGACCAGGTCAAAATGGGTAGTCAAAAGTTTATTATTAGTAGTGTTAAACTTTTAAACCACCGTTGGATCATTGCTAATTATAGCAATGGAGAACTATGGGGAGAAGTGATGTTGAAATATTTTGTTGAAAATAATGGCAGTATTTCATTTGAGATTATGAATTCTTATTTATACCCGGCCAATTTAAATTAGTAGTTAACTCAACCAAATATGAAAAAAATAATTACTTTTTTAATTATAGTATTAATCGTTAGTTCATGCAAACTAATCGACCAAAATGACGATGCAAATGAGAAGACGAATGTTGATAGAACATCAAAAGACTCTATTGTAGTTAATGATAAAGATGAAAACGGTTGTTTGGCTTCTGCCGGTTATCTTTGGTCAAAAGTGAATAAAGAATGTATAAAAGGTTTTTCCGGTATTCAGCTAAATCCAGTTGATAAACCAAATAATCAGGACGAAACTTTAAGTGCTTATGTATTGTTTAATGAAGATGCTAGTTCGGCTGAAGTTTTTCTTCCAAAAGATACTACATCTATAATTTTAACAAGAGTTGCAGAAGGGAAATCCTGGGTTTTAAAAGATTGGCAGCTCATACCATCGAAAGGTTATGTGCTTAATAAAGGAGCGGTAACTATGTTTTCTGGAGATGGTGAAATAGGAAAAAAAGAAATAGAAACTGATACCGAACAATAAAAAAAGGTTCTGATTATCAAGACTTTTTTGTGATTTAAGATTGCAACCAATTTTTAAGATCAAAGAAATTTTGCGGTGCTACTCCATGACCCACAGGATATTCTTTATACACTATTGGAATTCCCAAATTTTCTATTTGAGGTATCGATTTTCGTGACCATTCTACCGGTATTACTTGATCAACCATCCCATGAGAAGCAAATATTTTTAGAGAACTAAAATCATTGTTCTTAAAGTCATCAACAGCAATTTCTATATTTAAATATCCACTCATGGCTACTAATCGCTGTACTTTTTCAGGATAAGATAACGCGATTGCATAACCCAAAATTGCACCCTGGCTAAAACCAATCAATGCAACATCTTGAGAATCTATAGGATAATTAGCGACCAATTCATCGATAAAATTAGCTATAATATCTCTTGATGTTCTTGCATGTCCGATATCTGAAAACTTATTTTCATCGGCATCAAAATTAATGGCATACCAGGCGTAACTTCCATACATCATGTCATAAGGCGCACGTGCAGAAATCACATAATATTCTTCAGGAAGTTCAGAGGCAAATGAAAACAGGTCTTCTTCATTACTACCATAACCGTGAAGCAATAGAAGTAAAGGATTTTTGTCTTTTTTAATTTTTGGTTCTTTAACTAAATAGTGAAGTGATAAACTCATTATAAACTTTTAAATGTAGATTGAAAAAAGGTCCCAACTAATGGCAACAATCTTTTCTGACCTTGCAAAGCACTAGAAAATCCATAAATCCAAAGAATAAAATAAAATATGTAAAATGCTGAAGTTGCAGTCCAACTGTCGGCGTAACCTACAAAATAGCCTAGCAAAAAGAACGAAATAAACAATCCTAATGCTTGTCGAATATGAAAAGAAACAAACTCGCTTTTGTTTTCTTCTTGGTTCATAAAAATGGCAATTACACTGCCAATAATAGTTAGATAAGCTATGATTGCCGTGTTTTTTTTTGGTTTTATTTTTTCCTTTTGTCTTTTTAAATTAACCTCGTTAGGTTCTTTATATTTTGTATTTTCATTTTTTGACTTGAAATGATTGCTATTTTGTTGGGTATTGAAGAAATAATCATAGTCCTTGTCATAACTCTCTTTTTTGGAAACATTGTTTAAAACTTCATACGCTTCTTGAATATCTTTAAATCTTTCTTCAAAAAAATCATCACTGTCATTTCTATCAGGGTGAAATTTTTGTGCAAGTTTCCGATACGATTTTTTAATTTCGTTTGGAGATGCTTCTCTTTTTATTCCTAATGACTGATAATAATTCTTCATTCTAATAATTTTCTTTTGTTTTTTATGTTGTAATTATTTTAAACTAAAATTAATTTCCCTCGATTGTATATTCCAATTACTTTTCCTTTCATTTGCTGTCCAAGGAAAGCGGAATTTTTTGATTTAGATAAAATATGGGCTGCGTCAAATGTCCAATTTTCATCAGTGGTAAACAATGAAACGGAAACTTTATTATTTTCTGCAATTTCTTGACTTTCAATATTTAAAATAGCTTTACCGAAAGTCAATTTTTCTATTATTTTTTCTAAAGGCAACACGGTTAGCAATGCCCCAAACGCACTTTCCAAACCGATAGTTCCATTTTTGGCCAAATCAAATTCCATCTTTTTGTTTTCAATGTCAATCGGATTATGGTCGCTTGTGATGCAGTCAATCGTATTGTCTAAAACACCTTTAAGCAAAGCTTTTCTATCTTCTTCGTTTCGCAATGGTGGCGATACTTTATATCTCGAATCAAAACCTTCTAGTTTTTCGTCTGTCAAAACCAAATGATGTACCGCAACGCTGCATGTTATATTTAATCCTTTCTTTTTAGCCTCTTTTATCAGCGCAACCGATTTGGCTGTGGATATAGTCGGTATGTGTAATTTTCCGCCAGTATATTCCAGTAAGAATAGGTTTCGGGCAACAATTAGTTCTTCTGCCAGGTTGGGAACTCCTTTTAATCCTAATCGTGTCGAAATAATACCTTCATTGGCAACACCATTTCCTTTGATATTTTCATCTTGTGAATAAGCTATTACTAATCCGTCAAAATCCTGTACGTATTGCAAGCCTATTTTCATCAGATTCGCATTCGACAAGCTCTTATTATAATCTCCAAAAGCAACAGCTCCCGCGTTTTTCATATCAAAGAGTTCGGCTAAATCTTTTCCTTCACTGGATTTGGTCAAAGCACCAATCGGAAATAAGTCAGTAGCAAAACCATTAGCTTTCTGCTTAACAAAATGTACTTGCGATTGATTGTCTATAATAGGATAGGAGTTGGGTTGTAAAGCTATGCCGGTAAATCCACTTTTGGCAGCTACTTCTAAACCATTGGTAATAGTTTCTCTGTCTTCAAAACCCGGTTCACCGAGGGAGACACTGGTGTCAAACCAACCTTGTGAAACATGAAGTCCTTCTTGTTCCAACTCCTGATGTGATGCTGATTTTGGTAGTGAAACTCCAATTTTCTCAAATATCCCATTGGTGATTTTTATATCGACTGTCTGATTATGAAACGGACTTTTTGGGTCAATAATAGTAGCTTTTCGGAGGATTAGGTTCATTTTACAAATTTTTGAATGAGTACTTCTAATGCTAAAAAGAGTAAGGCTAAAATCACAAACCATTTCCAGATTTGTGTGTCAGTTCTATCGGTCTGAATGGTGTTGAAAACAGTTTCAATATCATCAATTTCTTTAAATTTATTTGCAGCATCTGGATTTGCCAATGCCAGATTACTTTCGGTACGATTATAATTAAAGCTGATGTTCTTTACCAGATTCGCTCCGTTAAAGATACCAAAATTTCCAGCTTCTGACGGGCTTTCATTAAAAGTCATTTTGACTTTGGTATTCAGTAATTGTTGTACCGGAATAAAACTTTCTGCGCTGTTTTTTACTGTTAGAATTTCATCTTTAGACAGCAAAGCATCCACTACAAAAGGTTGGTCTTCTCCAATGATAAGCGCATTTACACCTGTTTTTCGACTGCTTTGTACCATGTTGTAGAATGTTGGAACAATTAGTGGCGAGTTTTGGAAATTACTATTGGTTTTGTTTATTGGTGCCGCAAAAACGTATACCGAAGATAGGTCATTAGGTAATGAAGTCAGAAACGGACTTTGATCATCATAACTTAATATTGATGGTGTAGCACTGTTTAATTCAAAAGCTGTCTTTGTTGACGGATATTGAAAGTTATCAATTCGCTTTTCAAATACCGAACTAAATAGCGGGTGATTGAAATTGATTTTAGTTACTTTCTTATCTGATTGTGATGCCGTTTTGAATTGTAGCGGACCAAAATTGGCCATAAACGTATTCAAATTCGACACATTGCTTTCCTGTGCCGGAATAATAATTAAGTTTCCGCCTTTGGATACAAACGATTTTAATGTAGTCTGTAATGCCTGAGGTATATCTTTTAATTCATTCAGCACAATCGCGTCCTGTTTTTCCAATAAGTTATAATCTAAATTGGCAATTGGAAAATTATTGTAATTGAACTCATCATTCGTATAAATTCGCGCCAAATATTTACTCTTATCCGCATCGCCAATGCTGAAAATATTGGTCAAGCTTGGTTTAGATATGCTGAAATAATAGGTATTGTCATAAGCCAAACCTTTATCAACAACGGAAACATAACCATGAAAATCTTCCTTCGGAATGGTAAAGTTGATGGTTTTGGTATTTGTTTCAAAGTTAATAAGCGTTTTAGCCACTAACTTATTTTTATTATACAATGCAATTGGAATGTCCTTGAAATTATCACCATTTGCAGATAGTTTTATACCAATTTCATAAAAGCTGTCTAATGTTTGTTGAATATAAACACTATCAATGGCAATGTTGTTCTTTTGTTCCGCTTCGGGAATGATGAAGTAAACGTTATCTTCTTTTCTGAAACTTTTAGTCTGATTGGTTTCTAAACCAACCACATCAGTAATCACTATGATATCTTTGTTGAAAGCTGATTTGCGTGCATTTACTTTTGCAATCAAATTATCCAAACGAAATGGCGACGCACTGTATTTCAAGTCTTGTAAATCTTTTTGGATTGCTTTGATGTCGGTACTCCAATAGCTATCAGAATTGGTAATTAGAGATAAGTTCTGCGCTTCGGGTGTATGCTCTAGTAAATCCTGAACGGCACGTTTTAACAATTCTCCTTTTTTGCCTTTTGCCTGCATACTATAGGAATTGTCTAGAATAATATACATTTCGTTATTGTTCTTTTTACTTTCTTTAGCAACAAAGAAAGGTTGTGCGAAAGCCAAAATCAAAAAGGTAAGCAGCAATAAACGTGAGAGAAGTAAAAGCCATTTTTTTATGGTCGAACTTTTACGGGTTTGTATCGAAAGTTCTTTAAGGAATTTTACGTTGGTAAAATATTCTTTCTTGAAACGACGCAGTTGAAATAAATGAACCAGAATTGGGATGACCAATAAGAAAAGAAAGTAAAGGACTTCTGGGTGTTTGAAATTCATTTTTGATTTTGATTTACCTCATGGTAAGTTTTTTGGTTATCGGTATTCGGTGCATCTGCGATGTGTCAAAGATAATTATAGTTTTCAGTTTTCAGTCACAGTTTTCAAAAAAAATAAAGGTAAACTGATAACTGATACTGTTGACTGCGACTATTTTTTCTTCCTCTTCGCCGCTCTTGTCTTCAATATATTTCTATTAACTGACGTCCCGGTTTTTTTCTTGGTTTTTGATGGACCACCAAGATTTACTTTTGTATTTTTCTTTGCCTTTTCGTGAAAGGATGCGCCACCTTCTAGTTTGTTGGTTTTTAAAATTACCTTCTGTTTCTTTTTATCTTTTTCAAATTCTAGTAGGCGAGTAGCTACTTCAACGGTTGTTGGTAGGGCTAAAATCTTGATTTCTTTATCCATCAACATTTCTGCTTCTATTTGGATTTCCTGCTCATTAGGTCCAATTAGACTAATCGCAATACCCGATTTATCAGCTCGACCGGTACGCCCAATGCGGTGAATGTATTGTTCAGGCACTTCCGAAAATTCTACATTAATAACATGTGTCACATCCGAAATATCCAAACCTCTTGCCATTACATCGGTAGTTACAATTCCTCTGATTTCGCCAGCTTGGAAAGAAGCCATAGTTTGCAGACGGTAATTCTGTGATTTGTTCGAATGGATGATTCCAAATTGTTCAGGATAATGCTCTTCCAATTGTACAGCCAGTAAATCGGCTGTTTTTTTATTATTTACAAAAAGTAACACTCGTTCTAAAGCGTCATCTTTTAGTAACTCAACAATCAGGTTTATCTTTGTCAAAAAGTTAGGCACAAAATAACCCAATTGCTCTATTTTCTCTAAGGGTGTTCCCGATTTCTCCAACGTAACTTCTTCAGGAAAGTCAAAGTAATCCTCAAGCATATCATCAACTTCATCAGTCATGGTAGCCGAGAACAAGATGTTCTGACGTTTATTCTTTAACATCGATAGGATGGAAGTTACCTGAGTTCTAAAACCTAAGTTTAGCATTTCATCAAACTCATCTATCACCAGTTTTTGAAGGCTGTCAAAACGAATAACATTGTCTAGGGCTAAATCCATTACTCGACCCGGAGTTCCAACCAAAACATCAATTCCCTGATAAACGGATTTCTTTTGCGTGTTGATATTCACACCACCGTAAACGCCTAATGTTCTAACCGACATATATTGTGTGAGTTTTTCAACTTCAGCAGCGATTTGAACTACCAATTCTCTTGTTGGCACTAGAATTACAATTCGAGGTGTATCGGTAGCTATAAACTTCCATTGTTTTAATATTGGCAGTAAATAAGCAAAAGTTTTACCCGTTCCTGTTTGTGCAATTCCCATCACATCGCGGCCCGACATAATTACCGAAAAAGATTTTTCTTGTATTGGTGTTGGAGTGGTTAACCCCAATTCGTCCACCGCTTTTTGTAATGATTTAGGAAGATTGAATTGCTCGAAAGTGCTCATTAGGATTGTAATTTACTTCGTCCGTTCGACCAATTTTTGGTCTCGGGTGATGCAAAGGTAAGCTTTCTAATTTAGAGTTAAAATAGAAAAGGGATTTGCAGAAATTTTTATGACTAACGACTTATGGAAAGCTTTTTTCCATAACCGACCAAGTGAAGTTATGAAATGTAAACGAACAATTTACCGAAAACTAGCCATGAGTTTTAGAAAGTGTTATGAGCTGTAGCTATTTTTACTATAGACAGTTTGATTATCTTTTCCTTGCTTTATTATAAGATTTAATTCTGTTGCTTTTTTCAAATCTCTCGAAGCAGTAGCTGTCGATATATCTTTAAAGGTGTTCATGTAATCTTTTCTTGTAAATTGATTTGATGAAATTTTTAAAAAATACTCAATCCTGTCCATTTCTCGAAGCGTG
>CANKLK010000045.1 GCA_947482805.1 Flavobacteriaceae bacterium
ATCAAATCAAAATAAATTTTTCTATTTTTTTGACTTACCTAAACCACATCAGCAATCGTTGTGAAACCTTTAATGAAATCCTAAAACAAAAAACCCTCACAACTCACGCTGCAAGGGTTTCTGTAAAATAAAAACCGCTGTAGGGGAAGTACAGTAACCTATTGTTATTCGTTGATATTTGAAATACCAATTAAACATTAAAGTATTGATTATCAATACTAAAAATAACAAATTGATTTTTATAATAACAATAAATCCAATTTTTAGTGAAACTTTTAGTGAAACTTATTATCTTTGGTGTACAAAATCTACACCATGCCCCGACAACCCGTAGTTCACTTCAGATTAAAACCTACTGACCAAGCAGGATACTCTAATATCTACCTTCAATTTATTTACCATGGAAGAAGATTGTTTTTTTCTTTCGGACAATCCATAAAACCATCCGACTGGAATGAAAAAAAGCAAAGGGTAAAAAATAAACTTGCTACCACCATTGATGGAAAATTCGCCCTGAATAATCTGCTTGATAATCTTGAAGAAATCTGCATAAAAACATACAATGAATCTTTAAAGGACGGAATACCTGAACCGGAACATCTCAGAATGGCGATGGAGCATTTTATTGATAAAAACCATCAGCCGAAAGAGTCCAAGCAAAAACCAACTTTATTTTCCTTAGCCACCAGATTTATTAACGGAGAAATCAAATTCAGAGGAAGAGATAAAAGTGAAGGAAGTTTGAAAAACTATCATGCCGTTACCAAGCACCTAAAAGATTACGAAGCCTATTCAAAAACGAAAATTGATTTTGAAAGTATCAATCTCGATTTTTTTTATGCCTATGTTTCTTATCTGCAAAAGAAACAGAAATTGGCTGTAAATACCATAGCAAAAGATATTGCCATATTGAAAGTGTTTATGGGCGAGGCTGTTGATCTTGGTTATACTGATAACATGCAGTTCCGCCATAAAAAGTTTTCGTTTAGCGAAGAAGAAACAGAGCATATTTATTTAACAGAAAAAGAGTTACATAAACTCTACGCAGTTCAACTTCAAAATAAAAAATTGGAACAGGTCCGCGACTTGTTTGTTTTCGGTGCCTGGGTTGGGTTACGATTTTCTGATTTCAGCAACATCAAGCCAGAGAACATTGTAAAATCTGATGATGATTTTTACATTAAAATCATTACTCAAAAAACGAAAGAGCTTGTAATTATTCCTTGCAACCCTGTTGTTTTAGAAATATTTGAAAAATACAAAAACAACAGCAACAGATTACCAAAAGCAATCAGTAATCAAAAGTTCAATGATTACATTAAAGAGGTTGGTGAATTAGCAGAACTAACAGAAACGGGTAGGCTCTCCACTCAACCAAAAGAACGCTTATGTGATTTAATTTCAAGTCACACTGCTCGAAGGTCTTTTGCCACTAATTTTTATTTACAGGGATTCCCTACTATTGATTTGATGAAAATAACTGGCCATAAAACAGAGCGTGCGTTTTTAAAATATATCAGAGTAAGTAAACTGGATACAGCCAAGCGTTTGAACGAGCATATCAAACTGAAATGGAACAATAACTTAATGAGGGTAGCATAATATGAGCAAAAAATGTCAGATGGACACAATTTGTAGTCAGCAAAATTAGCATCAGAAACGAAAGTGTGAATAATTGTCACGGTTTGAAAATAATGGCTAAAGAGGGATGGTGAGACTAACTGTTGTTGCGTATGATGATGGAGTTTATTTACAGAATTTCTAAAATTAAATTATTATTTATATCTTTATTGTCAGTTTAAAACTGACAAATCAACTATGAAAAATAAGTTAATATCAAAACAATCAAATGAACTGCTTACCTACTTTATCGGTAAGAACCAGGTTTGCTTTGACAATAACCAAGCATATCAGGCACTGCCAAACTCAAAAACCAATACCGTGCGTGAGTTGTTGAGCGATATGTCGAAAAGAGGATTGTTGATGCGTATTAAAGATGGTGTTTTTTATATCATTCCCTATGAAGCCGAGCCAAGTAAGTTTATGCCTGACTGGCATTTATTAGCCGAGCATTTAGTAAACAATGCAAAATATTATATCGGTTATTATTCTGCCTTACAGATTCATAATCTGATAACACAACCATCACTGAAAGAACAAATAGTGGTGTCAAAGCAAATAAAACCCGCGGAGTTGAACATTAAAAATGTCTCTTTTCAATTTGTGTATCACAACACAACACATTTTTTTGGATCGAAGAAAATATGGATAGATAGTTTTAATAAAGTGCTTTGTTCTGATTTGGAAAAGACGATTGTTGATTGTTTGTTTAAACCCGAATATGCCGGAGGGATTGTTGAGGTGGCAAAAGCTATTTATGCATCCAAGACAAAAATCAACTTTGATACACTTTTAGAATACACAATAAAATTTGGCTCACAAGCTGTAATAAAGAGATTGGGTTTTTTATTGGAATTATTGAAAATAGAAAATCCAATCATAGAAAAACTACAAAAAATAAAAACAGCATCTTATGTCGTGCTCGACACAGAACTGCCTAAAGAAGGGAAAAGAAATGCTCGTTGGAGTGTACAAAAAAATATAGATACTGATACTATACTAAATGCCATCAATACATGATAAAGCCATCCGAAATACAGGGTGCTAAAGTAATTACAATATTTGCACTTGAAGGTGTTGCCGTTACCGTAAATGAGGTAAGGTTAGCAGAAACTATACCCGAGGTTGGTGGCGCAACGCTAAATACCAATTTGGTTGCTACTCCTTTTGTAGTTATTAATGCAAAGGATGCAGGCGCGAGACTATTATGACATTTGGTATTTACTGGAACAATACGGAATGGATATTGATTTTTACAACGCGGAGTTCAAAACAAAATGCAACAGCAAAAATTTAAATGCAGTTGATTTTCACAAAAAGATGACCGAAAGAATCCCTCAATATAAAGCACGCTGGAAAAATTCTTTGCAGGACCAAATAAAAGAATTGCCAGATTTTGAACAAGTAGAAAGGGAAGTAAATAGGCACTTGAAAAAATTAAAAATCTAACATAGAAACTTAATTAAAAATTATTAAGATGGATTATCATATAGAAATCAGCTCAATCGTTCAATTTGTTAATGATCAATTAAGGCAAAAGTCTGTCGTTAACTACAATGCAAGAGAAATTTATAACCACATTAAAAAGGCGGTTCTTGATTCAGAAATCAAGCCCTTTTTGTATCCACCAGTGAAAGAAGAAGATAATAGCTATTATCAAAAATATGTAAGGATGAAAGCGGAATGGAATGATGAATATATTCCGGATTTTTTTGAAAATGATGGCTTTTTTTATGATTTGGACAGGATTCAGTATATCTTCAGAGGAAATACTAGTGAGGAAACATTCCGTATTTTATTTTCTTTAAAAATTGGGCAGCTTAAATCTAATGGTCTTCCAGTTAATGAATTTTTGAGTTTTCAGGTGTATGATAATTTTTACGGTGACGAGCAATCTTTGGACGACTTTTTACAAGAATTGCTATCAATTGACGGCAATTTCTATCTTTTACCGTCAAACTTCAACGAAGAAATAGAAAAATGGGTAGATAGAAAATCTGACTCAAAAGTGGAAATAGTCGTTGAAAAACCTGAAATAAAGAAAAGCCCAAATACAGAAAAAGAAGAGATTGAATTTAAAAAATATTTTGAAAGCAGAAAAGGATTTAAAATTCCTGGGAAGTTAACAGATGAGCAAATTCGGCATTTTTTTTCCTTTTTATACAAAGAGAAATCGGTAAACAAAGAACCGTTTTTAGGGGAAGAATCTGTCAATAATATTTTTGCAAACGGCCTATTTATACCCCAGGAAATACCAGCAGAAAAATTAAATCTTAATACCAGTCTTAGGTTCCCCAAAAAAATAATAGACTACGCTATTCACTTTTTTTTCTTGAAGCACAGCCTTACAGGAAGAGATAAACATGACTTCGTTTTGTTTTTTGCAAGTTATTTTAAGGAATATGAGAAGGCACTTAATTCAAAAAAAGGGCTATATAATATAACCTCAAATATCAGTGGCGAGGTAAGTACTAAAACAGATATTAAGTGGGATAATTACCTGCCTAAAATCTGATTGCAAAACTCCATTTTTCCATATACTAATCCAGAGTGTACGAGCTCGTACAAAACTGTACGAGGACCTCGTACAGAAAGTATACGATTATTCTGAAAATCAATACTGTAAAGGGTTTTGTATAAATATCGATTTTATCTTTGTTGTCTTAAATCAAAGACATGAAGAAAAAAATACTAAGATTTTGCCCCGTTTGTAAGGGCCCGCTACCAGAAGATAAAAACGGCAACACCGTTTATTGCAGTGATGAATGCTACGATTACAACAAAAGCGTGGACGCATCAGAAAAAAACAAAAAGAAGTCCCTACAAAAAATCCTATTGTTTCTTGATAATACGGCAAATGAAACCTATGGTTTGTATGGCTCAAAACCTTTTTCCGCAAAGGTATTTATAGACCGTGGTTTTGTATGGGATACCTACTCCGAATTAATAACTATTGAGAATATCCAAGCGAAAAAGTTGATACGCTACGCCTATGTATTATTCACCAACCAAACCGTTAAAATATGGAAGTTATAAAAGAGATACTATCAGATAAAGTTGATTATTTGAATGCTTTAAAAAACGCACCTGAGGTACCGATGGCTCCTCCGCCAGTAATAAAAGTAGTTGAAAGCGTTATTCATACACCTATAATTCCCGAAATACCACCACCCCCACCTGTAATTGCTATGCCCCAATCGAAGAAGGGTTTTACAATTTGGCATTTACTTGGGGGTGTAGCTGTGGTGGGAGTTGCAGCGTATTTAATAAATAAACACATAGATAAAAAGAAAAAAGAGAAAGAGCAACAACAGTTTAATGGCAGGAGATAAGTTTATAATGACAAATTATTTGCCCGAAGAGTTGGTAGAAGTATTTCGACCAATGATGCACGATATGCTCAAATCTTTGATTGGCGAAAAAGAAGAGAAACTACTTTCTCCTGCTCAAACGTGCAAATTATTTGAACCGGCTATTTCTAAAACTACTTTGGCCTCCTGGACAAAGCAAGGATTATTAAATGAGCACCGTATTGGCAGAAATGTATATTACAGGCTTTCGGAAATTTTGGAGAAGAGTAAGGTGTTGAGGAGGTATAAGAATTGATACGTATACTTTTTACAGTTTCAATAAAATATCGATATCTTTAATTTAATAATATCGAATATGAAAAATACAATACTTTTTTTATTGTCATTCTTTTTTTTCCAAAATGGTCTTTTCTCAAGATTTTGCTTCTTGGAACTACCAGTCAGAATGTGTTGATGTCAGTATGCAAAAGGCCACTAAAATCAAAGTGACGAATTTTGATAAAAAATCTAAGACAGACATAGACTTTGAGAAAAAATTGGGACTTCATGCCGTATTGATAAAAGGAGTTTCCGGTGGAAAAGATTGTACTAGTCAGCCACCACTAATTTCTAAAGATGAATATGAAAGCAATAAAAAATATTTCAAAAATTTATTCGGTAAAAAAGCATTTTACAACAAGTATATTATTGCTGTTGAAGAAGTAGAGATCAACGAATTGGATAAAAAGAAGTTCAAACAAACAGAAGAACATTCTGCAATCATAACAATTGACAAAGATTTACTAAGAAAAGATTTAATAAACGATAAAATAATCAAATCACTAAACAATGGGTTTTAAAAATTACAACATGAAAAAACTACTCTTTACTTTATTATCAATATTTTCTGTTGTTGTTTCATTTGCTCAGGCTAAGAAACCAACTTTGATGATATTGCCAAGCGATAATTGGTGTGTACAACGCTATTTTATTTCAGAGTTTGACAATCAGGGAACTAAAATGAAAGTGCCAAATTACAAACAGGCATTTCAGGAAGATGCTGAAATTGGACAAGTTATTTCTAAAATTGGTTCATTGATGATTGACAGAGGCTTCCCTCTAAAAGATGCGGAACTAGAAATTAAAAATTTAGAACAACAATCTGCCGAAGATAATATGACTTCAAGTGTAGCATCGGGGTCTTCATTATCGGAGAGTCCGCTTGATAAATTGAAAAAAAGAGCAAAAGCTGATATTATTGTTCAAATATGGTGGTCAATAAATAAAACAGCAGAAGGACGTTCGGTGAATTTTACTTTGGAAGCATTAGATGCATACACAAGTAAAAGGATAGCTTCCTCAACTGGTACAAGTTCTCCATCGGCGACAGAAGTGATTCCTGTGATGTTGCAACAAGCGGTTAATGCAAACATCGATCCATTTGTAACCCAATTGCAAAATCACTTTTCAGATATGTTTGATAACGGTCGTGAGATTAGCGTTAAAATAAAACGCTGGCAAAATTGGTCTAACAATTTAGAAACTGAATTTGAAGGCAAAGAACTAACAGATGTTATTACGGAGTGGATGCAAAAAAATACAGTTAAAGGCAGGCATAATGTAAGTGATGCTTCTGAAAATATCATGAATATCGAGCAAGTTAGAATTCCAGTTATAGATAATAATGGTAAAGCTATTGATGCCAGATTATTTTTAAAAGATTTACAAAAATACCTCAAGGCCGCTCCATATAACATTGAGAGCAAATTAATGATTAGAGGTTTGGGCGAAGCTATTTTAGTATTAGGTGAAAAATAAAATTATCATAATGAATAAATTAATTATCCTTGCTGCTGTTATTTTCAGCAATTCAGTGTTTTGCCAAACTCAATCAGACGTGAGTCGAATTGTTTTGAATGCTGCAGTTATAGACAAAGAAAACAAGTTGCCTGAAGAAGCAAAAAACCAGCTTATAGCCAAACTTAATCAAGTGGCAACAGAAAATGGTGTTGGTGGTAATGCGCTTTCTGCAAGATTTGTAATTGCTGCAAAAATAAATGTACTATCAAAAGATATCGTTGCTGGTCCGCCACAAATGATTGCTCAAAATTTGGAAGTAGCTTTTTTTATTGGTGATGCAACTGATAATACCATTTTTTCATACACATCATTAAGTATAAAGGGGGTTGGAACAAATGAGAACAAAGCATTAATAAGTGCCATTCAAAATATTAATCCTAAAAACAAACAATTCATCGATTTTATCAATTCCGGTAAGAATAAGGTTATAGAATATTATGCTTCACAATGCGATTTTATAATCAAAAAAGCAGTTACATTAACAAGTAAACAAGATGATGAAGCAGCAATCTATGAATTAGTGCAAGTACCAGAAGTTTGTAAAGTCTGTTTTGATAAATGTATGGATGCTATACAGCCAATCTATCAAAAAAAAATAGACAGAGAGGGTATTCAATCATTAAATGAGGCAAAGAATAAATGGAATAGTAGCCCCAATAAAAAAGGAGCAGAAGACGCAAGTGTGTTATTGAATAAGATTGATCCTTCATCATGTAGTTATAAAGATGCCATTTTATTCACTGAAAACATAAGAAAAAAAATTGAAGAGGATGAAAAGCAAAGCTGGGAATTTAAGATGAAAAAATATGCGGATGACGTAAAACTTGAACAGCAAAGAATTGAAGCTGCAAGGCAAATAACTATTGAGTATTACAGAAATCAACCACAAACAATTATTTATAATCGATTAATCTGGTAATTATGGCAAAAACAAAAAGAATTTACAAAAAACACTTTATCGTTTTTAATAACAATGGTATAATTAGCGCCACTACTCCAAAGGACTGGGCTAGGGCTAATCAGGATTATTTTCCAAAGTTTGATTTTAGCGATTCTGATAACACACCAATTGTTGAAGAAATTGAAAAATATCTTTTGAAAAATGGATTTTCAAAAATTGATAATAAAGAAATTGTAATTCTATATCAGTATAAGTGTATTTAAAATTGATTTAAGAATGAAATTAACTACAAAAACTACAACCCAAATTTTAAAATGAAAAAATATTTTATAATTCTTGGAATTTTATTTTCTACGATTAATTTAATAGCTCAAACGGATTCTATTCCTAATAGTAGTAATGATAAAACAGTTACAATTACTGTTACTGGTCAAGGAAAAACAATCGATGAAGCAAAAACAAATGCTTTGCGAAGTGCAATTGAGCAAGCTTTTGGAGCTTTTATTTCTAGCAATACAACAATATTAAACGATAATTTAGTCAAAGATGAAATTGTATCTGTGACCAATGGTAATATTCAAAAATATGATTTATTAAATGAGACACCGATGACAGATGGTAGTTATGTTACAACATTGAAAGCAACTGTTTCAGTTAGTAAGTTGACTTCGTTTTGTGAATCAAAAGGAGTTGTAGTTGAATTTAAAGGAGGTTTATTCACGATTAATATAAAGCAACAAATATTAAATGAACAAGCTGAGATAAAAGCTATTTGGGAAACTCTTTTCCTACTAAACCCGATAATGAATCAATCATTTGATTATATACTAAAAACATCCGACCCTAAATCGTTAGATGATAAGAACTTAAATTGGGAAATACCATTTACGGTTTCAGTGTCTTCAAATAAAAATATTGATTTTGTGTTTGATTACCTAAAGAATAGCATGAAAAATATTTCTTTAACATCACAAGAAGTTGAAAATTATAAATCTTTGGGGAAGAATATATTTAAAGTTAAGCTCGATAATGAAATAGTTTATTTTAGAAAAGAAGAATCGCAAAGAGCCATCGCACTTTTCTTTGAAGATTTGCCTAGAATTACAAGAAACTTTATTGTAGAAGATGGATTATCTACGTTTCAAGGTTATTGGTATAGTAAAATAAAAAAACTTAAAATTTCTTATTATCCTGATAAAACATTCAATTTCAATAATCCCGAACCTAATCCGTTTGTGGCTGTTGATGATTATGATAATGGACTAGCTAATGAGTATAAATCATTAAACTCGACAGCATCAATAGTAAACTACAGCTTTACAAAAGAATACACCTTAGATAATTTAGAAAAGTTGTCAAATTTTAAAATTTATAGTAGTTACTCGAAAACTAAAATAGGAACTTGGTATAAAGGTGGAAGAATGGTGTATATTGATGTAAACTCAAATGCATATATAACACCATTGTTAACCTGTGAACTTTTATTCGATGGGAACTCAGGAAAACAATATACTTTTCTTAATGGAATTAAAGCTTCTCATTCAAAAGTATATACTCCTCCTCAAATACCTGTATTAGGAACAGATACATTAATAGGGTCAGGATATTCAAATTCAATGAAGCTGTTAAAAAATTGGTACACATCATTGGATAGTATGCCAGCTGATATTTGTAGTAAGTATTCGTCTATGGGATTTCATGATTGGTTTTTGCCCTCAAAAAATGAATTGAGTATGCTTGATAGGTTTCATAATAGTTTTTGCACTAATAATCCATTTAAATATAACTATTCAACTGCACAAAGATATTTATTCTACAATTGTATTTCAAGCTCTCAATATTATAGAGGACCTAATGATAAAAATGTTTATTTTTTTAGTGTTAGAGGAACTGTGAATTATTTTGATAATTACAAAGTGGATGCAATTCCTATTAGGTGGGAAAAATTACAGGATGGCAGTTATTTAGAAGCTTTAGACATTTACAAACATTTAGAGGATATTAAACAAAACTAATTTGTAATTAAATCAAGAAGTTAAATTATAAATTAGATATTAATAAATTTTTTGAAAATAATTCTCAATCTATTTATACAAGATAAAATATTTCTCAATTTAAATGACAAATTCTATTATGCCACATTATGCAAGAACTTATGGTTCAATACATCATCCCAATAACATAGAAGTTGCTTGGAAATATCCAACAGACCCTATATGCGATAATTTTGGAGTAAAAGTGCCTAATGCAAATAAAACATTTGGTTTAGAGGAATTTAATTTTAGTGACTTTTTTTTGATGGAAAAAATTGCTTATGTTCCTTGTTATGGTACAAGAATAAGATATCCAAGACCATCAATTGAAGAATTAAGATTAGTTTATAAAGCAAGCAATAATTGTTTTGTACATTATGCAACTTTGTATGATGCTGTATCATTTAATGATAATGACATTCGAAATTTGAGACAAGTCTTAAATTCTAGATTGAACGAAATATATTTTAATCAAAATACACAAAATTATTTTGGTGTTGATTTTCCTGTATATCAAAAAATAATTAGAGGGATGCATGCTTCAAATTTAATAGCTGACAATCACCGTAACTCATCTTTTTTAATAAATGTTAAATACAAAAGAATTGAAATTTTGAAGAAGCCTATTCATTGTGGTATAAATTCAAATTTTGCTTCACAATGGTTTATAAATGTTGAATATCCAAGCAATTGTGGTTGTTGAGGTTTAAAAAAATGAACAAAATTATATTATAATGTAAAATGAGAAATTCAAATTTTAAATATCAACCAAAATCTGATACTCAGCTAAAATCTGATTTTAAAAGAAGGCTAAAGGCTGGAAAAAATGGCTTTTCTAGTTTTGATGATTTTAAAAATTGGTATTATAATCAGGATAAAGTTTGTTCATATTGTAAAATAAGTGAAATAGATTGTCAGAAAATAGTTTGCAGAGGAATACTCACATCTGCAAGATTTCCAGTTAACGGAAAGCCATCAAGAGGTAAAGCAAGAGGCATGTGGCTAGAAGTAGATAGGAAAGATACTCAACTTTATTCAAGTGAAAATTGTGTTTTGGCATGTTACTTTTGCAATAATGATAAAAGTGATGTTTTTACATTTGAACAGTATAAAGCATTTAGAGAAAATAGGTATGAATATTTAAAGAAATTATTATGAAAAAAAGTTTTTTAGTAATTATAGCAATACTTTCTTTTGTAGCTGCAAATTCCCAAGACTTCGGCGGCTCCAAAGTAGGCCTCTCAAATTTTGCCCGCAGAATGTATAATTCACAAGCCTTTAATGGAGTAAAAATACTTCAAACAGAAGATGGAAAAGATTATATGATATCTGTTGTAGAGCTTAAGAAAGACCCTGCTAAACCTGAGAATATAATGAGTAGGATAGCCAGTGTAAAAGCAAAGGCTTATGCAAGCCAGTATATTAATGGCTCTAATATAAGTTCAGAGGTGGTCATTGTTACCACAGAAGAAAAAACTAAAGACAACGTCATCACAAAAACAGAAATGCAAGAATCTTTAAAAGAGTCATCAACAGGGTTTGCAGAAGGTATGGAGTTGCTTACCAACTTTGATAGTTATGATGGTAAGCAGGCTGTGTATATTTATTATAGAGAGGTGAAGAAGAAGTAAGGCAGGAAATTTTGTTAAGTTATTTCAAACAATAAAAAACTATAAACCCAAATTTAAAAATGAAAAAATATTTTATAATTCTTGGAATTTTATTTTCTACGATTAATTTATTAGCTCAAACGGATTCAATTCCAAATAGTAGTAATGATAAAATAGTTACAATTACTGTTACTGGTCAAGGAAAAACAATTGATGAAGCTAAAACAAATGCTTTACGAAGTGCAATTGAGCAAGCATTTGGAGCTTTTATTTCTAGCAATACAACAATATTAAATGATAGTCTTGTTAAAGATGAGATAGTATCTGTGACTAATGGGAATATTCAAAAGTATGATGTATTAAATGAAATAGCGCTTCCTAATGGAAGTTACTTAATTACTTTAAAAGCCATTGTATCTGTCAGTAAGTTAACTTCCTATTGTGAATCTAAGGGGGTGAAAGTGGAATTTGAAGGCGGTTTATTCAGTTACAATATTAAACTGCAAATATTAAATGAAGAGTCTGAAATAAAAGCAATTAAAGAGCTAACACAATCAGTTTTTCGAATATTACAACAATCATTTGATTACTCTGTAAAAATGAGTCCACCATTATCTCTTGATAATGAAAATAAGAAATGGAAAATTTCTCTTTCTATAACCGCTACAACAAACAATAATATTAATTTATTATCTGAAATGCTTTTTAAAACATTAAGTTCGATTAGTTTAAAATCAATTTCAGAATATAGATCTATTGGTAAAAGCGTTTATCCAATTTACTTTTATTACAAGGGGGAAAAGAAAGCTTTTTATTTAAGAAAGGAACAGTCTTTAAAAATATTAGAGAGTCTATTTAACAACAAAGTTTGGATGTATTGTTTAAGTTCTTTTCAAATTAATAATGGTTTTGAAAAACAACAAAGAGTTGGTATCGCGAATCCTAAAATGTGGCATTATCATTATGAATGTTCATTTGATGAAATGTATAATGATGCACCTTCTAAAGGTTTACGTGGTGAAATGATAAATCCTGGAGATGCTCACTCAATCGTTACGCGCTTGGCCTATTTATTTACAAGAGATAAAACATATAGGGTATTTCTGCTAGAACCTAGTCGGGTTGCTGCAATATTTTCATTTGATGATGTAAAGGATATTTCTGAAATTGAAAAAATAAAAGAATATGTTGTGACATCACTTGATATTAAAATTAGTGACTATGATGTAATAAGTAATTGATATTCTTATATATCTATAGTTTAGCAAATCATTGTATCGTTTTTAATGAAGGATGGAGCATATGAGAGACAATTCTGGATACTATACTGGAGTAGCAAGCGAATTTTTAGTGATGAGTACTTTATACCGGTTAGGGATAGAAGCATTTATAAGTTTGGGTAATAAGAAAAATATAGATATCATTATTAAAGCGAAAAATGGTTCATCCTTAACAGTTGATGTTAAATCTGTAAAAAGTTATAGCTCAATAGTAATAAATAATGTCAAGTCTGTTAATAATCATTTCATTGTAGTTGTAGTATACAATAATAAATTTCCCAATATTGAAATCTTGCCAGATTTTTATATTATTCCATCACAAAAAATACAAAAGCTAGCGGAAAATTATAGTGGTCAAAAAAGGCTTTTAAAGAGCCGAATTGTTAATTATGAAGGGAAGTGGGATTATTTAATGGTATAAGCTTTCCTTAAAGTATATCTTTTATAAGGTTTAAAGCCTTAGTTTTTTCATTTCAATAATTATCAATGAATTTTTTAAATCTACCTGTACCACTTAGTTAGATATTTGTTCATTTAAGAATTAGAGAGATAGTTCAATCGTAGTGAAACTTTTAGTGAAACTTTTTCAAATTTCATAATAACAAAAAACCCTCACAACTCACGCTGCAAGGGTTTCTGTAAAATAAAAACCGCTGTAGGGGAAGGGTTCGAACCTTCACGAGGTAGTTAGCCATAACCCAAATGATTTATCTTTTTTAAACCATTTGGGTCGAGTTTATCCTTTTTTC
>CANKLK010000046.1 GCA_947482805.1 Flavobacteriaceae bacterium
ACATACATATCGGCTAATTTGAAGGCAATAGCTTGATGTTTGAAAATTTCTTTGCCAAAAGCTTTTCTCTCATGAGAATATTTCAAGGCCAATTCATAAGCTCCTGTTGCAATCCCCAATGCTTGTGATGCAATACCGATTCTTCCGCCATTTAAGACATTCATCGCAAAGTTAAAACCGAAACCATCTTCTCCTATTCTGTTTTCTTTTGGTACTTTCACATCGGTAAACATTAGTGAATGTGTATCGCTTCCTCTGATTCCCATTTTCTTTTCTTTTGGACCAATTTCAACTCCGGCCCAATCTTTTTCAACGATAAAAGCGTTGATTCCTTTATGCCCTTTTTCCACATCGGTTTGTGCCATTACTAAATAGGTTGATGCTGAATTACCATTTGTAATCCAGTTTTTGGTTCCGTTCAATAGGTAGTAATCACCCATATCTTTAGCAATAGTTTTTTGTGAACTCGCATCACTTCCCGCTTCTGGCTCTGACAAACAAAAAGCTCCGATAACGTCACCTTTTGCTAATGGCACCAAGTATTTCATTTTTTGTTCTTCTGAACAGTATTTTTCCATACCGGCACAAACCAAAGAATTGTTAACCGACATGATAACTGCCGCCGAAGCATCCACTTTCGCAATTTCGGTCATTGCCAATACATAAGAAACACTATCTAATCCAGCACCACCATATTTTGGGTCAACCATCATTCCCATGAAACCTAACTCAGCCATCATTTTGACTTGTTCTGTTGGGAACTTGGAATGTTCATCTCTTTCAATTACGCCAGGCAACAATTCGGCTTGAGCAAAATCTCTAGCGGCTTCTTGTATCATTAAATGTTCTTCGGTTAAATTAAAATCCATAGATATGAAGATTTTTGTTTGTTGTTTCTTTAATTTTGGTGAGCAAAAATAGAATATAAAAGTTAAAATTTCAAACGTTTTCGTAAATTTAGCCAATGTTTAAAGAAACTTACAACGTCATTGGAGTAATGTCTGGAACTTCACTTGACGGTATTGATTTAGCGCATGTCCATTTTTCAATAGTTGATGGGAAATGGAGCTACGATATCTATGAAACCGAAACTGTTTCGTATGATAGTGATTGGTTGAACAAACTAAAAACTGCTGTTGATTTTTCGGAAGAAAAACTAAAAGAACTAAATAAAGATTATACAGTTCTTTTGGCAAATAATATCAAAACTTTTATCAAAAAACACCAATTACAAAAACTAGATGCGGTATGTTCTCATGGGCATACGATTCTGCATCAGCCACAAAATGGTTTTACGCTCCAAATTGGTAATCTTCCCGAAATTGCAAATCATTGTAATCAAACCGTTGTTTGTGATTTCCGTGTCCAAGATGTATTGCTTGGCGGACAAGGTGCGCCTTTGGTTCCGATAGGAGATCGGATTCTGTTTTCAGAATATGATTTTTGCTTGAATTTAGGTGGCTTTTCTAATGTTTCGTTTGAACAAAATGGAAATAGAATCGCTTTTGATATTTCGCCAGTGAATACCGTTTTAAATTTTTATGCCAATAAACTTGGATTTGATTATGATGATAGAGGGAAAATTTCAAAATCGGGGAAAATCAATTCTGATTTATTAAATGCTTTGAATGCTTTGGATTATTATCAAAAACCATTTCCAAAATCGCTGGGATTTGAATTTGTAAAAACTATCCTTTTGCCTTTGATGGAAAAATATAACATCTCAATTGAAGACAAGATGCAAACTTTCACAGAACATATTGCGATACAAACTTCATTGGCTTTACCTAATAATAAAAGTCACGAGCTTAAGCGAACTGGCGAAACAAAACTTTTAGCTACTGGTGGCGGAGCTTACAATGACTTTCTGATTGAACGCTTAAAATTTTGGTTACCACAAATTGAAATAATCATTCCCGATAAAAAAACAATAGAGTTCAAAGAAGCTTTAATTTTTGCTTTGCTTGGCGTTTTAAAACTCCGAGATGAAATCAATGTTTTAGCGAGTGTGACTGGCGCAAAACACAATCATACTTCGGGTGTTGTTTATTATTCAAGCTAAAAAATAATACTATCCTAAAAATTCCAATTTAAAACTACTAACTATGATTTACTATATTTGCGTCTAAACTAAATTTACTCAGACTAAAAATATCTCTATCTTTTTGAGACAGATTTAACACAAAAAAATGAAAGAATTATTAAAAAAATTTGAAAATAAACCACCCGAAATAATATTCAACTGGAAAGATACCGAGACAGATGCCGAAGGTTGGACCGTAATTAATTCGCTTCGTGGTGGAGCTGCCGGCGGTGGAACCCGAATGAGAAAAGGATTGGACATGAACGAAGTGTTATCATTAGCCAAGACAATGGAAGTGAAGTTTTCTGTTTCCGGTCCGGCTATTGGTGGTGCAAAATCGGGGATTAATTTTGACCCGAATGACCCAAGAAAGAAAGGTGTTTTACAACGTTGGTATAAAGCGGTTTCACCTCTATTAAAAAGTTATTACGGAACTGGTGGCGATTTGAATGTTGACGAGATTCATGAAGTAATTCCATTCACCGAAGAATGTGGTGTTTGGCACCCGCAAGAAGGGGTTTTTAATGGGCATTTCAAACCTTCTGAAGCTGATAAAATAAACCGAATTGGGCAATTGCGCCAAGGTGTTATCAAAGTAATCGAAAATCCGAATTTCTCTCCTGACGTATTGCGCAAATATACCGTAGCCGATATGATTACGGGATATGGTGTTGCCGAAGCGGTTCGCCATTATTATCATATTTATGGTGGCGATGTTCAGGGTAAGAAAGCCATTGTACAAGGTTTTGGTAATGTTGGTTCCGCTGCTGCTTTCTATCTTGCCGAAATGGGGGTAAAAATTGTTGGCATCATTGATCGTGACGGAGGAATTATCAACGAAGAAGGCTTCAGCTTTGAAGAAATTAAACGCTTGTTTTTAAATAAAGACGGTAACAAATTGGTAGCCCAAAATATGATTCCATTTGAAGAAATCAATCAAAAAATATGGACTTTGGGAGCGGATATTTTTACTCCTTGTGCTGCTTCCCGCTTGGTTACTAAAGAGCAAATCAACAATTTAATTAACAATGGTTTAGAAGTAATTTCTTGTGGTGCCAATGTTCCTTTTTCAGATAAAGAAATCTTCTTTGGCAGTATCATGGAAGAAACAGATAGTAGAGTGAGTTTAATTCCTGACTTTATTTCAAACTGTGGTATGGCGAGAGTATTTGCTTATTTTATGGAGAAAAAAGTACAAATGACAGATGAATCAATATTCTATGATATTTCAGAAACTATTAAAAAGGCCATAGGAAAGGTACACAATTTAAACGTTGACAAAAAAAATATTAGTGCGACTGCTTTTGAAATTGCATTGAAACAGCTGCTTTAGTAAAAAATTAAACATCGATTTACACAATATTTAATACATTTATACGTTTTAAAAGTTAGAGTTAATATATAAAATATGGTAATTCCCGTTGGATTAATATCAAGACTTTTAAGTAAAGCTGGTGACAAAGTTGTTGCAGCGCCTGGTTCCGACAGACAAAAATCTGTCATTCTTACTGTATTATTCTATTCATTGCTTTTATTGCTGCTTTTCTTGTTGCGCTTTTGGCCTCCAGCAGATATGAAAATAATGGGTGGCGGTGGCGGTGGCGGCATCGAGATGAACTTTGGTGACAGCGATTTTGGAATGGGAGATAATTCCAAAAGTGAAGTGCTAAATGTAAAAGACGAAGTCAAAGCGGCAACAGCACCAACACCAGATGAAAACATCATCTCAGATGATAACGCCGATGATAATGTTGTTGTTCCCAAAAAAGAAAACATTAAAGTAAAACCAGTTCCAGTCATAAAAGATGTAAAACCTGCAGTTGTAAAACCAAAGGTTTCTAAAAGTGCTGATGATGCATTATCTAGTATTCTTGGTAATAAAGGTGGCGATGGAAATGACACTAAAAGTGGTAATAAAGGCAATGCAAATGGGAGCCTGAATTCAAATGGCTACCTTGGCAACGGCAGTGGAAATGGAACGGGTGGTGGAAATGGAACGGGCAACGGAACCGGAAATGGCACAGGAATCGGACCCGGAAATGGTGGTGGAAATGGTGGTGGCTCTGGTTATTCTTTAGGTAACAGAAAAGCTTTAAATAAACCACAACCCGATTATAATTGCCAAGAGCAAGGTAGAGTTGCGGTCCAGGTTACAGTTGATAGAAACGGAAATACAATTAGCGTTACAGCCGGAGTACAAGGAACAACCAATACTGCAAAATGTTTATTAGATCAAGCAAAAATTGCGGCTCAGAATACGAAATGGCAAGCAGATAGCAATGCCCCTGAAAAACAAGTTGGAAAGATTATTTATACTTTCAGTCTAAACTAACATGAAGTTTTTATTCTCAGCAGTTTTGTTGGTTATTTGTTCGTCTGGTTTTTCACAGCTTAAAACTAAACTCTACAGCGAAAAAATCGACAATAGCTTTAATCTATTGGTTGACAACGACGAATTTTGTCCTATATCAATAAAAATTGATCTCGAATTAACCAATATGTCTTCCTCTAATGGAAATCATAAGATATTTGTTGTCCCTGCAAAAACCAAAGGTTTCTTAATTTCTAAAATTCAAGTATTAAAACCAAATGGTGGCGGTGGATATAAAACAAAATCACAAGCTAACTATGGTGATAGCACTGTAACCAATCCTATAGATTACAATTATTCACTACCTTTTCAAAAAGGACAATCTTTTACAATTGATCAAGGCTATAACGGAACTTTTTCCCATCAAAATGAGAATTCATTAGATTTTACTATGCCTACAGGCACCGAAATAACAGCCGCTAGAGATGGAGTTGTTGTGAAAGTTATTGAAAACAATGATCAAAGTTGTACTGAAAAAAGTTGCACTTCATTCAATAATTATATTTTAATATATCACAATGATGGTACTTTTTCAGAATATGTTCATCTTAAAAAAGATGGCGCTATAGTTCAAGAAGGAGATGTGATTAAAGAAAATGATGTAATTGGTTATAGTGGAAATACAGGTATGTCAAATGGCCCTCATTTACATTTTATGGTTTTCATTCAACAGATTGACAAGCAGGTAACTTTGAGAACAAAGTTCAAAATAAATGATGGTTCTAAATCAGAAATTCTAAAAGCAAAACAAGAATACACTAGAAATTATTAAATAAGTTTCATATGTCAAACAAATTAATTTGATAAACGTTATTTTGGACTTGTAGCAATAACAAACTTCAGTTTGTTCTTAACGCCTATTTGAAGTACATCTACCAAATCCTGTACCTGCATTGTAGCCGGAATTCTAATGATTACCGTTTGTTGCTTTTCGGGATCCATTAATTCTAGTAATCTGGTTTCTAGTTGATCTAAAAGCACTTCTTCTTTATCAATAAAATATCTTTTTTCTTCGGTTACCGATAAAGTGATTAGCTGCTTGTTTGTCTTTTCATTGGTTTTCGATTTTGGCAATGTCATTCGGATAACATTTGGATTTGCCAAAGTCGATATAATTAAGAAAAACAACAATAAGAAGAACATAATGTCGCTTAACGAAGAGGTTGCGACTTCTGCATGAAATCGTTTATTTCGCTTTATTGCCATTTGGTCTTTGAATTATATTTATAAATTCTAATACTTGCTTTTGAATGGATAATGAAAAGTCATCAATTTTCCCATTAAATAAGTGATACGCACTGTAGGCAATTATACCTACAATCAAACCTGCACCACTACTAATCATCTTTTCATATAAACCACCGGAAATATTCCCGATACTGATGTCTTCGGTTACAGAAATGCTATAGAAAATTTTAATAACTCCCGAAATAGTTCCGATAAATCCTAAGGTTGGCGCAATACCGGCAATCAAACCTAATTGTCCTAACTTCTTTTCCATATAGCCAATCTCGATATTAGCCGCGCGTTCCATATTTGATTCTATTTCTCCAATATTTCTTCCAATGGTTAGCACACCTTCTTTGACAATATTTCCTTGTGCGTTTCCGCTTCTTTCTGCAGAAGAAACGGCCATTTCGATGTTGGCATTATTCAAATGATTGCTAATATCTTTCATCAAATGATTATCGATTTTGGCTGCTTTATGAATATACAAATAGCGTTCAAAAACGAGATAGAGGGTATAAAATAACAAGATAGCAATTGGAATAAGAAATAAACCTCCTTTGAAAATAAATTCCAAAATAGAAACTTCGTTAGTTAAAGCAGCATTTGCTTTGTCTACAGTTGGAATGGCTTGAGCTAAGGTGTCAGCTTGTAATTGTAAAAAAGTGCTTATCATATTTATGTGATTTATGGCAATTTATTCTGAAAATAATTTCAATTTTGTGCTTTAGAATTCGCATCACAATATAAACGAAAAAAAACGTATAAAAGTATATTGACCGCCAATTTTTTTCTGGAAATTATGAACTACAAAGAAACACTTGATTGGATTTTTAACAAATTGCCGATGTATCAAACACAAGGCGCCACGGCCTATAGAAAGGACATCACCAATACTGTTTTGTTAGCTAAACATTTAGGAAATCCTGAACACTATTTGAAATGTATTCACGTAGCCGGAACTAATGGAAAAGGATCAACATCCCATTTATTGGCTTCAGTTTTACAAGAAGCCGGTTATAAAGTAGGTTTGTATACTTCACCTCATTTAAAAGATTATCGAGAACGAATTAGCATCAACGGAATACCAATTTCTGAGGATTATGTTTGCGATTTCATAAACAAGAATAAAGCGTTTTTTGAAGCCAATGAGTTGAGCTTTTTTGAAATGAGTGTTGGTTTGGCATTTGAATATTTTGTCAAACAAAAAACCGATATAAACATTATCGAAGTTGGCATGGGTGGACGATTGGATTCCACTAATATCATTACGCCATTGGTTTCTGTTATCACTAATATTGGATTAGATCACACGCAATTCTTAGGCAATACTTTAGAATTAATTGCTTTTGAAAAAGCTGGGATTATTAAACCAAACATTCCTGTGGTTATTGGCGAATATATTTCCGAAACTAAGCCGGTTTTTTTGGCTAAATCAGATGAAACTCATTCTGAAATTTATTTTGCTTCTGATCTGATTGCAGCGACTTATCCCTCTGCCCTACTTGGTGATTATCAGATTCAGAATAAGAAAACGGTTTTGCAAACCTTAAAAGTATTACAAGATAAAAAGTTGCTATCCGTTTCGGAAACTGATATTAAAAATGGTTTTTTGAATGTGATTAAAAACACCGGCTTACAAGGCAGGTGGCAACAATTAGGAGAAAACCCAAAAGTAATTTGTGATACGGCACATAATGTTCATGGACTTAAAATTGTTTTGAATCAGTTAAATGAACAAAAGTTTGAAAAACTACATATTGTTTTGGGTTTAGTGAATGATAAAAACTTAACTGAAATTCTGCCTTTGTTTCCTGAAAATGCAATCTACTATTTTTGCAAACCGGATATTTCAAGAGGTTTAGACCAATTAATTTTAAAAGAAAAAGCCGCTGGGTTTAATCTTATAGGTCAAACATACATTTCAGTATCAAATGCTTATCAGGCCGCTAAAGAAAATGCCGGCAATAATGACTTTATTTATATTGGCGGGAGCACCTTTGTAGTTGCAGAAATTTTGTAATTTTTTTCAATTATGTTTGCAATATCAAAAAACTAGTCTATATTTGCACTCGCAATAAGGGCGATTAGCTCAGTTGGTTCAGAGCATCTCGTTTACACCGAGAGGGTCGGGGGTTCGAATCCCTCATCGCCCACAAGAAAACCGAAACTTACGTTTCGGTTTTTTTATTCCCTTAAGTATCGAAAATTTACTTTCGTAAGGTTTAAGGAATAAAAAACTACTTGCTGCAAGCAAGTTAGTTTTTTTTGAGCAAGGCCATCCCAAAAAGGGCTCAGCGTAGCTAATACCTCAATAAAATTTTCATAAGTCCTTGAAGAATTTTTGCCTACAAATATTCCAAAGTTCGTTCTAAAGCCATACCTCTAGAACCTTTTATAAGAAGTGTTTTATGTTCCGGCTTTATTGACGAAAGGAATTTGGTAAAGTCTTCAAATGTAGTATAAAAATGGAAGTTCTGTTTTTGAATACTGTTGGCAAAGAAATCTTTGCCAACAAAATGACAATCAAAATTGCCATTACTATTTAAAAAACTGACAATAGCTTTATGTTCAGCCAAGCTCTCTTCGCCAAGTTCATACATATCGCCAATGATAATGCATTTGTTCGTTTTATCCAATTGTATAAAATTCTCAAGGGCCACCAGCATACTACTTGGATTCGCATTATAGGCATCTAAAATGATTTCGTTAGTTCCTTTTGTCAATAATTGAGAACGATTATTTTCAGGAACATAACTCTCAATAGCATCTTTTATATCGTTTACGGGAACTTCAAAATGATAGCCGATGGTAATTGCAGCATTTATATTATTAGCGTTATACAGTCCAATTAAATGAGAATTAATTTCAACACCTAACGTTTTGATTTTAACAAAAGAATTTGCAGTAATGCTTTCTATAAAAACAGTAGCACTTTTATCTTTTTGGCTAAAAGTGATTCTATTAAAATCAGTAGTTTTAGTTTTTTGGATTTCGTCATCAATATTAACAAAAACCGATTTTTTATCAGCTTTCAGATAAGCATACATTTCACTTTTCCCTTTTATTACACCTTCTACTCCACCAAAACCTTCTAAATGTGCTTTACCGAAATTAGTAATATAACCATAATCTGGCTGGGCAATTTCACACAAAAATTCAATTTCTTTTTGATGGTTAGCTCCCATTTCTATAATTCCGATTTGGGTTTCTTTTGTAAATGATAATAAAGTCAACGGAACACCAATGTGATTGTTTAAATTTCCAACTGTTGCTTTTGTATCGAACTTTTTAGACAGAACCACATTGATTAATTCTTTTGTAGTGGTCTTACCATTACTTCCTGTTAATGCTATTATAGGAAGACTTAGAAATTGTCTGTGAAAGCTCGCTAATTCCTGTAGTGTTTTCAAGCTATCATTAACCAATATAGTTCTTTCGTCTACATAATAGTTGGCATTGTCAATGAGAATAAAACTTGCCCCTTTCTCAAGCGCTTCTTTAGCAAAAGTATTAGCATCAAAGCGGTCTCCTTTTATAGCAACAAAAAAGGAATTTGGCTCAATCTTTCGTGTATCAATTGAAACTTTACTGCATTTTAAAAATAAATCATGAATGTTCTGAATAGTCATTGGGCAAAATAGTTAAAACAAAAAAGCCCTTAAAATTAGGGCTTTTTTGTTATTATTTAAAATTGTAACTTAGTTTCTTGCTCTTTTCTTTTTATCAGCTTTGGCTCCAACTCTAGACATAGCACATCTGAAACCTATAAAATCTGTAGCAATGTCTTGTGGATAATATCTTCTCTGTGCCGGATCTAACCAATAAGCTCTATCTCTCCAAGAACCGCCTTTATATACTCTCACATCATCATTAACTAAAGTAGTACGTTTATTAGAACGGTCATATTTTTTAACCATATTTCCTAAACTATCAGTAGACACATTATGTCTAGGAGAGTCGTACATTCTTTGGTCATCTCTCAACTTTCCTTTTTCATCGCCTTCTTCTGAACCACCAAATTTAAAATATCTAGTTGATTGTTTGTCACCATCACGATAGTTTATGTTGTTTGATTTATCAAAATTTTGTCTTAAATATGTTTCTTTATCATCAACAGCCACTTTAGCAATTTGACCTGGAAAATTTCTTGATACAATTTTACCATTTGATAAAGTATCGAATTTTTGAGTTTCGGCAGTAACCAATTCTACTTTTCCGTCTTCACCAATCTTGTTTTTCATGTAAACGTTACCTCTATAATAATTGAAATCATTAGCTTCATCATCAACTATAGGTCTGTAAACATCGGCAACCCATTCAGCTACGTTTCCTGCCATATCATACAATCCAAAATCATTTGGAGGATATGATTTAACTTTATTAGTAATATCCGCTCCGTCATCAGACCATCCTGCAATTCCGCCGTAATCACCTTTTCCTTGTTTGAAATTAGCCAATTGATCACCCCTAACTTGTCTTTTCCCTGAACGTGTATAGGTTCCGGACCAAGGGTATTTTTTCTGACCTTTATATTGGTTATATTCTCTTTGTCCTACATCAGCAGCAGCAGCATATTCCCATTCCGATTCGGTTGGCAATCTATATTCAGGTAAAATTAAACCCGAAGTTCTTTGAGCGTAGACATTTTTAGCACTGTTTCCTGCCGTATTATTAGCCCCAGAAGCAGCACCGTTAGCTGCTGGTTTTGCAGCTCCTCTTCCTTGACCTTTTTTCAAAACAAGCTTATCATCTCCTCCTTTTGCAGTAGATGGTGAAGCAAGATATGCCTCAGTGCTGAAAACTTTATCCGCAGTCATATCTGTAACTTTAGAATCTTTTTTCAAATAACGTTGATCTTCAAGAATTTTCTCGTTTACACGATCTGTTCTCCATTTTGCGAATTCGGTAGCTTGTATCCAATTAACTCCAACTACAGGATATTCGGCATAAGCTGGATGTCTCAAATAGTTTTCTGTCATAGCCTCGTTATAACCTAACCTATTTCTCCATACCAAAGTATCGGGAGAAGCTCCTTCATAAATGTTTTTATAATTTTCTTGATCTGGTGGGAAAACTGTTTTTAACCAATTTAAGTATTCCATATACATCATATTGGTTACTTCGGTTTCATCCATATAGAAAGACATAACATGTTGTTGATTTGGCGTATTATTCCAATCATGCATTACGTCATCCTGAACTTTACCCATGGTAAATGTCCCACCTTCAACAAACACTAAACCTGGGCCTGTTGCTTGCTTTTTAAATTTAGAAGCGTATTGGAACCCTCCTTTTTTGTCGTTGATTTTCCATCCTGTAGCTCTAGAACCACCTTTAGATTCTGATTTTTTACTACAACTAGTATAGCCGACCATTATCACTAAGGATAGTAATAATTTTACTGCTGTAATTTTGTTTACTTTCATATTCATAGTAGGTATAAATTTCGAGGCGCAATATAAGTATTTACCATTAAATTGCAACAACTTTTTTTAATTAATACTAAATTTGCTCTCTGTAAGTTGATTTTATGTAGAACGCAAAATTAGTAGTTTTATTATATTTTGTAACAAAAATATTTTTTTTTTGATTTTTTATACTAATTTTCAAAAAAACACGTTTACTGAATACTATGAAAAGGATTTTTACTATTTGTTTACTGTTCTTGAGTACATTCCTAGCCATTGCTCAAGAACAGAAAAATATTTCATTAAATTGGACAGACAAAAAGGAACTGTCTTATGGTCGCTTTTCCTTTATGGTGCCCCAATTTAATACTCAAAATTATGAATTTGATGTTTACTCCAAAACCGTATCCTATTCTTTGACAATACCATTAAACAGTATGGTTAATGAAAATGCAATTCAAATATCCAACCTGATTTTTGAACCCATTTTAGAAAGTCAACTTGGTGATATTGCAATAAAAAATATTCCCACCACTTTTAAATCAAGGTATAAAAGTTATAATGCCAGAGAAAAATATTTTGGAAAAATTACGCTTACTCCAATAGTTAAAGAAGGGAATTCGTTTAAAAAACTAATTTCATTTAGCTATACTATTCAACAAAACGAAACAAGAGAAGAAGCCTTTATAAACAATATAACCGCTATCGAAAATTCTGTTTTAAGTACTGGAAATTGGTATCGTTTTTACATTCAAAAATCGGGTGTGTACAAAATCACAAAAAGTTTTCTTCAAAGTTTAGGGCTTGATACCAACGCTGATCCCAGAAAAATAAAAATCTATGGCAATGGCGGAAGAATGTTGCCATTACTAAATTCTGTTGATTATCCTATGGATTTAACCGAAAACGCTATTCAGGTAGTTGGTGAAAGTGATGGTGTTTTTGACAATCAAGATTTTATTCTTTTTTATGCTGAAGGCATGGATAAATGGAATGAAGACTACAAAAGCAGCTTAAATATTTATGCTGATAAATCTTATTATTATGTAACTGCGCAAGGCGATGTTGGAAAGCGAATTGTTGACATGACACAGCCAACAGGAAGCACAACAACAATAATAACCGCTTTTGATGATTATCAGTTTCACGAAGTTGACGAAGTCAATGTTGAAAAATTAGGAAGGGTTTGGTTTGGTGAGAGTTTTAGCGTTGACAATGACCAAGAATTTAAATTTAAATTTCCAAACATTGTAAGCTCATCTCCTATTGAGATTAAAACACACGTTGCCGCTATAACTTCGACAACCAATTTATTTAAAATAGAAGCCAACACCCAATTGGTTGGTAATATTACCCTCGACCCAGGAAGTAGCAGCGATGCTATAGTTATAGAAAAGAATTTTTCTTCTACTTCTTCTGTGTCAGCTGAAGATGTAACCATCAAAGTGACTTTTGATAATGGTGGTGTGCCAAGTTCAAGAGGATATTTAGATTACATCAACATTAAAGCCAAAAGAAATCTTCAGGCCTTTGGAAAACAATTCCCATTTCAGTTTGACCAAGCAAATACGTTACTAGGCATTGGCGAATACCAACTTTCTAATGCATCATCAATCTCACAAGTTTGGGATGTTACCGACAGGTTTAATGTGACTAAAGCGGAAAACGCAACGCAAAGTGCTTTTTCTTTTAAGTCCAATTTAGGTGAAGTTCGGAAATATGTTGCCATTGAAAATACTGATTATTATTCGCCTTCAAAAGATTCTAAATCAAAAGTGGATAACCAAAATTTAAAAGGGACTGTCTTTAATAACGCTCAGGGACAATGGCAGAAAATTGATTATTTAATTATTACACCAAAATTCTTAAATGCACAAGCTGAAAAATTAGCAGCTTTTCACAGAAATTACTCTAATCTGAATGTGAAAGTGGTAGATTTAGAAAGCATTTATCCTGAATTTTCATCCGGAAAACAAGATATTGGAGCCATTAGAAATTTTGTAAAATATGTTTATTTTAATGCCCCGATAGGCGAACGAGTAAAATATTTAAATCTTTTTGGAGATGCATCTTATGATTTTAAA
>CANKLK010000047.1 GCA_947482805.1 Flavobacteriaceae bacterium
GATGTAATGCCAAAATTCGTTCTCCCATTTGGATTTATCACGATGCGTGTAGGAGGTTCCGTAATTCTATTTTGGTTGGTTTCTATTTTCGGGCCTAAAGAAAAAATTGAAATAGGAGATTTTCCCCGAATTATTGCCGCTGCTTTCTTTGGTGTAGCTTTAAACATGCTTTCTTTTTTTAAAGGGTTGAGCTATACCTCTCCGATTATGGGTGCCGTTTTAATGGTAACTACACCCATGATCGTATTAGTTCTTTCAGCATTCATAATAAAAGAGCGCATGAAAAAACGAATAGTTTTTGGTTTGCTTTTAGGATTAGCAGGAACCATAACTTTAATTCTCTACGGAAAATCGGTGGCCAATGCGCCTAACGCCTCTTTAGGTAATTTATTGGTTTTTACAAATGCTTTTTCTTATGGTATTTACTTAGTAATTGTTAAGAAATTAATGGATAAATACAATGCTTTTACTTTTGTAAAATGGATTTATACCTTTGGATTTATAATGGTTTTGCCTTTCGGATGGAATGAATTTCAGGCCGTACAATGGGCTATTATTCCAATGGATATTCTCTGGAAAATTGGATTTGTAGTAGTTTTTTCTACTTTTATTACCTATTTATTCAACTTACTTTCCATGCGAGAATTATCCCCAACCACAATTGCCGTTTTTGTTTATTTGCAACCGTTTTTCGCAACCGTTTTTGCAATGAGTTTAGGAAAAGATGAATTGACTTTTGTTAAAATTGTTTCAGCAGTTTTGATTTTCGTCGGGGTGTATTTGGTTACACAAAAAAAGAAGTCTCAGTCACAGTAATCAGTGACAGCATAAAACTGTAAACTGCGACTGTGACTGCAAACTTTTAATTATATTTGAAGTCTATTAAAAAACACCAATGATACAATCAATGACAGGATTTGGGAAAGCAACTTTGCAATTACCAACCAAAAAAATTACCGTAGAAATCAAATCGCTAAACTCAAAAGGGTTAGATTTAAATACCAGAATGCCTTCTGTTTTCCGTGAAATGGAATTGGGATTACGCAATCAACTTTCGGCGCGATTGGAGCGAGGAAAAATTGATTTTTCATTGTATATAGAAGCTACCGGCGAGGAAACTTCTTCAAAAATCAATGTGCCGATTGTCAGAGGTTATATCAACCAAATGAAAGCGGTGATTCCGAATGCGGATGAAACCGAATTAATGAAAATGGCAGTTAGAATGCCAGACGCTTTAAAAACTGAGCGCGACGAAATTGATGAAAATGAATGGAAGAAAATACAAACTGTAATTGATGAAGCGCTTGAAAATATTGCACAATTCAGAAAAGACGAAGGTGTTTCATTAGAAAGAGAATTTCTACATCGTATTGCCAATATTATGACATTGATGAATAACGCTGTTTCCTATGATGCCGAACGTGTTGAAACAGTAAAAACCAGATTGCGTAACGCTTTGGATGAATTAAAAGAAAACGTAGATGAAAACCGTTTTGAACAAGAGTTGATTTTTTATCTTGAAAAATACGACATCACTGAAGAGAAAGTGCGTTTGGAAAACCATTTAAATTATTTCATCGAAACTATTGCAGGAACGGAAGCCAACGGAAGAAAACTTGGTTTCATCACCCAGGAAATGGGAAGGGAAATTAACACGATGGGTTCCAAATCCAATCATACCGAAATGCAAAAATTAGTTGTGATGATGAAAGATGAGTTGGAGAAAATTAAGGAGCAGGTTTTGAATGTGCTTTAAAGAGCAAAGAAAAAAGAACAAAGAGAAAAGAAAAATACTCGATGAACAAAGGAAAATTATTAGTATTCTCAGCGCCCTCGGGTTCGGGAAAAACCACTATAGTAAGACATTTATTAGCACAACCTGAGTTGAATTTGGAGTTTTCTATTTCAGCGGCAACTCGTGAACTTCGCGGAGAAGAAGTGAATGGTAAAGATTATTATTTCATGTCAATTGAAGAATTTAAAAAACACATCAAAGCTGAGGATTTTATTGAATGGGAAGAAGTCTATAGGGATAATTTTTATGGCACTTTAAAAAGTGAAGTGGAGCGCATTTGGGCAAAAGGCAAAAATGTAATTTTTGATATTGATGTATCCGGTGGATTACGAATCAAGCATAAATTTCCGGCTGAAACTTTAGCGGTTTTTGTAAAACCTCCTAGTGTTGACGAACTTAAACGCCGCTTAAAGGAACGTTCTACAGAAAGTGAAGACAAAATCAATATGCGTATTGCTAAAGCACACGTAGAATTAGCAACTGCACCACAGTTTGATAAGGTTATTAAGAATTACGATTTGGATGTGGCAAAGCAGGAAGCCTATGAGCTAGTGAAAGCATTTGTGAACACAGATTCCACAAATTAGCTCAGATTCTATGAATTTTAATTTGTGTAAATCTGTGCAATCTGTGTTATTTAATAAGTAGTGATTATGAAAATCGGATTATATTTCGGCACTTTTAACCCAATACACATTGGACATATGATTATTGCCAATCATATGGCTGAGCATTCCGATTTAGATCAGATTTGGATGGTCGTTACACCGCATAATCCACACAAACAAAAGACCACTTTGCTCGATGATTACCAGCGTTTGCACATGGTAACTTTGGCAACCGAAGATTTCACTAAAATAAAACCTTGCGATATCGAATTCAAATTACCACAGCCCAATTATACGGTAAATACCTTGGCGTACTTAGGAGAAAAATATCCGAAGCATGAGTTTGCTCTTATCATGGGTGAAGACAATCTGAACTCGTTACACAAATGGAAAAACTATGAAGTGATTTTGGAAAATCATCATATTTATGTATATCCAAGAGTAAACTCAGGTGAGATAGAGGGGCAGTTTATAAATCACGCTAAAATCCATCGAGTTGGGGCACCGGTAATTGAACTTTCGTCTACATTTATTCGGGAAAACATTAAAAACAAAAAGAATGTAGCGCCAATGTTACCGCAAAAAGTTTGGGAGTATATTGACAGTAGTGCTTATTATAAGAAGTAGTTTTTTTCTAAAATATCATTTTAAAATGAGTATTTTTGATTGATATTAATGTTTTTCTTCATGAATAAATCTCCAAAATTTGCAGTAATTGGCGGCGGAAGCTGGGCTACAGCCATTGCAAAAATGCTTTGTGTTAATCTTGACGAAATTGCCTGGTACATGCGAAATGAGTCGGCAATTGACCATTTAAAAACCCAAAAACATAATCCAAATTATTTAAGTTCCGTTGAATTTGATACCAAAAAACTCAGATTAACTTCGGATATAAACGAAGCGGTAGCTTATGCAGATTACATCATTTTTGCTATTCCATCGGCTTTCTTGAGCACTGAATTGGAAAAATTAACGGTAAGTTTGAAAGACAAGGTTATTTTTTCTGCTATAAAAGGTATTGTTCCCGAAACGTTCTTGATAGTTGGCGAACATTTTCATAAAAAATATGATATTCCTTTTGAAAATATTGGCGTAATTACTGGTCCATGTCACGCAGAAGAAGTGGCGCTGGAACGACTTTCATATTTGACGATTGCTTGTGGCGATTCAAATAAAGCTAAAGTTGTTGCCAAAGTTCTTTCCGGGAATTATATTAAAACTAAAATCTCGGACGATATTATAGGAACGGAATATGCTGCCATGTTAAAAAATATTTACGCTATTGCAGCCGGAATTGCTCATGGTTTGGGTTATGGTGATAACTTCCAATCGGTTATAATGAGTAATTCGATTCGCGAGATGAAAAAATTCATCAGGAAAGTACATAAGATGAAACGAAATATTAATGACTCGGCTTATTTGGGCGATTTATTAGTTACTGGTTATTCGGTATTTTCAAGAAATAGAATGTTCGGTAACATGATTGGAAAAGGCTATACCGTAAAATCGGCCATGATGGAAATGTCAATGGTTGCTGAAGGCTATTATGCTGTGAAAAGTGCATACAAATTAAACCAAGAATATAAAGCGAATACGCCAATTATTGATGCTGTTTATCAAATTTTGTATGAGGGAAAAGAAGCTAAAGCGGTGTTTAAAAAACTAACAGAAAAACTAGATTAATATGAACGAAAGATGGAAATATCAAATTAAATCTGGTTTGCCATTTGGACTATTATTACCCATATTTTTTGGGATAATTGACTGGTATAAAACCTCTTTTTCGGAAGCTTTTTTCACGCTTAAATTTTTAATTAGCCTTCTTGTTTTCCTTTTTGGTGGAATAGTTGTAATCGGATATTACAATTGGAAAGAAAAACGGAAAAATGAAGAATAAAATAATTACCTAACAATAACTCCATCCACGAACAAAATAGGTATTTCTTCAACATAATCTGGAGTTATGCTTTGCGCTTTGAAGATAAATTTTTTGTCATAAAGTGTACTCCCTATGAAGTATGTCACCATAAACTCATTGTTGAGTCGTAAAACACTTTTTTCAACCATTTCTATTTTTACCACGGAAACCGAAGGAACTTGCATAAATGCATGACGCAAGAGCGACGTTTTTTTCATTTCCCCATCAATAGTACCAAAAGCTTTAGAAACGACCATTACACTGTCTAAATCAAAGTCAGAATCGTTGACTAAATAAACATTCCAAATGTTTTCCATAAAGTCATCGCTCCATTCTTGAACGGCAGCAAGAAAAACGTTTTCTACTTTTGGAATCGTGATGTCTGATTTCATTTTAAGGGAATAGGGATAAGAAATAAGGGATAAGCTTATGCCTTTTCCCTTATCTCTTTTGACTTTATTTATATACTCGATTTAAATTGCTCTAAGAAACGCACATCGTTTTCATAGAACATTCTGATGTCGCCAATTTGATACAATAGCATTGCAATACGCTCAATTCCCATTCCGAAGGCGAAACCGTTGTATTCATCCGGATTGATGCCGCAGTTTTTCAAAACATTTGGATCAACCATTCCGCAACCCATAATTTCTAACCAGCCTGTTCCTTTGGTGATTCGGTAATCGGTTTCGGTTTTTAAACCCCAGTAAATATCAACTTCGGCACTTGGTTCTGTAAACGGAAAATAACTTGGTCTCAAACGTATTTTAGACTTGCCAAACATTTCTTTGGTGAAATATAAAAGCGTCTGCTTCAAATCGGCAAACGAAACCTCTTTATCTATATATAATCCTTCCACTTGGTGGAAAATACAATGTGAGCGCGAAGAAACGGCTTCATTACGAAAAACTCTTCCTGGTGAAATTGTACGGATTGGCGGTTTGTTGTTTTCCATATAACGCACCTGAACCGATGAAGTATGTGTTCTCAACAAAACATCAGGATTGGTTTGGATGAAAAATGTGTCCTGCATATCTCTCGCCGGATGATATTCAGGTAAATTTAAGGCCGTAAAGTTGTGCCAGTCGTCTTCAATTTCCGGACCTTCGGAAACATTGAAACCAATGTTAGAGAATATATCAATAATTTGATTTTTAACTATTGATATTGGATGACGTGAACCAATAACAACTGGCTCAGCAGGTCTTGTCAAATCTCCATAAACACCAACATTTTCTTCTTTACTCTCTAAAGCTTCTTGTATGGTTTTTATTTTGTCTTCGCATGTTGTTTTAAGCGTATTGATAACTTGTCCAAATTCCTTTTTTTGGTCGTTGGGCACGTTTTTGAATTCGGAAAACAAATCTTTAAGCAAGCCTTTGCTTCCTAAATACTTGATTCGAAATTGTTCTAAAGTTTCCCTATTGTCGGTTTGAAACGCATTGGCTTCGGCAATATATTCTTTAATCTTGTCTATCATCGGTCTTTTGTAAAGGTGCAAATTTAGAATTTTTTAGTGATTAGTGATTAGTGATTAGTGATTAGTTTAAGAAATTTAAGTTGCTCTTTTTTGCCAATTACTAATTACTAGTCACTAATTACTCAATCACTTCTTTCTCCAGAAAATAATTCACAATGGCTTCTTTCATCAAAACCGATTGTTCTCCGGCTTTTAATGGTGGTAATTCTTCTTTAATTTTATAATGTGGCCACCCGTCTTTATCTACAAAATCAAATTCATAGAAACCATAAGGTTCGAGCAAACGGCAAATGGCGATGTGCATCAAATTTACTTTTTCATCTTTTTTGAAAGGCTGCTTGAATTGCCCTAATTCCTGCACTCCGATTAAGTATATGATAGCGTCTAAATCCAGAATGTCTCCTTCAGCAAACTGATCGGAAAGGATTTGAACGACATTGTTCCAGCGGTTTTTTAATTGTTCGTCTCTTGACATTTTTGAAATAGAGAAAAGAAAATAGAGAAAAGAAAAAAGACTTTTTGCCTGGATTTCAACTTCTAATTTCTAAGTTAGGATTGCAAATATAGTCATTGAAGGCCAATAAAACTCAAAACTGACACTGCGACTGCGACTGAACACTAATTCTTAATTTCCTTAATTGCGCTCTCTTCAATCCAGCCAGTAGTTTCGTCGGTAAGTTCTACTTTTTTCCAGTTTGCAATGCTTTCTAGGATATAAACTTTGGTTCCTTCATGGAGAACAAAAGCATCAGATGCCGAAATTTTTGGTTCACTTTTTACGGATGCTGTCTCAGCAAAAACAATAGCTGGTCTTTCGTTATCCATGCGTCCTTTTTCATAAAAACCGGAAGCGGTAGTTAGTCCAATTCCCAATAGCCAAAAAAACATTCCAAAAAAGAAAACGCGTTTCAATACAGTTGAATGCGAAAAGTAATAACCCACAAAAAAAAGTAAAAATAAGAATGCAAAAGCCACAGCAATCCATGCCCAAGTATCGTAATAATATTTTGCAGTGAAGTCCTGAATCAATTTGCTGAAACCTACTTTCGGAATGACTTTGATGTCGTCAATGGCCATTTTTCGGGCAAATTCTAAGTTGGTTTTTATTTCAGTATCGTTTGGGCTAAGCAATAAAGCTTTTTCATAATTGTAAATCGCCGGCGCTACTTTGTGCAGTTTGTAATAGCAATTTCCTAAATTAAAATACAATTCGGCCGATTGTTTCCCTGAGTTTACAACACTTTCATAGCTTGTAATCGCAGACTGATAATTTTCCTTTTCGTAGAATTTATTTCCTTGGTCAAAAGCAGTTTGAGCCAATGAAACCTGAAAAATTAAAAGTAATATGTAGAATATATTTTTCATTATCAATTATCAATTATTCATTGTCAATTATTTTAATTGCTTTTCAAGTTCAGAAATAATAACGACGGCTTTGTCATAATCGTTTTGGATTGCCGATTCAGAAGAATAAGCATACCTCGCCAATTCACAATTTTCAGTCAATTGAATAAACTCTGAAACCGTTTCCGAATTTGCTTTTCGCGAGAGCAAAATTTCAGTTATTTTTTCTTTACTCATTTCCGAAGTTTCAATGTTAAGTTTGGCTTTAAGGAAATTGTGCATTGCTTTTTCAAGTGCAATATAAAATGCTTCTTTGTTGCCCAACTGTTTCTTGGCATCGCCCAAATATTTCTTAGCCAAAGCATTCGATTTTTTGATTTTGTTACCTACAACATCATTGTCCATTGCTTCTTTTTTCCTTCTTCCGACAATCAGAAACGGAATCGCTAAAAATGGTAACATTATTAAGGAATAAAATAATCCCGAACCCAAAAAGTCGTCTTTTTTCATTGGTTGCAAGGATGTTTTTTGTTTGATATATGCAAACGATTTGGCCGCTTCGAATTTGGTTTTGGCCACATCATTTGGATTTGTCTTTTCTGAACTTGCCACACTTGGACCATCTAATACATTGATTGTTATCGGTTGAGAAGAGATAGTTTTATAACTATTGGAACCCAAATCAAAGTACGTAAAACGCATTGGTTTGATTTGGTAATTGCCTTTGTATTGTGGAATTATCGTGTATTTATCCGAAATTCTTCCAGTCATTCCGGTTAACGGAGTTGAAACATTTTCGTCGTGAACAGGATCATACATTTCTAAAGCAGCAGGCACCACCGGTTTTGGCAATGTAAACAATTTAAGGTTTCCGGTTCCAACTACGCTAATATCTAAATCAAAAGATTCTCCATTTTTCAATAGTGTTTTGGATGGCTTTACTTTGAAATCCATTCGGCCAACAGCTCCACTAAAATCTTCAGGTTTTCCTTTTTCAGGTAATGCTTTTACGTTTATTACTTTGCTTCCGGCAGAAACGCGTTTACTGTCTTCGGTCATTAAAGCTTGTCCCCAAAAGTTTCTTCTATTCGTTGGCACCTGGCAATCGATATCCAATGAAAGTGGTTCAATTTCAAGTTTACCTGATTTCTGTGGATATAATACTGTTTTTCGTAGCACAACATATCGATAACGTTCGCCTTTGAATATTCCGTCTTGTGCAACCAATTGTTTGATATCAATATTTTGACTCCAAAAATCATTGTATTTTGGTTTGTTTAGTTCGCGCCAATTAGTAATTCCTATGTTGTAACTGAAATACAATTTGTAAACTACAGTAATTGGTTCGTTCAGATATGGATTGGTTTTTGAAATGTCAGCAACCAAATACAAGTTGTCGTCAGCGCTGATAGCAGGCGCTTCGTTTGGATCTTTTGGAATTTCAACCGCATTAGTCACATTGATTTTAATGGGCGATGTTTTATAAATCTGCCCATTGATTTCAATCGAAGCTTGTTTAAGAGTCAAAGTCCCTTTTTGTGTAGGCAACAAAATATAGATATACGATTTATTAAACGAACTTTTCCCGTTTATCCATGATTGACTAACCGATTGACTTGGTCCGCCGACAACTTTAAAACCACAAGATTCAAAATTTGGCGGCGCAAAATTATCGCCATCAGCATTCATAGTAAAATCAACACGAAGTCGTTCGTTCAATCCTAATGAATTCTTGCTCACTTTTGCTTCAAATTGTACTTGAGCAAAAAGTGAATTTGTAATAAATAATAAAATTAAAATCTTTTTCATTTTCAAACTTTCAAATTTATTTACCAATCTTTTTCTGCTTTTTTAGGATTGGCTCGTACCTTTTGTTTGTTTACTTTATCCTGAATTTTTTTCTCTTCATTATTAACGGCATCCAATAAATTCTCTAAACGTTGTTTTGAAATTCCTCCAGGTTGAGGTTTTGGCTGTCCTTGATTTTGATCTTTATTGTCTTTGTTATCTTTATTCTTATCGCCGTCTTTTTTATCTTTGTCTTTGTCTTTTCCTTCTTTCTTGTCGTCTTTTTTATCTTTGTCTTTGTTTTTATCGTCTTTTTTGTCTTTGTCCTTATCCTTTTTATCCTTGTCTTTTTTGTCGTCTTTTTTCGGGGGATTTTCTTTTAACATCTTTTTAGCCAAAGCATAATTGTAACGAGTCTCTTCATCCGCCGGATTGTTCCGCAATGCGTTTTTATAGGCTTCAACTGCACCACCATAATCTTTGTCTTTCATCAGCGTATTTCCTAAATTATGAAAAGCCTGGTGTTTTTCTGCTCTTGTTTTAGCGTTTTTTAATGCTTTTGCATAATGATATTTAGCTTCTCCCGATTGATTTTGTCTGTAAATAGCGTTTCCTAAATTATACGAAGCAATTGATTTTTTAGGATTTTTAGATTCTGAAATTCGGTATTCTGCTTCTGCATCATCGTATTTTTTTTCGGCAAAAGAATCGTTTCCTTTTGGCAAATTCTTGTCCTTTTCCTTTTCTTGGGCTTTCGCCAAAAAGGAAATCAAAAGTATAGAAGTCAGTATTAAATATTTTTTTCTGTCTATCATCTATCGGTCTATTATCTAATTATCTTTCTCATTAAATAAATTCATCTTTTTCACCCATTTTGTTCTTTTCTCCAAAAGGAAAACATCTAATAGCAACAAGAAAAAACCAAATCCTAAAAACCATTGAAACTGCGATTTGAAATCGGCCATTTGTGTACTCTCAAATTCGGTTTTTTGAATGTTGTCCAATGCATTTTTCACATAATCTAAAACTTCTTTGGTTGAATTGCCATCAACGTATCCGCCTCCTGCACTTTTAGCAATGGTTCTCAAAACTTCTGCATTTTTTTTGGTGATTACGACTTCGCCATTTTGATCACGTTGAAAACTTTCTACTACACCGTTTTTCTTCAAAGGAATTGTTTCGCCTTTTTCGGTTCCAACACCAACAGTCATTATTTTTAAACCCACTTTTTTAGCCTCTTCAGCTGCATCGACTGCAGCATCGGAATGATCTTCGCCATCGGTAATGATGATTAAAAGTTTGTTAGTTTTATCTTTTTTGTCAATATAGGTTATAGCTAGATTTATCGCTTGATCAATAGATGTTCCCTGGGCCGAAATCATTCCCGGATTCATAGTTTGCAAAAACATTTTCCCAACACTATAATCCGTAGTAATTGGCAAAACCGGGAATGCACTTCCAGAATACGCAATGATTCCAATTCGGTCGCTGCCCAAATTATTGATAATCTGTGAAACCAATTGCTTGCTTTTTTCCAAACGACTTGGCGCCACATCTTCAGCCAACATACTTTTAGAAACGTCAATTGCAAAAATGATATCAATGCCTTCGCGTTTTACGGTTTCTAATTTGGTTCCGATTTTTGGGTTAACCAATCCGATTATTAAACATGTTAAGGCCAATAAAATTACCCCCAATTTCAAAGCAGGTTTGAAAGCTGATTTTTCTGGACTTAATTTTTTTATTAGATCCAAATCACCAAACTCGCGTTGTTTCTTTCTTTTCCAGAATTGAATGTACAGGAAAAGTATTGTCATTACTGGAATGACAGCCAAGAAATACAAATACCATTTTTCTTCTAACTCGTACATAATTCGTTATATAAAACTTCTATAAATTGTGTTTCGCAAACCAAATTCTATCAAAACTAAAATCCCAGCAATCCAAACAAATAATCTGTATTTTTCATCATAATCATAGAACTTCAGCTCTTGAATTTCGGTCGTTTCTAGTTTGTTTATTTCCTTATAAATCGATTCTAACTTACTATTGCTGCTGGCTCTGAAATATTTTCCACCTGTATTTCTGGCGATTGTCCGTAATAAATTCACATCAATTTCAACCGGCATCATTCGGAATAAAAAGCCGCCATTTGGGGCATAAGCATACGGGAACATCGCGTTGCCATTGGTTCCAATTCCGATGGTGTATACTTTTATTCCGTACTCACGGGCAATTTGGGAAGCTGTTTCCGGCTCAATAAAACCTGCGTTGTTTACACCATCAGTCAAAAGAATAATCACTTTACTTTTGGCTTTGCTGTCTTTCAAACGATTAACAGCTGTAGTCAATCCCATTCCGATTCCGGTTCCGTCCTGCAAAACATTGTCGTATTTAATACTTTGTATTGCTTCTTGAATAATGGCTTTATCGCTCGTAACAGGAGTTTTAGTATACGCTTCAGAAGCATAAACTACAATTCCGATTCGGTCATTTGGACGTCCTTCCACGAAGTTTTCGGCTACTTTTTTCAGAGCTTCCATTCGGTTTGGCTTCAAATCTTTTGCCAACATACTTCCCGAAACGTCAATTGCCATTACAATGTCAATGCCTTTAGTCGATTTGGTTTGGCTGCTGATATCCACCTTTCTTGGCCGAGCCATGGCAATAATCAAAGAACTCAACGCTAATAATCGAAATACAAATAAGAACGGTTTTAGTTTGGCTAACAACGATTTTTGTGCTTTGAAACCTTTGACCGAACTTATTTTCAAAGTTGGTGATTGCTCCTTCCTTTTCCATAATTGCCATAAGACAACAGCTGGAAGTAATAAAAACAACCAGAAAAACTCAGGATTTAAAAAGCTTACCTCTTTCATTGTTCTGCTGTTTGTAATTCGACTGAGTTCAACATTCTTTCAGCAATTTGTTGTCCGTATTTATCGTCTTCACGATGCATTACCAAAATCGTTTGCAAGCCGCTATTTTGACTGAAAAGTACTAGTTCGTAATACATTTTGGTTGACTTGCCTTTAATCTTGTCTAAAACGGTCATCGTTCCATAAGCTTTCTTCCCGGAAATTCCTTTTTGGGTATCAAAATCTTCCGTCTTCACGATAATGTTTTGTGCGCCTTGAGTTTCCATAATTTTCAGGTAGCCTTCAGCTGTTTTATCCAAATCTATTTGTGTTTGCTGTTTGTAAGTAACTGTCGAAACCGAGATATAAAAATCTTCTAATAGGCTTCCGTAACCAAAAGTTTGCATTTCCTTAATCAACGCCATAGCATCTTTTGGAAGTGTTTTTGTAGCATCTATTCGCTTCAATACTTTTGGAGTTTCGACTCTTACGCCAGGATTTCCATAGTCACTATAAACCCATTGTCCTTCGACTAAATCTTTGGTTGGATGACCAAGGAAATTGTCTTTTACATAGTCAAAACCTTTAAAATAAAGTAAGCCTAAAACTAAAAGCAGCAACATTCCCAATAGGATTCCTATGGTCGAAATAATTCGGATGCGCTTTTGTTTTTTGAGTTTTTGTAAACGTGCTAATTCTTTTTGTTGTTCGTTCCATAATGCCAATTCATCATCATTTTCTACAACTTCCGGAATTGACTTATGAATGATTACGATAGAACTTGAAATACGCTTTTTATCTTCTTCAATTTCAAAATCAAGCGGTTTTACTTTGGCAAATTTTACCAAATCGGCTTGTTTTAAAACTTTTTCCAGATTTTCTACTGTTTCGTTTGAGAGTTTTAGTTTCTTTTGTTTGGCAGCTTTTCGCAATCCATCAATCAGTTCCGAAGTTGTGCTTTCCATGGCCGGAATATTAATTTCTTCTTCGATATAATTACGGGCAATATCGGTTAGCTCCGAATAATAATCTTTGATTTCTCCTTTTTGCCAAAGTTCTTTGTTTTCTAATTGTTGTAATAAAGTTGTTGCTTTTTCGATAGGCGATTTAAAAACAATGACTTCAGCTTTTGGTTGACTTTGTCTTTTTTTGATGAATTGATAAATGAAATAACCAGCAATCCCAATAACTAACAAGATTAAAAGGTAAATCCACCAATTTCCTAACGGACTTTCAACTTCTGCGATGTCTTTGATGTCATACATCTTTTGCTTTAGGGTATCGACTTGTATGTCGTTAACTTCTACTTTTATACTGTCTGAAAAAACAGGTTTTCCATTAATCAAAACAGGAATTCTTTGAATGGTATA
>CANKLK010000048.1 GCA_947482805.1 Flavobacteriaceae bacterium
GAATTGTGGTTTATGACATGACAGGAAGATTGATCGAGAGAAGAGATGTTAGACCAAGTGATATGGTTGAGCAACAAATTGGAGATCGTTATCCAAGTGGCGTTTATAACGTTGTTATTACACAAGGACAAGAAGTCAAAACACTTCGAGTTATTAAGAGATAATAACTTATAATATCTTCAAAAAAAAATCCCTGCTTAACGGCAGGGATTTTTTTATATAATTAGTTTACCAGCTCTATTTTATATTTTTAAGTTTACTTTAACTTAATAGTTAATTATTTGTATTCGTTAAAAATATGAGTACTTTTGTTACTCATTAATAAAAGAAACTAATGTTAGAAACTCTTATAACATCTAAAACGCGTTTGCGCATTTTGATTAAATTCTTTATTAATGTTACTACAAATGGCCACTTAAGAGGCTTGGCTACTGAGATGCAGGAATCCACAAATGCCATTAGAAAAGAGCTGAATAATCTTTCAGATGCGGGTTATTTAGATAAGTTTAATGAGAAAAATCGTGTAAGCTACAAGGCTAATACTAAGCATCCCTTATTCTTGACTTTGCAAAAAATAATTCATCAACATATTGGTTTAGAGTCTATAGTGTCAAGTATTTTAGAACGGTTAGGTTCAATAAAAACTATCATTGTTGTTGGGGATTATGCCAATGGAATTGACAGTGGGGTTATAGAAGTTGTTTTGGTTGGTGACGATTTAGATAAAGATTATATCAATAGATTAGCAAATAAAATTAAAAGTAAGATTGATAGGGAAGTTCATTTCATTGCGAAGAACTCGTATGAGGGAGTAGGTCTTATTTTGTTTCAAATTTAATTAATACTGTTTCTATGCCTTGGTATGTTTTGTATACGAAATCTAGACAGGAAAAAAAGGTAACTGAGGGTTTAAACCTCTTGGGTGTTAATGCCTATTGTCCCGTGGTAACAACTATGAAACAATGGTCAGATAGAAAGAAGAAAGTGGAGGAGCCCTTAATTAAGTCCTATGTTTTTGTTAATTTGGAGGAATCTAATAGAGATATTGTATTTGAAGTTCCGGGTGTAGTCCGTTATTTATTTTGGCTGGGAAAACCAGCAGTTGTTCGTGATATAGAGATTGAGGCATTACAGCGTAATTTAAATGGAATAATCACCTCTTTTGAAATTATGACTGTATCAAAAGGATCAAATTATTCAATTACTGAGGGACCATTTAAAGGATTAGAAGGGATTGTCACACGAGTAAATAAAAGTTCAATTCAGATTATTTTAAAGGAATTGGGTTTTTTGATTACTATTAATTCATAAAAGGGTTAGCTAAATAACCAAAATTTGTTAGTTTAATGGGACTGATAGGGCGAAGCCGTAAAAAAATAATTTAAAAATTAATTGCATAACTTATTAAAATATTTATTATGAAAAAACTTAATATTAAAAATCAATTTATTATTGGTTATAAATTATTAAATGATGAATATTATATTGAAATAAATAAAAAATCTTTTGAAGAGAAAAGTAAAACAACTTCAAGAACAGAAATAATTAATTTTTTATTAAAATTTTTATCTATTGATAGAGAGACAAAGTATCTTGAAATAGGAGTAAGAAATCCAAATGATAATTTTGATAAAATTGTGTCATCTATAAAATATAGCTGTGACCCAGGTGTTGAATTTAAAACTAATCCGGTAGATTTTAAAATGACGAGTGATGATTTATTTAATAATTTGAAAGAAGGAAAAATATTAAATAAAGATATAAAATTTGATGTTATTTTTATTGATGGGTTACATTTAGCAGATCAAGTGGATAAGGACATCAAAAATTCATTGAAATTTATTAATGATGATGGATTTATAGTTTTGCATGATTGTAATCCCCCTTCAGAGTTTCATGCAAGAGAAAATTATGAATTTAAGTATACACCTGCAAAAGGATATTGGAATGGAACCACATGGAAAGCTTTTTTTAAATATAGAAAATCAAATAAGTGTTTTTCTTGCTGCATAGATAGTGATTGGGGTGTAGGAATTATTTCAAAAACTAAGGATATAGGTAAGTCAACTACAATAGAAAATAATTTCTATGATTATTATGTGTTAAATGATAATCGAAAAGAAAGTTTAAATCTCATAAATTTTGATGAATTAAAAAAAAAATTAACTAAATGAAATATTGCCTTTTTCTCACTGCTTCCATCGACCCTAAAAATACTCCACAAGTAGGACGTAATTCTATAGAAATGCGTGAGAATGATTATTTTCTATCTCTTCAACAATTTTCTAGATTAGAATTTAATATCGTTTTTTGCGAAAATAGTGGTTTTCATTCTGAAAAAATTATAAATTATTGTTCCAAACATGGAATTGAGTACCTTTCTTTTATCTCTAGGGAAAGCTTTAGAGGGAAAGGGCACGGAGAAAAAGAAATATTTGATTATGCATTATCTAATTCCAATTACGTAAATGAGTCAGAATATATTGTAAAAATTACAGGTAGGATTTACATTAAAAACATTTCAAAAATACTTGAAGATCTTTCAAAAAGTACTTTTTATGTTTCAACTAATTTAACCAGAAATTTAACTTGGTCAGATAGTCGGTTGATAATCTTTAAAAAGAACTTTTATAAGGATTATTTTAAGGCTATATTAGAAAATCATCTCGATGAATCTAAAGGAGTAGTTTTCGAGCGATGTTTAGCAAGAGCTTGCCATAAAGTTTTTACAGATGGTTTTACATGGACTCCTTTGCCTAATTATCCACATTATGTTGGGTATAATGCCTCAAATAATCAAAAGTATCAAAAGAATATTTTTAAAAGAATAAAATATTATATCTATTATAAAATAAAGTTGTTTGTTATGTCTCAAACAATATAATATTTAAATTAAAACTTTAATTAATTAAATGAATAACCAGCAGACTTGGACAGAAGAGATAAAATCTCAAAACACTATTTTTTCTATTAATTTTAAAGAGGTTTGGCATTATAGAGATTTATTGTTAATGCTAGTAAAAAGGGATTATGTCACTTTTTATAAACAAACTATATTGGGTCCGATATGGTTTTTTGTTCAACCTTTAATGACTACGGTGGTTTATTTAGTTCTATTTGGGCAAATTGCCAAACTGTCTACTGATGGGGCGCCTCAAATTGCTTTTTATTTAGCAGGCATCACTATTTGGAATTACTTTTCGGAAGCGTTAACTAAAACTTCTACGGTTTTTAAGGATAATGCTAATCTTTTTGGTAAAGTTTATTTTCCAAGATTGATTATGCCTCTAGCAATTGTTTGTTCAGGGTTAATGAAATTTGCTATACAGTTTGGATTGTTTATAGCTGTTGTGCTATATTTCACATTTATTAATCCCAAAATTCATCCTAATTTATGGGTGTTAATAACACCTTTTTTAGTTTTACTCATGGCTACTTTTGCCTTAGGATTAGGAATGATTTTTTCCTCTTTAACTACAAAATATAAAGATTTGGTTTTCTTGCTTAGTTTCGGAATTCAACTTTTTATGTATGCAACTCCGGTGGTATATCCTACTTCTGCTATGCCAACAAAATTTGCTTGGTTGCTTCATATTAATCCACTAACCGGTATTTTTGAATGTTTTCGTTATGCCTATTTAGGAACAGGTACTTTTCAGACTATGGATTTGATTATAAGTACAATATTAATCGGGATACTTTTTTTTATTGGTATAGTGATTTACAATAAAGTAGAAAAGAGTTTTATGGATACGGTGTAGAAAAAGAGAAATATAAAATAAAATTAATGAAACAATTAGCTATCAAAGCTGAGAATATATCGAAGCAATACCGACTGGGAGAAGTTGGGACAGGAACCTTGAGCCATGACTTAAACCGTTTTTGGCATAAAGTTCGGGGATTAGAAGATCCTTATATAAAAATTGGTGAAGCAAATGATAGAAGTAGTAAAGGCGAAAGTGATTATGTATGGTCTTTGCGTGATATTAATTTTGAAATTGAAAAAGGCGATGCAGTTGGAATTATTGGCAGAAATGGTGCTGGTAAAAGCACACTATTAAAACTCTTAAGCAAAGTAACTAAGCCTACCACAGGAAGATTTAAAGTCAATGGGCGTATTGCTTCTTTGCTTGAAGTAGGAACAGGCTTTAACCCAGAAATGACAGGAAGAGAGAATATCTATTTGAACGGAGCTATTCTTGGTATGCGTCGTCACGAGATTACTAGAAAACTTGATGAAATCATTGCTTTCAGTGGTGTTGAGCGTTATATAGATACTCCGGTTAAACGCTATTCTTCTGGAATGTACGTTAGATTGGCTTTTGCTGTAGCTGCTCATTTAGAAAGTGAAATCCTAATTGTAGATGAAGTATTAGCAGTTGGTGATGCAGATTTTCAAAAAAAATGTTTAGGAAAAATGGGTGATGTTTCGAAAAATGAGGGAAGAACTGTTTTGTTTGTGAGTCATAATATGAGTGCCATTCAAAACTTATGTGGAAAAGCCATTTTATTAAAAAATGGCGGCATACAGTATCAAGGAAATGTGAGTGAAGTTACTGCTTTATACCATAATGAGGATTTAACTTCAAATAAAATTGAATTCATCGATAATAAATACATAAAAAAGATTTCTATAAATCAAATAGGAGATAAGATTGAATTAATATGTGACTTTGAAACGGATATTGTTCTATCAAAACCTATAATTGGTTTTGTTATTTCAGATAAATATGGCAATAGAATTTGCGGTGATAATCCTTTGGTTCAAAAAGAACATAAACCAATATTTCCTTCCAGAAAAGGAACAATTTCAGCACTCATTGAATATCCAAAATTATTAAATGGTAAATATTTGCTTTCATTTTGGTTTGCAGATGGAATAATTGGAGCATTACTCGAATTAGAAAATATTTTGACATTTGATATCACTGATATGGTTAAATACGAAAAACCCGTAGAGCCTGACTTTATTGGACCTGTTGTTCCAGTTGTTAGTTGGAATTATTATGATTAAAAAACAATTTTAAAAATAAAAAAACAAGAATGAAACTAATTAAGAAATTAATAAAAAAAATAATTGCATCTAAAAAATATAGAGATAAAATAAAAGGATATTCCAGTTTTTACAAAAAAAATAAAGATTATACCATGATAGATGAAAAAACATATATCAATAATCTTAAAATAGCAGAAAAAACCAAAAATATAACTGGAGATATTGTAGAATGCGGTGTATGGCGTGGTGGAATGATTGCCGGTATCGCAGAATCAATGGGGCCAAAGTCAAAATACTACCTATATGATAGTTTTGAGGGATTGCCCAATCCTACTGAAATTGATGGAGCAAAAGCTATGGATTGGCAAAATAATCCAGATGAAGAACATTATCATGATAATTGCAGAGCCGAAATTAAATTTGCTAATGAAGCTATGATAAAAACTGGAGTAGATTTTGAATTAATTAAAGGTTGGTTTGAGAATACAATTCCTTTTCATAAACATGAAAATATAAGTCTATTAAGGTTAGATGCTGATTGGTATGAATCCACCATTATATGTTTAAATCATCTTTTTCCAAAAGTTGTATTAGGAGGTATAATAATAATTGATGATTATTATTCATGGGAAGGTTGTAGTAAAGCAGTTCATGACTATCTTTCTGAAATTAAATCAAATTGTAGAATATTCCAATTAGATAATAGAACTGCATATATTATTAAGAAATAGTTTTATTTTTAAATTTAATTACATCAAGACACATTTTTTTGTTCTTATATTTTATTATAATTTTTGGGTTAATTAAATATTGATAAAAGTTTTATAATTTAAATAAATAAATATGTTTGTCATTTTAAGAAGTTTATCTTTTTTAAATTTTTACATCCAAAATAAAATTAGATTATTTAGTTTTTATTTTAGGGAAATCAACATTTCTCCTACTGTTAAAATTGATAAAAATGTAAGTCTTTATTTGACATCTCCTTTTTATCAATCAAGAAAAGGGAAAATAATTATAAAGAAAAAATCACTTTTAAGTCAAGATTTTATCTGTCATGCCTATGGAGGTAATGTAATAATAGGCGAAAATACTTTTATAGGTCCAAACGTAATAATATATGGACATGGGAATGTTACTATTGGAGATAATTGTCTAATTGCGATGGGTTGCAAAATTATTTCAGCTAATCATTCTTATGCTTTGGGAACTAAAATTGCGCATCAAAAAAACATATTAAGTCCAGTAATTATTGGAAATGATGTTTGGCTTGGTGCAGATGTCAAAGTCCTTGCAGGAGTAACTATAGGAGATGGAAGTGTCGTTGCTTCAGGTAGTGTAGTAACAAAATCTCTTCCAGAAAATTCTATTTCTGTTGGCATACCAGCAAAAATCATAAAATACAGAGAATAGCAATACATATTTTATAATAATATTTTTAAATCTTTAGATGTATAAAATAGTTAACCTTATACCTTTTGAAAATAAACAAAATTATTTTCTAGACTCACTAGATGATGTTAGTATACTAATAAAAACTCTTGAACGTCCTCAACAGTTGATTAATCAGCTGTATTCCATACAACAATATAAATTCAAAGGACCTATTCTCATAGCAGATGACAGTAAAGTAACTTATGGTGATAAAATTATCTCTTTATTTCCTGACCTAAATATTACTTATATTGATTTGCCTTTTGATACAGGTACTGCTGAAGGAAGGAATATTATGTTAGAAAAAACAAATACTCCTTTTTTTGTTTTGTGTGATGATGATTTTATTTTTGAGCCTAGAACAAGATTACCTCTGATGCGTAAGATGTTGATTGAAAATAATCTTGATTTATTAGGCGGAGTATTTAGACAGTATAATTTAAAATCAAGAAAACAAAGATTAAAATTCAAAATTTCTAATTGGTTATTGAAGTTTAATATATTAATTCCTTCAACTGGAATATATGAATATTCAGCTAATTTTGAAATTGATAGTAAAGTTTGTCGCATGCAAAGAATGACCTATCAAGACCCTTTTACACGTTGTGATATGACTCATAATTTTTTTATAGCTCGAACTGATAAAGTTAGGGCTTTTGGTGGTTGGAATCCCATTTTAAAAGGAGGGGAACATCAAAACTTTTTCATCAGAGCTAAACTTAATGGTATAAAGACAGCAACCACACGACAATGTGGTGTAGTTCATGATAGATGGTCTCCAATGCCAGAATTTTATAATGAACTCCGTGAAAGAGGAACTGAATTTCAACGATTAGCTTTGAAAGAATTCAATATTGAAAGGGTTGAAGGACTGGATAAAGTATTTGGAGAAAGATTTGGAGGCAAAAAAAATCATTAGATTAATTACTTTATAAATTATCTATTATGTTTTTAATTGATTTTAAGATTTGGTATTAAATAAAAATAAAGATACAAAAGCAGTGAAAATTGATAATTTAACAAACAAAATCAAAAAAATATATTTAGATACTGAACTAAAAAAGAACTTTTTTGAGTTTTTAACCGATATAAAATATTTTAGTTTTAATGTAGCATTATGGAGATTATTATGTCATTTGCCAGTAGTGAAAGCAAAATTCCCTAAAATTTATAATTGGTTTCATGGGAAATTTCAAGCTTCAATAAAGAAGTTTTTATTTCTAAAATGTAGAAATGTATTTGAAGAGTTTAATAGTAAGTCATTTAATGTTCAGAATGAAAATCTAAATGATGATAAAAACATATGGGTATTTTGGTGGCAAGGAAATGATAGCGCTCCACTTTTAGTTCAAAATTGTATAGAGAGTATTAAAATTAATAGTGGAGTTAAAAATGTTTATGTTTTATCAAAAGTAAATTTTAAAAATTATGTTAATATTCCAAATTATATAATTAATAAATTCGAAAAAGGTGAAATAGGACCTGCGCATTTTTCTGATATTTTGCGTATGGCATTATTATATCAAAAAGGGGGTATTTGGATTGATGCCACAGTTTATTGTTCAAAGAAAATTCCAGAAGACTATTTTGAATATACTTTATTCACATGTAGAAACACAAAAGAGGTCTCATATGATTATAATCATTTCAGTTGGACGCCATTCATTTTAGGGACGCCCAAAGACTCAAAAATAAGTAAACTTTTTTTAGATTGTTTACTAACATATTGGAAAGATCAAGAGAAAGCAATAGACTATCTTTTTCTTGATGTTATATTAGAAATAATATATGAAAATGTTCCTGTAGTCAAAATACAAATGGATAATTTAAGTTGTAATAATGAAAATGTTATGTCTTTATACAAAGAAATGAAAAGTAATGAGCCATTTTCAAAAAATAGATTGATTAAATTACTAGATAATGAAACCGTTTTTTATAAATTAACATGGAAATCTAAGTTTAAGGAAGTCTCAAATGATGGACAAGTTACATTGTATAATTATTTTTTACATAATTTCAATCAATTTCATTTAAAGTAATTATTCAAAAAGCTACATAAAGTCTATAATTTAAATTAATATTTTGTCAAAAAAATATCCGTCTTTTTCCATAATTATTCCCTGTTATAATCAAGCTCATTTTCTGCATGATTGTTTAGAAAGTTTGGTAAATCAAACCTATTCAAACTGGGAAGCTATTATTGTTAATGATGGTTCAACTGACAATACTAATGAAGTAGCAAAATCCTATTGTTTAAAAGATAATAGAATAAGAATTATCCTAAAGGAAAATGGAGGCTTGTCTTCGGCTAGAAATAAAGGCATTGAAAATGCAAATGGTCATCGTTTCATTTTTTTAGACTCTGATGATTTTTTATATGAAAAATGTTTAGAAAATATAGTTTCAATTATCCAAACGGTAGATGATAATTGTTTAATACAGTGTGGTTACAGTTACATAACTGAAGACACGCAAAAAATATTATCAGACGTTAAGATTTATCCAAAAAAATCCCTTTATCCTGAAATATTAGAGGGGAATCTTGGACCATGTCATTCCATTTGTATTAGTAAAAAATTAGTTGAATCTATAGGTTTTTTTGATGAGTCTTTAAAAAGTGTTGAAGATTGGGATTTTTGGATGCGCGCTGTAAAAGCAGGTTGTACCATAGAAATTATATCAAATCCATTGGTTTACTACAGGTATTCAAAAAACAGTATGAGTCGAGACCCTTTTGTTTTATACAATGCTTTAAAAATTGTAATTTCAAGAGGCCCAAAAAAAGATAATAGAATAGTTATAGAAAGTTCTTTAAATAAGGATTACAGCTTTGATATAAATTCTGAATTGCAAAAAGTACTTATACGTTCATTAGGTGTAGGTATTATGCAAGGTAAAATTCAAAAATGTTTAGAATTCTTCAAATTAGAAACATCAAAAGATTTAAGTCAACATACGTCTAAAGAATTTGAATTGATGTGTTCTTATTTAAGTTTTAGATATTGGTATAGTAAAACAGATATTGAAGAAGTTTTTAGGGTGTATTATCCCAATTTTGAACGTTTTTTTGATGAAGCTGGTTATAGTAAAAGTTTCAAAAGAAAAGCACTTTATTATATTTTTAAACGACATCTATTCCATAGAAATATTAATAGTTATGGAAAGAATTTAGGCAGAATTTTTAATATTATGATTAGAAATTTCAGCGAAAAAATAGTTTTGTTATAAAGATGGAGAGAATTTTATTTATAACAACTTCATCTAATTGGCCATTAACCGATGGTAAGCGCCAGCGCACTTGGTTTTTATTAGAAGCACTATCCAAGAAGTATATTGTTGATATTCTTTTAATAAGTTACCAAAAAGATAAAGACGAATTTAATATTTCAACCAGTTCGGTAAATGAATTGTTTTTTGTGAATATGTCTAATTTGGGATTATCTAAAATTAGTTTGCCAAACTTCCTACTTTCAAATAAACAAAGAATTCAAAAAAAAATATTTTTTGACGAGCTAAATGATTTTTTTTATAAATTATATAACAAGAATAAGTACACATTTCTATTTAGTCGTTATTTACAGCCTCTTTTATTTTTTAATATTCCGAAGGAAGTTAAAGTTATATGCGATGTAGATGATGTTTATTTTGAAACTCAACAGTCAAAAATTGGAAATGAAAAGAATTTTAAGAAAAAGTTAAAGCTTAAAATGTTGTATTATCTAGAGTTAAAAAAAATAAAAAGCATATTAAATCGAATTGATATTCCGATTATAGTAAAGGAAACGGATAGTAAGTTTTATGGTTTGAATACTGCTTCTTGTTTGTCGAATCTTCCTTTTAGTTTTTTTATTAACAAACAAAATTTAGCTGAAGAAGATAACAAAAAAATATTAACAGATAAATTAATTTTTGGGTTTATTGGTAAATTAAGTTATGGTCCTAATTATTTGGGATTAATAGATTTTATTAATTCTGTTTGGAATTCATTTGTTGAAAATAATTCACAAGTAAAATTATTAATTGCTGGTAGTGGTGAGATTCCTCAAAAATTGATAGAAGTAATAAACTCTTCAAAAAATATTGATTTAATGGGTTTTGTAGAAACACCTGAATTATTTTGGGATAAAATTTCTGTTTTAGTTGTGCCTGTAGCTGAAGGGGGTGGCTCTAATATTAAAATAGCAGAAGCATTTATTCACGGAAAAAAAGTTATTGCTCATCCATTTGCCTCCAGAGGATATGATGGTTTTGTGGAGTCTGGTCATCTAATTTTACCAAAAGATATCGATAGTTGGATTAAAGCAATATCTTCTTCTAGGATTTCAAGTTCAGAAGAAGTTGATCATTTAATACAAAAAGCAAAATTTTATTTTGATTTAGACCAATGGAATGAAAAACTAAATAGTATTATATCTTCCTAAAAAGAAATCATGATGCCTTATTTTACTATAATTATACCCTCATTTAATAGAGTTCATGTTATTGATCGTGCTATCCAATCTATTTTGAATCAAACCTATCCTGATTGGGAATTGATAATTGTTGATGATGGTTCTACTGATAATACAAAAGAAATTCTTACTCCAATATTAGCTGATAAAAGAATAAAATACATCTACCAGGATAATGCTGGAGTATGCGCTGCAAGGAACAATGGCGCTTTGAAGGCAACAGGGGAACATTTAGTTTTTTTGGACAGTGATGACTCAGTTTTAGAAACATGGTTGGAGGATTTTTATACTTTAAAAGAGTATAAGCATGATATAATTTTTTGTAATATGAAAATCATCAAACCAGATAAAACTATTAAACTAGTTTCTTGTTTGGATCCCTATAACGATGGAAATTCTAAAGGTATTAGTATACCAGGCACTTGGTCTATCAGAAAAGATATTTTTATTGCTTCTGGCATGTATGATGAAAAAATTAAATATGGAGAAAATACTGAACTTAGATTGCGATTTAATGAAGAAATGTTAAAAATAGGTTTAATCGATAAATATAACTTTATTTATAATGAATCTTTAATTGGTGGAAGTAAAAATTTAAAAAACAAAATAGATTCTAATATTTATATACTCTCAAAACACCCTAATTATTTTAAAAAATATCCTCACGCACTAAGGTTTTATTACCAAAATATTGCTGTTGCCTATTCAAAATTAGGCATGTTTAATTGTGCTAGAAAATATTTTTGGTTGGCATATAAAGTTAATATAATGAAGATTGATACCTTTATAAGATTAGTAATTTCTTTTTTCCCAATGTTAGGAAAAAAAATTTGGAAATAAATTTTTAAATATAAAAAAATATAATTTTAAATTAACAATATAAATGTTACAAAATATAGAGAATATAGCTGTAGTAATAGTTACTTTTAATAGAATAGAGGAACTAAAAAAAACCATAGCTGCTATACATGAACAGGGAATAGAATATACAAATATTTATGTAATAAATAATAATAGTCAAGATAAAACAAAAGAAGTTCTTGAATTTCATTATCCTGATGTAAAGACTATTCATTTACAAGCTAATATAGCTTCTGCAGGAGGATTTGCAAAAGGTATGGAAATTGCCTATAACCAAGGGTATGATTGGATTTGGTTATTTAATGATGACTCAAGACCGGTAAAAGGAACTTTAGAGTCATTTATTAGTTATTTGAATAATGATAAAGGATATGATATAGGGCTATTAAAAATTGCTAATAAAAACAATGAAAATAAGGCTGTTTTGCTTTACTGGGAAGGCGTTCGTAAACCTGTATATGTAGATATAAGCGATGAACTTATAAAAACTGATTTAATTACTTTTGATGGTTGTATAATTTCTAGAAAACTAATTGAAACGATTGGCTATTGCGATCCACTTTATTTTATGGGCACCTATGAGTTTGATTATTGTTTAAAGGCAAAAGATGCTGGTTTTGGCATTTATACATTACCTAATGGATTAATAGAAGATGGAAAACTTGGAGGAGTAGATGGCACACCACCATGGCGTCAATATTATAATACTCGAAATCATCTTTGGTTAGCTATTGACAGAAAATCATTTAAAACTATTAGAGGTTGGTTTGTAAGAGAAATTAAGAATACTCATTCGATTCTTTTTTTTAGAGATAAAAAAATAGAGCGTTTAATTTTTAAAATACGTGCAATTAAAGATGCGATTTTGAATAGAAGAGGAAAAATTTATGATCCTGAAGATTATAGTTAAATTAGTCTATATTTATTTTTCTTATGAGAATTCACTTTTTTCATCCAGATATAGTTGGTCATTTAGACGAGACTAGTTTTAAGCCTGAAAACGGATTGGATCATTGGATATCTACAACTTATTTTAGACTAAATAAACATTTCAACACTATTACAATTGGCAATAAAATACCAGAAAGAGGAATTATATTTTTTCACAAAAGATATTTTCCTAGCGGAATCAAACCATCTGATTTACAGTTTTTCATATGTTTACAAGTTGATTCTGGGAGACATCGTTACTCTCAATATCACATAGTACACAATCCTTATCAAGCTAAACCTTATTATTTTCCAAAAATTTTATTTGATTATTTATTTGGTTTTAGTAAGACAAAATATATTTGTGGCTGGGCACAATATAAATTAATTAAAAGAGATAAATCGAGGGAAAAAACTTTTAAAACAATTTCATTTCATGGTAATATTAATAATATTCCAGAAGAAATACTTTCA
>CANKLK010000049.1 GCA_947482805.1 Flavobacteriaceae bacterium
GCTGATAATCCACAAGTAGCTTTCCAACCTGTAATGTGTCAACATTGTAATCACGCTCCTTGTGAAACGGTTTGTCCTGTGGCAGCAACATCACACGGTCGTCAAGGTCAAAACCAAATGGCTTATAACAGATGTGTTGGTACTCGTTATTGTGCAAACAACTGTCCATATAAAGTACGTCGTTTTAACTGGTTCTTGTATAACGGTAACGACGAATTTGATTTCCATATGAATGATGATTTAGGTCGTATGGTTATTAACCCAGATGTAAACGTTCGTTCACGTGGAGTTATGGAAAAATGTTCTATGTGTATTCAAAAAACACAGTTGACTATTTTAACAGCAAAACGCGAAGGAAGAGAAGTAGCCGTTAATGAATTCCAAACTGCTTGCTCGGCAGCTTGTTCAACTGGCGCAATGGTATTTGGTGATGTAAATAATAAAGAAGATCAAGTTGCAAAACTAGCCGAAGATAAAAGGATGTACCATTTATTAGAAAGTGTTGGTACAAAACCAAATGTGTTTTATCACGTTAAAGTTAGAAATACGTAGTATAAAAATATTAATTAAGAAATAAAGGAATATGTCGTCTCATTACGAAGCACCCATTAGAAAACCATTAGTTATAGGTGATAAATCATATCACGATATAACTGTAGATATAGCTGCTCCAATTGAAGGAAGAGCTAACAAACAATGGTGGACTGTATTTAGTATTGCATTAATAGCTTTCCTTTGGGGAATTGGCTGTATTATATATACCATTTCAACAGGTATTGGAACTTGGGGTTTAAATAAAACTGTTGGTTGGGCTTGGGATATTACTAACTTCGTTTGGTGGGTTGGTATTGGTCACGCCGGAACGCTTATCTCTGCCGTGTTATTATTATTCCGTCAACGATGGAGAATGGCCATTAACCGATCTGCAGAAGCGATGACCATCTTTTCTGTAATTCAAGCGGCTATATTTCCAGTTATACACATGGGACGTCCATGGTTAGCGTATTGGGTATTGCCAATTCCAAATCAATTTGGATCTCTTTGGGTAAACTTTAACTCGCCATTGCTTTGGGATGTATTTGCAATCTCAACCTATCTTTCTGTATCATTAGTTTTTTGGTGGACAGGATTACTGCCTGACTTTGCGATGCTAAGAGATAGAGCAGTTAAGCCATTTAGTAAAAGAATTTACTCTATATTAAGTTTTGGATGGAGTGGAAGAGCAAAAGATTGGCAACGTTTTGAAGAAGTTTCTCTGGTACTTGCAGGTTTAGCAACACCACTTGTACTTTCGGTTCACACGATTGTAAGTATGGACTTTGCAACTTCTATTGTACCAGGTTGGCATACTACCATTTTCCCTCCATACTTTGTTGCAGGTGCGGTATTCTCTGGATTCGCAATGGTAAACACCTTGCTTATCATTATGAGAAAAGTGTCAAATCTTGAAGATTATATCACCATTCAACATATCGAATTAATGAACATTGTAATTATGATTACAGGTTCTATCGTAGGGGTTGCCTATATTACTGAGTTATTTATTGCTTGGTATTCAGGAGTTGAATTTGAACAATATGCATTCTTGAACAGAGCTACCGGACCTTATTGGTGGGCATACTGGTCGATGATGACATGTAACGTTTTTTCTCCACAGTTTATGTGGTTCAAGAAACTAAGAACAAGTATTATGTTCTCTTTTATCATCTCGATTGTGGTAAACATCGGTATGTGGTTTGAGCGTTTCGTAATTATCGTTACCTCATTACACAGAGATTATCTTCCATCTTCATGGACGATGTTCCAACCAACGTTTGTTGATATTGGAATTTTCATCGGAACTATAGGTTTCTTCTTTGTATTATTCCTTTTATATGCAAGAACTTTCCCTGTGATTGCTCAAGCAGAGGTTAAAACAATCTTGAAATCATCAGGAGAAAATTACAAGAGACATAGAGAAGTAGAAGGTCACAATCATTCAGATAAACATTAATAATTGCTATGAGTAGTAATAAAGTTATACACGCAATATACAATGATGATGATATCTTAATGGATGCTGTAAAGCAAACCAGAAAAGCACATCACCATATTGAAGAAGTCTTCACACCATTTCCGGTTCACGGTTTGGATAAAGCAATGGGACTTGAACCAACACGATTAGCTATTTGTGCCTTTATTTATGGTTGCATTGGATTAAGCGTTGCAGTAACCATGTTAAATTTTATCATGATTCAGGACTGGCCACAAGATATTGGTGGAAAACCAAGTTTTGCTTTCTATCAAAATATGCCAGCTTTTGTTCCTGTAATGTTCGAGATGACTGTATTCTTTGCAGCGCATTTAATGGTAATCACTTTTTATATGAGAAGTAGATTATGGCCGTTCAAACAAGCTGAAAATCCTGATGTCAGAACAACAGACGACCATTTCCTAATGGAAGTTTCGGTTAAAGATAATGAAACCGAACTGGTAGAGTTCCTGAAAAGTACAGGAGCAGTTGAAGTTAAAGTAGTTGAAGTTGAAAATGATAAGCATTAAAATAGATATGAAAATTTTACTTAAAATAGCATTTGTATTAGGTATCGTTGTTTCCTTTTCGTCTTGTAAAGATAATTTGAAACCAAACTATCAATACATGCCAAATATGTACGAATCGGTAGCTTATGAAACCTATTCAGAGTCTGATGCTTTCAATTCGCCAACAGGTTTAAAAGGAAAAGAAGGACAAATACCAGCTGATGGTTCTATCAAAAGAGGATTTGTTCCTTATGGTATCCCAAATACTACAGAAGGGTATGATTTCTCGAAAACAATTACAACTTCGCCGCTTGATGGTAAAGCTGTTGATATGAAAAAAGCGGAGGAATTATATGGCATCTATTGTGCTATTTGTCATGGTAGTGAAGGAAATGGTAAAGGTAAATTGGTTAAGCAAGAGAAAATTCTTGGTGTCCCAAGTTATGCCGATAGACAAATATCAGTAGGAAGTGTATTCCATGTTCAAGCGTATGGTTTAAATTCTATGGGTTCATATGCGAATTTAATGAGTCAAGAAGAGCGTTGGATGGTTTCCGCTTATGTAATGGAACTAAAAAGTAAATTGTAATTTTAGAATAATCTGATTATTATAGATATGTATACATTTTCAAGTAAATTAAGAACCTTTTCTTTTGTCCTAATGTTAGTGGGTATTCTTGGTATTGGTTATGGTTTTTTAACTGCACCAAAAACTATCCAAGAAGTTGAGACTATTCTCAAAGAGGAAGAGGCTCATCATGAAGGCGGACATGAAAAAGCATCAACTCATGAAGCAGCAGCAACGGAACATTCACCTGCGGTTACTCACGAAGAAGCTGTAGCAGAAACTGCTCATGACACAATTGCTAATGATACGTTAACAGCTGTAACAGTGGCTGAACCCGCTCATGCAGAACATGTTGAAAATAATGCAGAAGCACATGCTGATGAGCACGCAGAACATGTAGAACACGTTTTTCATCAATTACAAAATAAACCATGGGCAGCATTATACGTTGCTTGTATCTTCTTCCTTTTGATTACTATGGGTGTTTTAGCATTCTATGCTATTCAACAAGTAGCACAAGCAGGTTGGTCACCAGTATTATTTAGAGTAATGCAGGGAATTACAGCTTACTTACCAGTAATTTCGATTATCTTCTTTGTATTTTTATTATTATCAGGATTCCATCTTAACCATTTGTTTGTATGGATGAAAGAAGGCGTTACGAATCCAAATAGTCCTAATTATGACGAAATAATTGCCGGTAAGTCAGGCTATTTAAATTTTGCTTTTTGGATTTCAAGAGCGGCTATATTTTTACTAGGTTGGAATGTTTACCGTTATTTATCCAGAAAAAATTGCTTGGCTCAGGACGAAGCAAGTGATGATGTTTTCTACAAAAAGAACTTCAAAATGTCAGCGGCATTTTTAGTATTCTTTATTGTTTCTGAATCTATCATGGCTTGGGATTGGATTATGTCATTAGATCCGCATTGGTTTAGCACCCTTTTTGGATGGTATGTTTTTGCCAGCTTCTTTGTAAGTGGCATCACTGTGATTCAAATGGTAACTATTTATTTAAAATCTAAAGGATATTTAGAAAATGTAAATTCCAGCCACATTCATGATTTATCAAAATTCATGTTCGGAATCAGCGTTTTCTGGACCTATTTATGGTTTTCACAATTCATGTTGATTTGGTATGCTAATATTCCTGAAGAAGTTACTTATTTCAAAACAAGAATAGAATTGTATAACTTACCATTCTTTGGTGCTTTTGTAATGAATTTCATATTCCCAATTTTACTATTAATTAATAGCGATTTCAAACGTATTTATTGGATAGTTGTTATGGGTGGAATAGTTATTTTAGCTGGACATTATATTGATTTCTTCAATATGATTATGCCAGCAACAGTTGGTGATAGATGGTTTATCGGAATACCTGAAATAGCATCACTATTATTTTTCTTTGGATTGTTCATTTTTGTAGTATTCAGCGCTTTAACAAAAGCACCGTTAGTTCCAAAACGAAATCCTTTCATTGAAGAAAGCAAACATTTTCATTATTAATATTTAAAGTAAATTACAAATGACAACTCTTTTGGTACTTATAGTTGTAGTTTTATTGGCAGTTGCCTTGTGGCAGTTAACAAAAATATTCGACTTAACACAAGTGGGTGTAACAGTTAACGATTCTCAAGTTGCAAATGATAATGATAATAAAGTTAACGGTTACTTGATGTTTGGTTTTCTTGTTTTCATTTACCTGACAACAATTTGGTGTCTTGCGTATTATGGAAAATTTCCTTTAATGAGCGATGCTGCCTCGGAACACGGACCAGAATTAGATAATCTTATGATGATTACTATGGCTCTTATATTCTTTGTGCAAACTATTACTCAAGCCTTATTGCATTATTTTGCATTTAAATACAGAGGAAGACAAGGACAAAAAGCGCTTTATTTTGCTGATAGTAATAAATTAGAATTTATCTGGAGTATAATTCCTGCTATAGTATTGGCAGTATTAATTCTTTACGGATTATATGCTTGGACAAATATTATGTTTGTGGATGAAAAAGATGAGAAAGATGCTATTGTGATTGAACTTTATGCGCAACAATTTAACTGGGAGGCAAGATATTCTGGTGGGGATGGCGTTTTAGGGAAAGCAAATGTGAGGTATATTGAAGGAGTAAATAATCTTGGAATAGACCTATCGGACCCAAATGCTCAAGATGATTTTGCATCAAAAGAATTACATATTCCAAAAGGTACAAGAATTATTTTCAAAATGCGTTCGCAAGATGTATTACACTCTGCTTACATGCCACACTTTAGAGCACAGATGAATTGTGTTCCTGGTATGGTTACAAGTTTTTCATTTATTCCATCAGTAACTACTGCCGAAATGAGAGAAAAACCAGCAATGATAGAAAAGGTTGCAAACATCAATAATATCAGAGCAAAGAAAAGCGCAGATTTAGTTGCTAAAGGTGAACCGGCACTTGATCCTTACACTTTTGATTTTTTATTGTTGTGTAATAAAATTTGTGGTGCTTCTCATTACAATATGCAAATGAAAATTGTTGTAGATACACCTGAAGAATACAAAGCGTGGTTAAAAGAAAATGCTCCTAAAACAATAGTTCAGGCTGTGAAAACTGCAGCCGAAGAAGCAAAAGCATCTGAGGCAGCATCAGAACAAACAAAAGATTCAACTAGTGCACCAAGCAATGATACTATCGTAGTTGCTAAAGCAGAAATGAAATAATTCATAAAATTTAAAGTTTACCTATTATGTCAGCAGAAGCTCACAATCACGAAGAAAGTCACGATCACGAACACCACCATAAAGACACGTTCATTACTAAATATATTTTTAGTATTGACCACAAAATGATTGCTAAACAGTATTTGATTACTGGAATTATTATGGGTGTTATTGGTGTTGGAATGTCAATACTTTTCAGAATGCAATTAGCATGGCCAGAAGAGTCTTTCAAAATATTTAGTTTTTTCTTAGGTGAAAAAATGGCTCCAGGTGGAGTTATGTCTAATGAAACCTATCTTTCGTTAATTACAATTCACGGAACTATTATGGTTTTCTTTGTATTAACAGCTGCTTTGAGTGGTACTTTTAGTAATCTTTTAATTCCGCTTCAAATTGGAGCTAGGGATATGGCATCTGGGTTATTAAATATGATTTCTTATTGGTTGTTTTTCCTTTCAAGTGTTGTAATGGTTTCTTCTCTGTTTGTTGAATCCGGACCGGCATCGGCAGGTTGGACAATATATCCGCCACTAAGCGCTTTACCGCAAGCAATATCAGGTTCGGGAACCGGAATGACTTTATGGTTAGTTTCTATGGCAATATTTATTGCAGCCTCGTTATTAGGTTCTTTGAATTACATTGTAACCGTAATCAACTTGAGAACAAAAGGGATGTCTTTTACAAGATTACCATTAACCATTTGGGCTTTCTTTATCACAGCTGTTATTGGTGTAATTTCATTTCCCGTTTTATTGTCTGCCGCCCTAATGTTAATTATGGACAGAAGTTTCGGAACTTCTTTCTTCTTATCTGACATTTATATAGCTGGTGAAGTTTTACATTATCAAGGTGGTTCTCCGGTATTGTTCGAACACTTATTCTGGTTCTTAGGACATCCTGAAGTTTATATCATATTACTACCTGCACTAGGTATCACATCAGAAGTATTAGCAACAAATTCTCGTAAACCTATATTTGGTTACAGAGCCATGATTATGTCAATTATTGCTATTGCTTTCCTATCAACTATCGTTTGGGGTCACCACATGTTTATATCAGGTATGAATCCTTTCTTAGGTTCGGTGTTTACATTTACAACCTTATTGATTGCGATTCCTTCAGCCGTAAAAGCATTCAATTACATTACCACATTGTGGAAAGGTAATTTGCAATTAAATCCTGCGATGTTATTCTCTATCGGATTGGTTTCTACTTTCATCACTGGAGGTTTAACAGGAATCATTTTGGGAGATAGTACTCTAGATATTAACGTTCACGACACCTATTTCGTAGTTGCTCACTTCCACTTAGTAATGGGTATCTCTGCGCTTTACGGGATGTTTGCAGGAATCTATCATTGGTTTCCAAAAATGTTCGGAAGAATGTTAAACAAAAATTTAGGCTATATTCACTTTTGGGTAACAGCAGTTTGTGCTTACGGTGTATTCTTTCCAATGCACTTTATTGGAATGGCAGGTTTACCGAGAAGATATTATACTAATACAAACTTCCCATTATTCGACGATTTGCAAAATGTGAATGTTATTATTACAATGTTTGCATTAGTAGGTGGAGCTTTCCAATTAGTTTTCTTGTGGAATTTCTTCACTAGTATTTTCTACGGTAAGAAAACGGTACAAAATCCTTGGAAATCGACTACATTAGAATGGACAGCGCCTATTAAACATATTCACGGAAACTGGGAAGGTGAAATCCCTCACGTACACAGATGGCCATATGATTATAGCAAACCTGGACATGATGATGATTTTGTTCCGCAAAATGTGCCTATGAAAAAAGACGAAGAACAACTGCACCATTAATTCAATCAAAAAATATAAAAATGCCTTTCCTATCGAAAGGCATTTTTATTTGCATACAACTTTGTTATATATTTGTAATATGAACGAAAATCTCGACCCAACCAATTCCAATTATAATCCCGAAGAACTTGACGTTGAAAAAAAGTTAAGACCATTATCTTTTGATGATTTTACAGGACAGGAACAAGTGTTGGATAATCTGAAAGTATTTGTGGAAGCGGCTAACCAAAGAAGTGAAGCACTCGACCATACTTTGTTTCATGGCCCGCCAGGATTAGGAAAAACTACCTTGGCAAATATTCTGGCTAATGAATTAGGCGTTGGAATCAAAATTACTTCAGGACCTGTTTTAGACAAACCTGGAGATTTAGCCGGATTGCTAACGAATTTAGAAGAAAGAGATGTTTTGTTTATTGATGAAATACATCGTTTAAGTCCGGTTGTGGAAGAGTATTTGTATTCCGCCATGGAAGACTTTAAAATTGATATCATGATTGAATCTGGTCCAAATGCCAGAACTGTTCAAATAAATTTAAATCCGTTTACACTTGTAGGGGCAACAACGCGTTCAGGTTTATTAACCGCGCCAATGCGAGCCCGTTTCGGAATCCAAAGTCGTTTGCAATATTATAATACCGAATTGTTAACCACCATTGTCCAACGCAGTTCCAGCATTTTAAAGATGCCAATTACTATGGAAGCGGCAATAGAAATTGCAGGAAGAAGTAGAGGAACACCTCGTATTGCCAATGCATTGTTACGTCGAGTTCGCGATTTCGCCCAAATAAAAGGAAATGGAAATATAGATATCGAAATTGCTCGATTTTCTCTTAAGGCTTTGCATGTAGATGCTCATGGTTTAGATGAAATGGATAATAAAATTTTGGTCACCATTATTGATAAATTCAAAGGTGGACCTGTTGGATTGTCAACTTTGGCGACCGCTGTTTCCGAAAGTGGCGAAACCATTGAAGAAGTATACGAGCCTTTTTTAATTCAGGAAGGTTTTATAATCAGAACACCAAGAGGAAGAGAAGTTACTGAGAAAGCGTATAAACATTTAGGAAAAATTAAAACTAATATTCAGGGAGGATTATTTTAATTTCTCAACCATTAAGAAATTAAGAAAATTAAGTTTGAATTATCTTCATAAAACTTAATGCCTTAATGGTTTAATTTTTTAAAATCATTAATTGTATAATAACAAAGAAAAATATTCTAAACTCATCAAAGCCGAAGCAAAACGCCTCGGTTTTTTGTCATGTGGAATTTCAAAAGCAGCTTTTTTAGAAGAGGAAGCACCGCGATTGGAGAGTTGGTTGAATAAAAATCATCATGGCGAAATGAAATATATGGAAAATCATTTCGATAAACGTTTGAATCCGACTTTGTTGGTTGATGATGCCAAAAGCGTGATTTCACTTTTGTTGAATTATTGTCCATCCGAAATACAAAACACCGACAGTTATAAGATTTCAAAATACGCCTATGGACAGGATTATCATTTTGTTATCAAAGAAAAATTACAGGAATTATTACAAACCATTCAAACTGAAATTGGAGCGGTTTCCGGACGCGCTTTTGTTGATTCGGCACCGGTCTTAGATAAAGCCTGGGCAGCCAAAAGTGGATTGGGCTGGATTGGCAAAAACAGCAATCTATTGACCCAACAAGTAGGTTCTTTTTATTTTATTGCTGAATTAATTGTTGACTTAGATTTAGAATATGATTATGCAACAACTGACCATTGTGGTACTTGCACAGCTTGTATTGATGCCTGCCCAACAGAAGCAATTGTGTCGCCTTATGTAGTTGATGGCAGCAAATGCATTTCCTATTTTACCATTGAACTCAAAGAAAATATTCCACAAGAAATGAAAGGGAAAATGGATGATTGGATTTTTGGTTGCGATGTTTGCCAAGATGTTTGTCCATGGAATCGTTTTTCAAAATCACACAATGAACCGCTTTTTAACCCAAATCTGGAACTACTTTCCATGACCAAAAAAGATTGGGAAGAAATCACCGAAGATACTTTCAAAAAAGTATTTAAAAATTCAGCTGTTAAAAGAACAAAGCTCGAAGGATTAAAGCGAAACATTAAATTTTTAAAATAAATTTCTTTGTAAAAGAAACCCCTAAAAATTTCCTTTTTACATTCAGTCTACTACCTTTGTAGGTATCAAAATAAAGACCATGCATAAAGATAGTAAACGAAGAGAAGCGCTTTTATACCACGCCAAACCAACTCCCGGGAAAATTCAAGTGGTGCCAACCAAAAAATATGCAACCCAAAGAGATTTGTCATTGGCTTATTCTCCGGGTGTTGCAGAGCCTTGCCTAGAAATTGCCAAAGATGTAAACAATGTTTATAAATATACTTCTAAAGGGAATTTGGTAGCCGTAATTAGCAATGGGACTGCCGTTTTAGGACTGGGTGATATTGGTCCCGAAGCTTCAAAACCAGTAATGGAAGGAAAAGCATTGCTATTTAAAATCTTTGCCGATATTGATGTTTTTGATATTGAAGTCGACACAAAAGATGTGGAAGCTTTTATTCAAACCGTTAAAAATATTGCCCCGACTTTTGGGGGAATCAACCTAGAAGACATTAAGGCTCCTGAATCTTTTGAAATAGAAAGACGGTTGGTCGAAGAACTGAATATTCCGGTAATGCACGATGACCAACACGGAACAGCTATTATTTCTGCGGCAGCTTTGTTGAATGCAGTAGAGCTGTCCGGAAAGAAAATGAATGAAGTGAAAATGGTTATTTCGGGAGCAGGATCAGCAGCAATAGCATGTGCTAATCTTTATGTTTCTTTTGGTGTAAAACAGGAAAACATTGTCATGTTTAACAGCAAAGGAGCACTCAGAAAAGATGACCCAAAAATTTCAGAAGACCAAAGAAAATATGCCACCGATAATGATTTCCCATCATTGTTAGAAGCTATGGTTGGAATTGATGTTTTTGTCGGATTATCTACTGGAGATATAGTCTCACCGGAAATGCTTTTGGCGATGGCAAAAAATCCAATTGTTTTCGCAATGGCAAATCCAAATCCGGAAATAAATTATGATTTGGCTATTAAAACCAGAAGAGATATTATCATGGCAACTGGACGTTCGGACCATCCTAACCAAGTGAATAATGTACTCGGATTTCCCTATATTTTCCGTGGAGCTCTAGATGTTAGAGCCACCAAGATTAATGAAGACATGAAAAAAGCTGCGGTTGTTGCTTTAGCAGAATTAGCCAAAGAATCAGTTCCAGAGCAGGTGAATATTGCTTATGGAGAAACCAAATTGAATTTTGGTAAAGAGTATATTATACCAAAACCTTTTGACCCAAGATTGATCGCAAGAGTTCCATTGGCGGTCGCAAAAGCAGCAATGGAATCAGGAGTTGCATTGCAACCTATTACTGACTGGGATAAATATGAAGAGGAACTATTAGAGCGTTTGGGTTCTGATAATAAAATGGTTAGACTCCTTACCAATAGAGCGAAAACAGAACCAAAACGGGTGGTTTTTGCTGAAGCTGATCATTTGGATGTATTAAAAGCGGCACAAATTGTTTATGAAGAAGGCATTGCTCACCCTATTCTTTTAGGAAATAAAGAATTGATTTTAGAACTAAAAAAAGAAATAGGTTTTGATGCTGATGTGCCAATTTTTGATCCAAAAACCAAAGAAGAAGACAATCGAAGATTGAATTATGCAAACCATTATTGGAAGTCAAGACAACGAAGAGGGATTTCGTTACTTGATGCTCAAAAATGGATGCGAGAACGGAACTATTTTGCCGCAATGATGGTAAATGAGGGAGATGCTGACGCAATGGTTTCAGGGTATTCCAGAAGTTATCCAACAACAATAAAACCATTAATGCAATTGATAGGCAAAGCTCCGGGGATTACCTTAATTGCTACTGCCAATATGATGATGACGAATCGTGGGCCAATGTTTTTATCAGACACAGCAATTAATCCAAATCCCACTGCGGATGAATTGGCAAAAATTGCTTTGATGACAGCAAAAATGACTCGAATGTTTGGAATGGAGCCCGTAATTGCAATGGTTTCTTTCTCAAATTTTGGATCATCATCAAATGAAAGTGCCAATAAAGTGCGAGAAGCTGTAGCCTATTTACACAATTATTATCCGGATTTAATTGTCGATGGAGAAATTCAATCTGATTTTGCTTTAAATCCTGAAATGTTGAAGGCTAAGTTTCCTTTTTCAAAATTGGCTGGAAAAAAAGTTAATACCTTGATTTTTCCAAATTTAGAATCAGCAAATATTACCTATAAACTTTTAAAAGAACTCTATAAAGTAGATTCCATTGGGCCAATAATGTTAGGAATGGAAAAAGCGGTTCATATTTTTCAACTTGGTGCAAGCGTAGAGGAAATGGTTAATATGGTTGCGGTAGCCGTTGTTGATGCACAAGAAAAAGAGAAAAGAAAAAAAATATCTGCTAAATAGTTTTTGTATTATTGTAGAGATATTGCAAAGACATGCTTCCAATTCAAGAATTTTGCTATATTTGAAATTAGATTTTAGTATAAAATGATTGCACACATTCAAGGAAAGTTAATTGAAAAATCGCCAACCGAAGTAGTAATTGACTGTAATGGTGTTGGCTATCACATTAATATTTCGTTGCATACTTTCTCTCTACTTCCCAATACCGATTTTGTTAAATTATTTACGTTTCTTCAAATTAAGGAGGATGCTCATTCTTTGTTTGGTTTTGCAGAAAAATCAGAGCGTGAATTATTTAAATTATTATTATCGGTTTCCGGAATAGGCGCTAGCATAGCAAGAACTATGTTGTCATCATTAGATCCTAAACAAATAATTCATGCCATTGCCAGCGCAGATGTTGTTACTATTCAATCAATAAAGGGAATTGGCAGTAAAACGGCACAACGAGTAATACTCGATTTGAAAGAAAAGGTCTTAAAAATTTATGATTTAAGCGAAATTTCTTCCTCTCAACACAATATTAGTCGAGAAGAATCGTTATCTGCTTTAGAGGTTTTGGGTTACATTAGAAAAAACGCTGAAAAAGTGGTGGATAAAATCATAAAAGATAATCCAGATGCCGGAGTTGAAACAATTATCAAACAAGCGTTAAAAAATTTATAATTCTTGAAAACAATATACTTCACAAATTCATTATTTAACTTTAAAAAATTTTTCTTAGGATTAGTTTTGCTGTTGAGTGCTTCAGTTTTTTCTCAAGTAACTCCAACTGAGCCAAAACCAACTGAGCCAAAACCAACCGAGCCGGAACCAACAGGTTATTCAACAGGTAAACTAGATATTAAAGATCCTGGGAGTATAGTTAATGCGTATACCTATGATGTGGCAACTGACAGATATATCTACACC
>CANKLK010000050.1 GCA_947482805.1 Flavobacteriaceae bacterium
AAGCAATTACAAAAAGAATTCCCTGAACAAGAATTTAAAGCATCGCTAACTATTTTTGACAACAGTGTAGAAACTGTTTTTTCTCAAGTAGGAATAGAAGAATTTACAACTCTAAACTATAAAAACTATAATCCAAATGGTGCGACAGCGTTACTTGATGCAATTGGCATTTCAATTAACGAAATTAGAATAAAAAACGAAACAAAAATCATAACTGATGAAATGAGTGTGGTAGTTGTCATTTTAACCGATGGAATGGAAAATGCAAGTAGACAATTTACCTATCATCAAATTGCTGCTACTATAAAATCATTGGAAGAAACAGACAGATGGACATTTACCTTTTTAGGTGCTGACATTGATGCTATTCATACATCAAAAATGTTAAACATCCGAGAAGAAAATGTGATTTCCTTTGACAAGGGCGATATGAACACTATGATGAATGATATAAGCGAAGGGATGCGCCAGTATTCACATAGCAAACACGAAGGAAAAACTAAAAAAGACTTTTTAGATTTTATTGAAAACAAAGACCGTAGAAAATAATTTAAAAAAATAATAAAAATGAAAAACTACACATTTAACAAAGAACAAGGGTGCTGGTATATTGATTTACCGAACTGGGAAGGAACAAAAGGAGAATTACAAATGGTTGGAGGTGCAGATACGTTATTAGACCGATTATCTAATAACGGAACAACGGTAGATGTTATGCTATCAACAGATAAAAATTGCCCAGAAGGATTTGAAACCCTTAAAAGAATAATTAAAACCCCGCCAAGTGGATGCGTTTATCATTTAGGATTTGCGCCGGTATGGTTATGTAATGTAACTAAATTTGTTTTTGAAGGAATATTTCCTAAACAAATTAATTTCAAATTAATTTAAAAATTATTAGTTAGAAGAATTGGGTTTTGTTGGGAATTAAAAAACTCACAAAACCCAATTAACTATTTTGATTATTTGAAAAAAATAAAGATTATAAAAATTAGAATAAAAATACTACTTTAGATTTATGAATATACACTTATTACGGTCGCCGGAATTAAAAGAGGAAACCTACAGAAATGTGTTGCATTTATTGCAGCAATTCCAAGGTCCTATGCGCTTCATAGCTTGTGAAGAGGATTATACAGAATTTGATGATGTTACAGAAGAAAGAATTTGGCATCGCAAAAAAGACTTTGAAAAGTCAAGAGCAATGGAAAATCAATTGAAAAAACCTTTTGCTGAATATTCTTCAAGGATACCCAAAATAACATTTCCTTTCATTGAAAAAAAGAAAACCTGGGAGCAATTGTTTGCTGAATGTGATAATTATAGAATGTCAAAAACATTGCCTGATGATGATATAGTGGTTTTATTAACAGATATAGGAAATGAGCTAAATTGGTTTGGAGGTGTGGCTCCATCTATGAAAAACTACTTCATACAAACTTCCAATTGGGAACATTATTTTGGAAATACTATTGATATCCGTTTTCCTATTGCCTATGAAGTTATTATTTGGGTAATGCGTTATTATATGTTTGAAAATAGAGATGAAATAAAGGAAGGAGTTCATGAAAAGCCTATTGGATGTATTATGGATTTTTGTGGAGATAAATCTCAAATCATTTTAAAGATGCGAACAGCTGATGTTTGTGAAAGTTGTATGGATAAGTTTGTTGCAAGAGATATTTCACCTTTATATTCTCGCCAGTTTTTTGATATTTTAGATGGAATACGAAATAGCATGACCTTTAGAGGTCGTGCTGTTTTATTACAAAAACCTAGCAGATTAGAAATTAGAGGAAATTCTAAGAAAATATTTTTTAGTGATTTAGGTGGTTTGGAATTGTCCTTAAACCCAAAGGAAAAAGCAATTTACTTTCTATTTCTAAAATACGAAGAAGGCATAAGCATTCCCCATTTGTGTGATTATAGAAAGGATATAGAAGAACTCTACTATCAATTTAGCAATTTGCCAGAAAGAGAAATGATTGACAGAGCCATTGACGTTTTAATAAATCCTATGGAAAACGACATTAATGTGGTATTATCAAGGATTAATAAAAAAATTAAGACTGCAGTTGGTGATTCTTTGTATGATTTTTATTGTATTCAAGGAGAAAGAGGGGAAAAAAAGTATATCAAATTAGATAGAGAACTGATAGATAGATTATAACATGATTTTTTTTAATATTGATTTTAAAATAACCTTTTTACTAGGTTTAAAAAATGAATAGGTTATTTCTTAAAAAATGTTAAATTTGAATTTTTATTTAATAAATATATTAAAAACATGAATATCAAAACTAATAGAACCTGGCTAACTGCAAGTATTACTTTGAACGCTTTATTTATAGCCTTCTTTTTATATCTTTTTATAATTGTTATAAAAACCGATAATGAAAATTTTAAAAGTGTTACTCTTTTTACAAAAGCTACAAACAATCCTAATCATAAATTGATTGACCTTAAAACTTATGAAAGTTTATCGTTCAATAATTTTCCATTTGATGAATATATAAAAAATACTGACTTACAAGATCAGACAACCCTAGATAATGACCTTGAAATATTAAAAGCAAAAACTAATAATGATTTCCTATCAAATAATATTTTAGTTACAGCACTAACAGAAAAACTATATTCTCAAATATGGTCAACAGATTTAGATACTATAAATAAAATTATGGTTTGGGTTGACCAATTAAACTTTAAAGAAAGTGATATAGAAGTACCTATAAATTTATATTGGTATAATCACTTTTCCAATCACTTATCAAAATTGGCAAAACTAAACCCCAACTCAAAATATGAATTTAAATACCGATATCTTTCACAACGATGCAATGAAAAACTAGTTTTGGTCAATACCGGTAATTCAAATTTTGAAAAGGTAATTTTAAATATAATTGACCAAAACTGGAGCTATCTATTTAATAGATTTTGGTTTAGTTCTACAGTAATATTTAAAATAATTTTATTAGTAGGAATAATTCCTTTGGTGATAGTATTAACTCTTGGAATAAAGTACATTACATTATTAATTAAAAATAAATATTAGACAATCATGTTGAAAAAGATCTTATTTACATTTTGTTTATCCTTTTTTGTTATTTTAAAATCTTATGCACAGTATAGTAAACAATATGTTAATACATCAACCGTAAAACACAAAGGTTCTACCTACAAAGTAATTTACATGGACAGGGGTTTGAGTGGAAAAAAAATTAATGCAAAATACTTTGCCGCTAAGGACTTAAATGGTTCTTCTGTACCTAACCGTTTTTACAATTGGTCAAAAGGTAAAAATATTATTTGTGTTACAAGTGGTACATATATGGATAACTACGATTCCAAGCTTGCACGCCCTGTTGGTTTAACTGTAGACAATGGAATTGTTGTAAACAAAGGAATCGCAGATTTTGATGGACTTGTAATTGTTTATGCAACAGGTGGAGTTGTTGCTACAAATTTGAAAGATAAAAACTTAACTGTTCAGGGAGGTAGCATTTCAGGAATACCATTAGATATAAAAGGAAACGCTTATCATTTTAATGAATTTTTGAAGTGGTGTGAAGAAAATGGAGCAACTGTGTTTCAAACACATCTATTAGTATATAGAAACACTTTAAAGATATCTTCCTATAATTCAAGTTCAAAATCTCAAGAAAGACGCTTTCTTGCAGTTGGAAATGATGCGGAGGGAAATTTAGTTCATTGTATTGTTCATTCCCCAGAATACACTACATTATATGAAGGAAGTAAACGAGCACTAAATTTTTTAAATGAATTTAAAGAGATGGACGTAATGTGGATGATTAATTTAGATACTGGTGCCCAAGATGTTCTTTCTTTATACGATTCAGATGGAAAGATAAATCCTATAATAAAAGGTAAGATAACTGTAAGTGAGGCTATTAATTTACTTGTTTATTATTATCAATAAGCCAAATGCTATTTAAACATAATATATATAATCATCTAACTCAATTATTGACTCTACTGTTTGTTTTTGCTATATCTAACACTGTGGTAGGTCAAAAAGATATAATTCTTCACCTTCCATTCAATAATAGTATTACTAATACTAGTCAATATAGCCTAGAAGTAAATCAAGTTGGCAAAACTTCTTTTGTTGAAGGCAGAAATGGTCTTTCATGTAATGCTTTAGAATTTACAGGAAATAATTACATTACTATAAACCACCAAAATGCTTTTAATCAAATTAAAAATGAATTTACTGTTACATCCTGGATAAAAGTTACTAAAGCAGTAAATAATGAATATTGGGTTACATTAATTTGCAAAGGAGATGAAATAAATGAAACAGTTTCTAATCCCCATTTTAGGACCCAGCTATTTCAAAGTGATTTGCAAAGTACAATTTCAACAAATACAGAATTTACTGAATATGACAGTAACTTTAAAAACCATAAAATCGAACTGAACAAATGGTTTCATTTTGCATTGGTAAGTAGGCAAGATAAGACAGATGTTTATCTTAATGGCAACAAAATATGGTCGTACAATTATTACAACAATTTTATTTCAAATTATGCACCACTTTATATTGGTAGAGATATCCCAGGAGGTGATGAGTATTTTACAGGTATTATTGATGATTTAAAATTATATAACCGATCGCTTACTGAAAATGAAATCATTGATGACATGTACGAGTCTAACGATGAAGATTTTACAAATGAAATAAGCTGTCCAAAAAGCATCATTGCTTATTCTTCAAACGATAACTGTAATGTAAAGGTAGATTATTTATCAACCTCTAATAACCAATGTACTAATTATACTAATTCAGTAATTAAAGGTCTTCCCAGTGGTTCATTATTTCCAGTTGGTATTAACAAAATCGTTTTAAAAAAAACAAATAGTAGTAAATCAAAATTTTGTCAATTTAACGTTGAGGTTAGAGATACTATCTCTCCAATAATTCAATGTGCTAAGGATACTATAATAATTACTGACAACCTCCCAGTTAAAGTATTCTTACAAAAGCCAGCTGTTAATGATAATTGTAGTACTATTACATTAAAAAATCAAGACACAATATTCACCAATTACGGTATACATAATAAATTATATCATGTGTTTGATGATTCTGGAAATAGTGCAAAGTGCATACAAAAGATTGAGATTATAAAAAAAACAGAACAAGCCAATATATTATTACCTGCAATAAAAGATTCTGTTATCGTAAAGAAAAACTTGAAATTTTCTGATGATACACTTACGGTTTTTCTATTTGACCACAAATATGAGGATGGCGATATAATTTCATTATTCTTTAATGCAAAGGAGATTATACACAAACAAAAAATGAGGAATAAAAATAATATAAAAAAAGAAGTAGTTCGAATGCCTATTAAACTAAATCCAGGAGAAAATTTATTTATAATACAAGCATGGAATACAGGAACATCTGGTCCTAATACTGTTAGAATTGAATTCTATAAAGGTGAAATTTCTGAAGAAGATTTTTTATCAAATACTTTTAAACCTTTACATGCAGAAACAATAAACTCTGAAATTGGTTTAGCCTCTGCTATAAAACTTGAACTAAAATGAAAAAAACAATTAACGTATTATTAATACTCTTATTATTTCAAATAAGTTCTCAAAATATTGATCCAAAAACAAGTAATTTAAATGATGAAAATTCTCTATTAAATGAAACAATAAACAAGTATGCTTCAGACTTAGATAATTATTATGAATTGAATTCCAATTTACAAGGAAAAACAAAAAAAGATGTAGATTCAGAATTGGATGAGTTGAAAGAACAAAGTTTTAAAATTATTGAAAATCTAAAAATTATAAATCAAAATATTTACGAAAAAATTGAAATAACTGATAATGAAAAAAAAACAAATTTCAACTTATCCATCAAGAATTTAAATTGCAAAATTGAAGACGATTTAGTCAAGTTTAAAGACAATAAATTACAAGGTTTAGAAATACTAAAAAACATAAATAAAAATATAAGCAACCTTCAGAATACGCTAGAAGATTACAAAAAAATAGACACATCATTCACTTTTTATAAAGAATTCAAAGATAAATTTGGTCAACTTGAAAAAGATTGTGGTCAGTTAAATTCTAAATTCAACAGGATAAATAAAAACACAAAAATCATTAAAGAGATAAATAATTTAGATTCAGTAAAACAACATTATGATGATACGAAGAAAAAATTTGAAGACCTAGTTAAAAAATTACCAGAAGGAGAATATACTTTTACATATAACAATAATAAGTATTTTGCATTCATTGCAGACCCACTTATACACAAAGTATTCATTACTGATAGCTCTGGCCAAAAGCAGAATGGAATATCAATCAACAAATTAATAAACAGAGAGAAAAACAATATTAATAATATAGAAATGATAACAAATGGTGGGATGTTTGAAAACACTATGTTGCCTGTTGGATTATTGGTTATTAATAATAAAATAAAAAAAGAAATTAATCAAGGCGAGGAAAGACCGAAAAGCAATTTTTTTATGCTGCCTAACGGTGTTTTTTACATACAAAAAGATAGTGTATTTGTAATAAAAACAGTTGATTACATTCACAAAAAACCGCATCCTGATTACGCAACTCAGTCAGGACCCATGCTAGTTGATAATGGTCAAAGACATAAAGAATTTAAATACAAATCTCAAAATGTTTATAATAGGTCTGGTGTTGGTATATTACCAAACAATAGAGCAGTATTTATAATATCAGAAAATCAAAATACAAATTTTTTTGATTTTTCATCCATATTTATGGATATATTCTCTTGTAAAAACGCACTTTATTTAGATGGAGCTATTTCTGAAATGTACCTAAAAAATAAAGATAACTCAATAAATAGGGGAGGTAGTTTTGGGTCATTAATTTGTGTGGAACGTAAGAATAAAACGAAATAATTAAAATATGAAAATAACTAAAAACATATTCTTCTTTATAACAATACAATCGATATTTTTTGTGAGTATAAACAGTTTATATGCTCAAACCGAATCGGACACGCAAACATTTATTGGTAAAAAATTTAATATTTTTAAAATAAAATTAGATAATACATCAATTAAAAATTTCTCTTTCTATGAGAACAACTCATTAATTTCACATAAAAAATTAACTGACTCGATTTCAGTAGATGACTTTTTTATTACTACCGCAAGTATTGTCGATTCAAACTGCTTGCCAGTAGGATTGTATGTAAATAACAAGAAGCTATACAAAAGTATTGAAACAGCTGATGGAAATGGTAATTTCTATCTAAAACCAAATGGTGCTTTATTGATAACGGATAATGATGTTATTGTTTGCCAAACTACTGAAATTATAAATCATCAAAATATTAATTATGGCATTCAATCAGGTCCTATGTTAGTTATCGATGGTCAAATTCATCCTAAATTTAATCCAAATTCAACTAACAAACATATTCGGAGTGCAGTTGGTAAATATAAAAACAAGAACGGTGAAGATTTTATTGTTTTTGCAATATCTGAAGAAGAAGTCACATTTTTTGAAATGGCTCAATTCTTTATTAAACAATTTAATTGTTCTAATGCACTCTGTATTGAAAGTGAAGGTTCTGTGATGTCAATACCCTATATTTCAAATTTTTCTAATGAAAATCAAAACATCATATGCAGATATCTAATTTACAACAACCAATAATTACAATAGATTATCGTGTATTTTTTGCTGTTTTACTAGGGATAAACATTTTTTCTTATACTCTAAACGCTCAGAATTCAACACAAACTATCAAGAAAGAAATATATTCTGACAATCAAATTAAAGTTGAAGTAGAATTTAAACTGTACAATTCTATTTGTAAAGACTTAAATAAATCAAATAAGTACACTTATATTGTTACAGGTCAAATGTATAGCTATGCTAAAGAAGCTTATTGGAATTTGAAATACACCGATTGTAATGGTAACCAGCAAAATGAAAAGAAGAATATTCCAATTGGAGGTAAAGAAGCAGTTATTGGCCGCATCGAATCTTTAGATTATATATTTATTGGTAAACTTGACTCCAACCTTCCCCCCCCAATATCTTCAAATTTACTTAGTCTATCCAAAACTGATATATCCTATAAGTCATTAGGTGGTAATGAAAACATTACTGTGAATTCAAATTCAAACCCATATACGGTTGAAAAACTTCCCAGTTGGTGTACCGTACAAAAGTACAGTACATACTTCACTTTAAATTGTATTAACAATTACAGTTCAAGTAGTCGCACTGATTATTTTAATGTTAAATCTGGTAATCAAACAATTAAAGTAAATGTAAAGCAAGAAGGATTTTCTTCTGTGAGTGAAAATAAATTAGAAGTATCAAAAAGCGATTTATTTTTTTCTTACGATAGCGGAAATATTGAAACTATAAATATTAGCACAAATGCGATTGATTTTTACACTACTTATGTGCCGAATTGGTGTTATGTAACAAAATATAAAGGATATATAACTGTTAAATGTCAAAAAAATGACACAGGTCAATTAAGGTCAGATTGGTTTAAAATTACTGTGGGTAATAAAGAAGTTATAGTTTATGTAAACCAAGAAGCATCAGTTACAAATACAGGTGCCGAATCAGATAAACTAGGTGCCTTTTCAAGCTTAGGTATCCAAAGCGGTGGAATTGCAAAATATGGATTTATTTATGAGCATGGTGGTAGCAAAACACTTGGTTTTCGTTTTTCTGCACGTACAAGTCTAACAACAGAACAAGAAATTATAAATGGTAGTGCTACAAAAAATAAAACAGAATTTGAAATTGGAACAAATTACAATATTTATAAAGCATTTTATTTAAATTTTGGTATTGGTTTTGGTTATTACAAAAGATTGTTAAACAATGACTTCTCTGGGTCTATTTTCACTGAATTTAAAAGTTATTTTGTAACCACTACTGGAATTATGTATCGTTTAAATAATCAATTTAATGTCAATTGTGGTTTAGCTTTTATGGATATCCATGAGGAACTCTATAAGCCAGAATTAACATTAGGGGTTACCTATAATTTAAAAAGTATTACTAAAAACCAAAATAAAACCTATTCTGCGACTTCAAAAAATAAATCTAAAAATTATTATAGTTCCTTACCCTCTTTTTCAAGTCTTGGTTTTCAGAGTGGTGAAATTGCAAAATATGGTTTACTATATGAAACTGGTGACAGGAAAACAGTTGGTTTTCGTATTTCCGCAAGAACTACTCTAAGACCTGAACAAATATTTGGAGGGGGAGACATTGAAAACAGAAAAGAAATAGAATTAGGACCAAATTTTAGTATGAGTGACCACATTTATTTAAATTTAGGAGTTGGATACGGAAACTATGAATTTCCTCCTTATCAAGATAAAATAGGATATTACATAGCTACAACTGGTATTATGTATCGTATTTCTAGAGTTATAAATATAAATGGAGGTGTTTCTTTCAATTATATTGATAATGACATTTATTTTGATAATTCCATACAGAAAACTGAAATTACATTTGGTATTTCATTTAACCTTAGAGATTAATATAAATATTAAATAATAACAATCGGATAAAATGAAAAAAGTATTTCAATCGAAAATAGTTTTAATCGTAATAACTGCATTCGTCTTAATAATTAGTTGTACTAATGAGTTTGACTATGGCAAATTAATAAATGCAGTCAAAACAGTTGAGTTCAGCAATGTTACACAAACAACAGCTAATGTTTCTGGAAATGTAATAACTGATAATGGTTCTGGCTTAACCGCTAGAGGAATTTGCTATGGCACAAATAGTAATCCAACAGTATCAGGACCAAAAAAAATTTTCAATACAGCAGCTTTAGGTAATTATATTTGCACTTTAGATAACTTATCGCCAAGTACTACTTACTACGCAAGAGCTTATGCAACCAATAGCTATGGAACAGCTTATGGCACATCGGTTACATTTACAACATTACAAGCGACAGTACCAATAATTTCAAGTACTACTGCAGCAAGTTTAATAACTGCTACAACAGCATCAACAGGTGGTACTATATCAAATAGTGGAGCTTCAAACATTACAAGTCGTGGTGTATGCTATAGTAGTACGGTGTCTACTCCGACTATTGCTAATACAAAAACAAATGACGGAACTGGTATAGGAACTTTCATTAGTTCATTAACAGGTTTGACGGCCAACACAACTTATTACATTAGAGCTTACGCTACTAATGGTGTTGGTACAGCTTATGGTGATGTTAAGTCATTCTCAACAACAACGGCAACCATACCAGTTGGTATTACGACTACAGCTGCTTTAACAGTAACACAAACAACAGCATCTAGTGGTGGAAATATTAATAATGATGGTGGTGCTACTATTACATCTCGAGGAGTTTGTTGGAGTAGCGCTACTTCAACCCCAACAATTCTTAACACAAAAACAGTAAACGGTAGTGGTGTTGGTGCTTTTATAAGTTCGTTAACAAGTTTGATTCCTGGAACAACTTATTATGTAAGAGCTTATGCTACAAATAGTGTTGGAACAGCTTATGGAAATGCAATCGCTTTTAGTACTGTAGCTGCTACTATTCCAACTGGTGTTTCAACTAATACACTATCATTAGTAGCTCAAACAACTGCCTCAGGAGGAGGAAATATAAATAGCGATGGAGGTGCTACTGTAACCTCTCGTGGTGTATGTTGGAGTAATACTAACTCTATTCCAACAATAGCAAATACAAAAACAGTTGATGGTTCAGGTATAGGTGCATTTTCAAGTTCATTAACTGGTTTGACAGCAAATACGACATACTATGTAAGAGCTTATGCAACTAATAGTATGGGTACTGCATATGGTAATACAGTAACTTTTACAACATTACCAAATCTAGCTATAGGTCAAAGTTACCAAGGTGGTATAATAGCATATATTTTCGTATCTGGAGATAGTGGATATGTTGCAGGTCAAACCCATGGCTTAATTGCAACTACGACAAATCAAAGTACTGGGGCTCAATGGGGATGTTCTGGAACATCAATAGCGGGAACTAGTACAACATTAGGAACAGGTTTAGCAAATACTACTGCAATTGTCAATGGATGTACTACTACTACAATTGCAGCTAGATTATGTGATAATTTAGTTTCAGGCGGATATTCAGATTGGTATTTGCCAAGTAGAGATGAATTGATAAAATTATACACTAACAGATCATCTATTGGAGGTTTTAGTAATGTTTCCTATTGGAGTTCATCTCAAGTGGGAACAACAACTGCATGGAGTATAAACTTTAGCACTGGAACTTCAAGTAGTACAAGTACTAAATCTACTTTAATGTCTGTAAGAGCTATTAGAAAATTTTAGTTAAACTATTATAATGGAAATAAAAAAAAGTATAATGCATGATGTTATTGGAGAAAATCCTAAGGCATGTAAATCAGAAGTTATTCCTGAAGGTTTTGGTGAGTTTGGATATGAAAAAACAAATCCAATTCCAATTTATGGAATTGATAACATTGATACTTATATGAGTCAATTGCGTTATGAAACCATTTCCAATGATGGTTCAAGTATTTTTCTACCAGTTCAATATTTAAGAACAATAGAAGATGATAATTCTGCTATTGGCACTGAAATGCCAAAAAATGAAATTCAAGTTGGTTCAACATTTGCAAATAACATTGGCAATAATATCGATGTATATAATATATATACTTTTGATGGTGCTAAAAAATTGGGAAAACTATTTATTCACTGTTATCACTATAATACCTCCTCAAAAGTTCCAAAAGGGTTTTTTAGGGATCTGGATTATAAAAAAATAGAAAACAGCCTAAATAATTTAAATGAGATATCTACCTCAACTATATATAATGATAATTTAGAATCTAAAAAATCAGCGAAGAAAGCTACTACATTAAGTATAGTTTATATTGTTGTTTTTATAATTATTAATATGATTTTTAATAGATATAATGTCATTAGACGCACTATAGAAAATGCCATTTTTTTAATTATAATAACTTTAGTATTCGAGTTAATAATATTTTTATGGAAGAAATACATTAAAAAACATAAAAAGTTGGAGCTTTTTGATGGAATAAATGATTTTGTTGAAACTGCATTTGTTTATTTTTTATTATTTCTAGGATTAAATGTTGTTGGATTTTTAATACAGTATTTTTTACATATGTAAAACATAATCCTCAATGATAAAATCATTTTTTACTGTTTTAATATTTGTCTTTTGTACATTTAATACTAATGCACAATGGACAATTAGTAATGAAAAACATAATTTATACCTAGAAAAGAAAATTTACTCCACCACGCGTAAAAAGTAATCATTCGTGTTGCGGTTTATTATTCGTTTTATTCTATTTTTTGGGTTTATTTAACGGTTACTTTTTTTCTTAATATAATCTACAGGCCATTCCCTATTTTATCTAACTGTAATCTAGCATATCGATAGATTATCAAAAACATTTGCTCTAGGTCCATAGAGCCTGGTTAGCTAAATAAGCCAGTATTTTATAAAGTTTTAACTCTACTTTTAGAGCGTATTTAAACCGGCTACTTTAGCAGCAAGCATCGCAATTTCTTTAGTAACATCTGTATGTCTTCAAACTAAAGTGGACTTTTCCTAAGAGAGTATTTAGTTAATAATTGAAAGATAAATGTTTTTTTTGATTTGTTGTTAATTTTAATTTTTGGTACTCATTTCTGCGATTGTAAATCATCAGCAAAAAGTGTACTGATTTAGTCAAAAACTAAGAGAGTGTTTTTTTAAATATTTAAATTTAGATTTATCAAAATAACTCAACTCCATCAATCATATTTAACTCCACTCCATAATAGTTGAAGTTGTTTTTTGAACCGTTTTCAACTTCAATTATGTTTAACGTGCAATCATTTTGAGGAATTGGAGGAAAAATTAAAGAGAAGTATCTCCAGT
>CANKLK010000051.1 GCA_947482805.1 Flavobacteriaceae bacterium
TAAGAAAAGTAGATTTTCCAGCACCATTGGCACCAATCACACCATAGCAATTACCTTGCGTGAAGGTTGTGTTTACTTCGTCAAACAATATTCTTTTACCAAACTGAACCGATAAATTATTTACAGTTAACATGAATTGTATTTTATAAATTTTTTGCAAAAGTAGTCAAAAGTGTTCAGTGTTCATTGCATAGTGTTCCCTTTTTTACATTACTTTATTTAACTAATGCTTAACAATAAAATCCATTATATAGAAATATTTTTGTTTACCTGTCTTAAATAAATGCATACATTTAAAAATATAAAAAACATACTTCTTTTTTTGCCTCTAATAACTCTTTTAACTTCGTGTAGAAGCGAGTTTAAAGGTTGTGAATATGTCGCTTATTTTGGTGGTGAAGTGGTGAATCCGAATAATCCTTATGTGCTTTTCTGTAAAGAGAATGAAGTTATTGACACCTTAAAACTTGACGAAAAAAACCGCTTCTTCACACAATTCGATTCACTAGCTCCAGGATTATATACTTTCAAACACGAACCTGAATATCAATACGTATATTTTGACAAGAACGATAGTATAATGGTTCGAGTGAATTCAAGAGACTTTGACGAGTCGATTGTTTTTTGTGGTCGTGGTGAAGAAAAAAATAATTTCTTAATGGAAATTTATTTGAAAAATGAAAAAGACAAATACAAAATGTTTGACTATTTCGATGATAATTTTGATAACTTTTCCAAAGAAATAGATTCGAAATTTGCCGAGGAAACTACTCTTTACAACACAAAAAAGCAAGAGATTAAATGGAATGATGATTTTGATGTTTTTGCCAAAGCTGCTTTAGATTTTAATTATTATTCCAAAAAGGAATTATATCCCATAGTTCACAAAATCAGAACAGGTGAAGATTTGATTGATAAATTGCCGGCTAATTATTATGACTACAGAAAGACCATTGATTTTAACAATGATGAACTTTCAAATTATGCTCCTTATGTTATGTATTTGTCACACATGCTTAACAACATGGGGACAATAAATTATCATAATCATTTTAGCGAAAAGGATTTGGCATTAAAAACCAATATCAATAAAATGATTATTGCTGATACTTTGATCAAAAATCAAAAGGTAAAAAACAACATTCTAAACAATATTGCTTTTACCTATTTACTCGAAGATCAGAATATGAGCAATAACAATACTTTTTTGACTTCCTATAAAAAACTTTCTACTGATAAGAGCAAAAAGAATGAAATAATAACACTATGCAATGCTATTCAGATGCTGAAAGTTGGTGGTACTTTACCCGAAGTGCCTTTAATAAATACAAATGGTAATCCTGTTTCTTTGTCAAGTGTAACAAAACCAAATACAGTGTTTTTCTTTTGGACAAAAAACGCAAAGTCTCATTTAGAAGCAGTACACTTAAAAATAATGACACTAAAATCCAAGTTTCCACAATATAATTTTGTGGCTGTAAATGTTAATGACAGCGAAGAAGACTGGAAAGCAACTTTGGACAACTATAAATTCAAAGGCATTACAGAAGTGCATTGTTCCAATTTTGAAACGATAAAAAACAAATGGGCAATCAACAAAATTCATCGTACTATAATACTTGATAACAAAGGTGTAATCAAAAATGCATTTGCTGATATATTTGATTCTCAGTTTGAGGAGAATTTGAAATAGGCATTAGGCAAAATTAAAAAACCCGATTCAGATATTGAATCGGGTTTTTTATACAAAAGCTTCTTCTTATTTATTTCCTTTAGCATAATCAGCCAAGAACTGCGCTAAACCAATATCAGTTAAAGGATGTTTTAACAATCCTAAAATTGATGATAATGGTCCCGTCATTACATCAGCACCAATCTTGGCACAATTCACAACATGCATTGTGTGACGAATAGAAGCTGCTAAAATTTGGGTTTCAAAAGCATAATTATCATAGATATCACGGATTTCCTGAATCAATGCCAAACCATCAGTAGAACAATCGTCTAATCTTCCTAAGAATGGAGAAACATAAGTTGCCCCGGCTTTAGCCGCTAACAAAGCTTGACCAGCAGAGAAAACTAACGTTACATTGGTTTTAATTCCTTTATCTGAAAAATATTTACACGCTTTCACTCCTTCTTTGGTCATTGGCAGTTTTACCACAATTTGCTCGTGTAAATCAGCTAACTCTTCTCCTTCTTTAATCATACCTTCATAGTCAACCGCAATAACTTCGGCACTTACATCGCCATCAACAATATTGCAAATGTCAACATAGTGTTTCAAAATATTGTTTTTACCGGTAATTCCTTCTTTTGCCATCAACGAAGGATTTGTTGTAACTCCATCAAGTACACCAAGTGCTTGTGCTTCTCTGATGTCATTTAAATTGGCTGTGTCAATAAAAAATTTCATAGTGTAATGTTTAAATATAAAAAGTTGTGTTTTTTGTTGCGCAAAATTACGTTTTTTTATGTTGCTGAGTTACTGAGCACCTAAGTTTCTGAGTTTTTTTTACTGAGCTACTTAGACTCTCAGCTACTAAGTCTCTCAAAGCTTATAATGATTCATCAACATACTCTCATAAACTCTATCAGGCAAAATTCGTTTTAAAACGATGGAGAACTTTTGCATAAAAGCGCCAATTTTATAATGCAGGTTTGGATTTTTATCCTGTATAATATTGTATACTTCTTTGGCAAAATCATTTGGATCTTCACCGCTATGCATATGTGAGTTCATCATACCTAACGTATTCTCATAAGCCGGTTTGTATGCCGAATTTTCATGTATTGGCGCATGATAACGATGCGCTGCAATATCGGTTGCAAATTCTCCTGGAGCAATATTAACTATGTTGATACCGAAAGGTTTTACTTCAATGCTTATTGCTTCCGAAACCAACTCGAGTGCACCTTTTGAAGCAGAATAAATGCCTCTGTAAGGCAAACCCATATACCCAGCAATCGAAGTAATATTGATAATCAAACCCGATTTTTGTTCCCGCATTTGTGGCAAAACCGCTTTAATAACTTCTATTGGCCCGAAGAAATTGGTTTCAAAATTATTCCGCATTTCATCGGTTGGCGTTTCTTCAATTGGTCCCGTAATTCCAACTCCGGCATTGTTAATGACTACATCTATTCGTTTGGAAATAGAAATTACTTTATCTACAGCATGCTTGATACTTTCTACACTTCTAACATCCAACGCAATCAAGGGAAATACGGAATTAATAACTTTCTCCGGATTACGACTCGTTCCGTAAACCGTGAATCCTTTATGAAATAAAAACTCGCCTATGGCTTTCCCAATTCCTGAGGAACCGCCTGTGATTAAAACTACTTTGCTCATTTTTTAAAAGATAAAAGAGAATAGAATATAGAGAAAAGACGATATCGTCTCAAACTGAACCTCTATATTCTATGTTCTATGTTCTATTTATTTGTTGTTAAAGATAAATGTTTTACCTCAACTTTATGCCTAATCCATTACTTTCACTTAGGTAAATTTTCCCATTTATAATTTGGCTTCCTTTGGCAATATCATTGGCTATCAAATTCGCACCATCCAAATCGGCGAAATCACAAAATGGGGCTAATACAGCTCCGGCAGAAATCCCGATGGTTGATTCGGTCATGCAACCCATCATGATTTTATAATTTAATTCTTTAGCAATAGCTATCATTTCCATAGCCGGCGTTAGTCCTCCACATTTTAACAGTTTGATATTGACACTTCTGTAATGTGTCTTCAATTCCTTTAAATCACTAACACTTTGACAATCTTCATCAGCCATCCAATTGGCAAATTTATTGGTATGCAAAACTTTATAATTATCTGAGCCCGGTTTCATAGGTTGTTCCAAATAAGCGAACTTAGAAACAACTTCATTATTCTCCAACCAATAACAATTTTCCTTGGTAAAACTTCCGTTGGAATCAAGCGCCAGAGATTTTTCTAATTGCAATAATTTAGTAATATCCATTTCATCAAAATGATTGCACTTTACTTTAAATATTGTCCAAGCCGATTTTTCAATTTTCTTGATTTGGTTTTCAACGGTATCAATACTAATTGTTATTGAAGATTCCGGAAGATTAGTAAAATCTATTTTATTCAATTCCAAAAAAGGTTTCTTTTCGAGCTTGCCAAACAAATCCCAATAAGCACAATCTAATGCCGAACGAAGAAAACTTGGTAAGGCTAATTGTAAAAGGAAAGCGTAAAAATTTATCGGATGAATTATACTTTGCTTTTCAATCTGTGACTTTATTTTGGATAAAATAACCTCGAAATCAACAAGACTAATGTGATAATAATCAATTGAAGTACATTCGCCATAACCTTTACTTTCATTCTTTTGCAATGTTATGATTAAAGCTTCTCTGTATGTATAACTTCCATAAGCAATGGCAAAGGTTTCCTTAAGTTGAAATCGTACTATTTGCCATGATAAAACCATATAGTGTAAAAATAAAAAATCCCGATAACTTTCGGGATGCTTTTTGGAAAAAATGGCAAGCGACCTACATCGCACCGCTCAACCACATACCTTTGCTATGTTCCCATCCTGGAGGATTTTGCAGGAGCTGGTCGTGTAGGACTTGCCGCTGCAAATATACAATCTTTTTATTTTTTTGCAAGGATTTAAAAGCTTTATAAATATATTTGTGAGTGAATAATTAATAATACAAAATGAAACTTTATAACCCATTAATTACCATTTTATTAGCACTAAACATTGTTAGTTGCGGCGATAGTCAAAAAGATAAAGAAAACTATTTCAGCTTTGATGAAAACAACTTGAAACCGATATACCAGGCAACCGATAAAGTTGATTTTTCCTTGTTGAATACTAAAAACAAAAGCATTGACAGCGTTGCTTATTTTGTTAATGATAAAAGAATTTCATCTGTAAAAGGCAATAGCAAATTCGTTTTGGATTTGAGTGGGAAAAAATTAGGGTACCAAAATATAAAAGCACTTGTTTATTTTGAAGGCGATACGATTTCTACCAAAACCAGAGTTGAAGTGGCTTCGGGAATTGTTCCTAAATTATTGAAATATACCGTTGTCAATACTTACAATCACGATGTAGACGCTTTTACAGAAGGCTTTGAATTTTACAGGGACACATTGATTGAAAGTACTGGACAGAATGGTAAATCTTATTTTACTAAAATTGATTATAAAACCGGAAGAGCATACAAAAAAGTTGACCTTGACCAACAATATTTTGGCGAAGGAATTACGGTTATCAATAACAAAATCTATCAGCTAACTTGGCAAAATGAAACAGGTTTTGTTTATGATGCCAATACGTTGAAGAAAATAAAAACTTTCCAATATCACAAAAAAGTAGAAGGTTGGGGAATGACCAATGATGGAAAAAACATTTACCACTCGGACGGAACAGAAAAGATTTGGACAATGGATCCGGAAACGCAAAAGCTAACCGATTTTATTAATGTTTACACTAACGATAGTAAAATTAAAAGCGTTAACGAATTGGAATGGATTAACGGAAAAATCTATGGTAATATTTGGCAAAAAGATGCTATAGCAGTAATCAATCCGCAGACAGGAGCCGTTGAGCAAGTGCTTGATTTATCAGCATTACGTGCGAAAGTTACCAACAAAGAAGCCGAAGTATTAAATGGAATTGCTTACAATAAAAAAACGAATACCATTTTCATTACCGGTAAAAACTGGAACAAAATGTTTGAAATTAAGGTTGATGAATAATCCATTTAAACTATTTGAAACAAAAATCCCGTCTCTTTACAAAAAACCATAAAGTTTTTTTTATTTCTTTCTGAACTCCATTTTTTCCTTATCGTAAACAAAAGTCGTTTGCTGGGTTTTATTCTTCTGGGTTACTGAACCATCTGAATTTAAAGTGAATTCAAAACCTTCTCTTCTCATTTTTTCCTGGGTTTCAAAAGCGCCTGTGCCACCCAAAGACACTTTCTCGGTAATATGATTTGTCAATTGGTAGTTTGAATATACTTGTTTTTTGGTAGTGATTTCATAAATAACAGAATAGATTGTAGTCTTTTCTTCTGTCTTATTTGTCGATTTAGCAGTGCTGAGTTCTGTCCATGTAAGTAAATACAATTTAACACCACTTGCTGTAAATGAACTCATTTTGCAATCTTTAGGTGTAAAAGCAGCATCAACATCTTTAACAATTATCATATCACTGGTTTTTCCTTTTTCACTAATAGTAACTTGAAATTTTCCATTCTTAATTTCAACTTGCAGGTTGTCAACTTTAGGTAAGGCTGAAGATAAAGATGGAGTTTTGGTAGTACTTATCTTTTTTTGGCTAAAACCATTAAGAGTTAGCAAACCAACACACAAGAATAAAAATATATTTTTCATGACTAAATAAACTAGGTTAAACAGTTAGCCAATGTACAAAATAATTTATTCGGTAAATGTTAAATAAAAAAACCGTCAAGTGGTTAAACTTGACGGTTTGGAATTTTAAAATATAAAAAATTAATCGTTTTGAGATTTTACTGCTAAAGAGTAAATAACTAAACCAAAACCAATTTTGTTAATTGCATCTGCGATGTTGTAAGCAACGTCTACATTTCCTTTACCTAACATACTTGTGTACCATCCTTCAGTACCTAACATGTAACCTAATGGATAAATAGCCCATCCTACCAATACAAACCAACATAAAATTTTGTGCGCTTCTAAAACATTTCCACCAGCTGCTTTTGCTAATTTTGATGCTTCACCTAACCAAATTTCATAAACAATTGCAAAGTAAGCAATACCTGAGATTAATCCCCAAATTTGAGCACTTTCCGGGTAAACAGCTTCTCCAAAGTAACCCGTTACTAACATAACTACAGAATAGAAAATCATTTTTGATAACAAGCTCTTCTTTGCACCTGCAATTTTAAGTATTAAATAAAACTCAAGACACATTAATGGCACTGTTAAAATCCAATCTACATATCGGAAAAAAGTTGGAGATTCTCCAAAACTAGCCCAATAATCTCTCATGTAATAATAATGAACTGCTGCAATAAAGGTTATAATACCTGAAACCAATACAGAAGTTCGCCACTTTTTATCAAACTGATTTAATGATAAAAAGAAAAAGGCTGAAGCAGCCATCATGGCCATACAGCCAACAAAAAAAGTAAATCCAACATAATCAGTTGGTAACATTTTCGCAGTGAGCGATGTAGAAAATAATAAATTTGTCATAAAATAAAGTTTAAATTAGTTATTGTTTAGTCAAAACTAATAAACACTAAACAAAATAAAAAACAAATTGTTTATTTTTTTTTGTTTAATTTTAAATAAAATTTAAATAAGATGCCAAAATATTCAAACTTCGCAATAATAGCAAGCTTTTTAGGATTATGGATAAATTCATTTTTTTCAAATGAGTTTCAATTAATTGTAGGATTTATACTAATATTATCATTCGGAATATTACATGGCGCAAACGATTTAGCTCTGATAAAGAATGTAAATCCTAACAATAAAGTCCAAAATTTCTATAAAATCTTATTATATTATGTCATAATAGTTATTACAGGCGCCACTCTTTTTTATATTATTCCTTGGTTAGCTTTGACTTTATTTATTATCATTAGTGGCTATCATTTTGGTGAGCAACAGTGGAATGAACAACTAAAAACAGAAGCAAAATGGATAAAGTTTGCATATGAGATAGTATATGGACTCATAATTCTCTTTCTGATTTTTACATTTCATGCTACAGAAGTTCAAAAAATAATTCTTGCTATCACTGGCATAGAGGTTCCAAATTTTGCTTTTTTACTTATTCTAAAAATCCTTTTGAGTCTTTTTACTCTCTTGAGTATCTTTTTCTATTTCAAAATTGAAAGATTCAAAAACTACTTCTTTAAAGAACTGTTTTATCTATTTGTGTTTTCAATTATTTTTAAAGTATCCACACTTATTTGGGGCTTTGCATTATACTTTATATTTTGGCACAGTATTCCTTCAATGATGGATCAGATTACCTTTCTTTTTGGCAATGTTAATTTCAATAATTTTAAATTATATTTCCGTTCCGCATTTGTTTATTGGATTTTATCATTATTAGGCATCGCTATTCTTTACTTTATATTTAAAGATCAAAAAATATTTAATGCATTATTCTTTTCTTTTCTTGCTTCAATTACTTTTCCACATGTAATAGTTATAGTAAAGATGTTTGGAAAGAAATAAGAATAAAAAAACCGGATAATTGCTTACCCGGTTTACATTACCTTATTATAAAAGGCCTAAGCGCCTACTGGATCCTTCGCTAAAACAGTTCGAACTGTTTTTTAACGCTCGACCCTACTTAACCTCTTCGAATTCTACATCTTGTGTATTATCGCCTTGAGCATCCGCTTGTGGTTGTGCTTCTTGAGCCTGACCTGCTTCACCTTGAGCATACATTGCTTCGGTAGCTGTTTTCCATGCTGCGTTCACATTATCAAGACCTTTTTGTATAGCTTCCAAATCTTGATTTTGGTGTGCCATTCTCAATTCGGTCAAAGCTGATTCGATAGCTACTTTATGATCATCAGAAATTTTATCTCCCAATTCTTTTAATTGACTTTCTGTTTGAAAAATCATACTGTCAGCTTCGTTCAATTTTTCTGCTCTTTCTTTTGCTATTCTATCAGCATCAGCATTCATCTCAGCATCTTTTTTCATTCTTTCGATTTCTTCAGCGGTCAAGCCAGATGAAGCTTCGATACGGATGTCATGTGATTTCCCTGTTCCTTTATCAGTAGCCGAAACTTTGATGATACCATTAGCATCAATATCAAAAGTAACTTCAATTTGAGGAACACCTCTTGGTGCTGGTGGAATTCCGTCTAAGTGGAAACGACCGATAGTTTTGTTATCTGCAGCCATGGTTCTTTCTCCTTGCAATACATGGATTTCAACACTTGGTTGGTTATCCGCAGCAGTAGAGAATACTTGTGATTTTTTAGTTGGAATCGTTGTGTTAGACTCGATTAATTTTGTCATCACATTCCCCATAGTTTCGATACCTAAAGATAAAGGTGTAACGTCAAGCAACAACACATCTTTTACATCTCCAGATAAAACACCACCTTGAATAGCAGCTCCAATCGCAACAACCTCATCAGGGTTAACTCCTTTTGATGCTTTTTTACCAAAGAATTTTTCTACTTCGTCAGCAATTCTTGGCATTCTTGTAGAACCACCAACTAAAATTACTTCGTCGATATCAGAAGTTGACAAACCTGCATCTTTCAATGCTTTAGCAACTGGTTCCATTGAACGTTTTACTAATTTATCAGACAATTGCTCAAATTTAGCTCTAGTTAATTTTTTTACTAAGTGTTTTGGTCCTGAAGCAGTAGCGGTAACGTAAGGCAAATTGATTTCTGTTTCAGCAGAAGATGACAATTCGATTTTCGCTTTTTCAGCCGCTTCTTTAATTCTTTGTAATGACATTGGATCTAATCTCAAATCAATTCCTTCTTCTGCTTTGAATTCGTCAGCCAACCAGTCGATGATGGTTTGGTCAAAGTCATCTCCACCTAAGTGCGTATCACCATTGGTTGACAATACTTCGAAAACTCCGTCTCCTAATTCAAGGATAGAGATATCAAAAGTACCACCACCTAAATCGTAAACTGCGATTTTTTGATCTGTTCCTTTTTTGTCTAATCCGTAAGCTAATGCCGCAGCAGTAGGCTCATTAATGATTCTCATTACTTTAAGACCTGCAATTTCACCGGCTTCTTTTGTAGCCTGACGTTGCGAATCGTTAAAGTAAGCAGGAACCGTGATAACTGCTTCAGTAACGGTTTGACCTAAATAGTCTTCAGCTGTTTTTTTCATTTTTTGAAGTGTCATTGCTGACAATTCTTGTGGTGTATATAAACGACCATCAATATCAACGCGTGGTGTATTGTTGTCTCCTTTTACTACACTGTAAGGTACTTTTTTAGCTTCATCCTGAGTTTCAGCAAAAGTGTGCCCCATAAAACGTTTAATGGAACCTATCGTTTTCGTTGGATTAGTTACTGCTTGTCTTTTTGCAGGGTCACCAACTTTAATTTCTCCACCTTCTACAAATGCAATGATAGATGGTGTTGTTCTTTTTCCTTCTGAATTTGGTATAACTACAGCTTCTTGTCCTTCCATTACAGAAACGCACGAGTTGGTTGTACCTAAATCAATTCCAATTATTTTTCCCATTTTTTTTAGTTTTATATTTTATTTGTGTGTTTAGTTTTTTTTAACTTGTTTTCTCCAAAGTCAACTACTATGCCAAGCGAAAAATGAAAATAAATTGTCAGTTTTAAGCAAAATAAATATGACAACATGACATTTTTGATTTAGGAATTAGGACAAGAGCGCAAAGCGAGACTGTATGTAGCGAAGCGGAATAAATTAGAATTTGGGATTTATTTGTCTTGAATAATAGAATAATTTAGTAGAAATAATTTCATTTAATCAATGTAAATGCCAAAAAAAATCCCAACCGTTAGATTGGGATTCATATTTTAGTCATTCATCGAAATGAGGAATTCCTCATTATTACGGGTTTTCTTAATCTTATCGTTAATGGTGTCCATAGCTTCCACCGGATTCATATCGGCAAGGAATTTACGCAGTATCCACATACGTTTTAATGTGTTTGGATCTAGTAATAAATCGTCGCGACGCGTACTTGATGATGTCAAATCGATAGCAGGGAAAATTCGACGGTTGGCAATTTTTCTGTCCAATTGCAATTCCATGTTTCCTGTTCCTTTAAATTCTTCGAAGATTACTTCGTCCATTTTTGAACCTGTTTCGGTTAAGGCAGTAGCAATAATACTCAACGAACCTCCATTTTCAACATTACGAGCTGCACCAAAGAAACGTTTTGGTTTTTGTAACGCATTGGCATCAACTCCACCCGAAAGTACTTTTCCAGATGCTGGTTGCACCGTATTATAAGCTCTCGCCAAACGCGTAATTGAGTCTAGCAATATTACTACATCATGACCACATTCAACCAAACGCTTTGATTTTTCGAGAACAATGTTCGCAATTTTCACGTGCTCTGAAGGTTCTCTGTCAAAAGTAGACGCGATAACTTCGCCACGTACACTCCGCTGCATATCGGTTACCTCTTCCGGACGTTCGTCAATTAGTAAAACGATTAAATAAACTTCAGGATGATTGGCAGCAATGGCATTTGCAATGTCTTTTAACAACATTGTTTTCCCTGTTTTTGGCTGCGCCACAATCATTCCACGTTGTCCTTTTCCTATCGGAGAAAATAAATCTATAATACGAGTAGACACACTTGCTTGCTTTTCGGCTATATTAAATTTTTCCTTTGGAAATATTGGAGTCAAATGTTCGAAAGAAACTCTGTCACGAACCACTTGTGGATCATGTCCGTTTATTTTCAAAACTCTAACCAAAGGGAAAAACTTTTCTCCTTCTTTTGGAGGACGAACTACACCTTTAACAGTATCTCCGGTTTTTAAACCAAACAATCTGATTTGTGAAGTTGAAAGATAAATGTCATCCGGCGAAGCCAAATAGTTGTAATCCGAAGAACGCAGGAAACCATAGCCATCAGGCATCATTTCTAGTACGCCTTCACTTTCTATAATACCATCAAACTCAAAATCGGAATCTCTGAAATTATTATGCTTTTTGCCTTTAAAATTTGGGTTGTTGTTATTTGCATTAGTGTTTCCATTCCCATTGTTCCCATTTTGATTTACTTCGTCAGTTCGCTTACGCTCGTGTGGGTTATGATGTTTTGGCTTTTGAACCTGATTTTCATCATTGTTTTGGTTTGGATTAGCTTCTGTTTGCTGCGACTGTTCGCTAACGCTTGTATCTATAACTTCTAAATCGCTTTCTGATTGTTGCTCTTCTGAAGTTGTATTAGGTTTATTGTAATTTTTTTTTTCGAAAAGAGGTTTTTTAAACTTTGGATTTTGATTTTCAAGAATCGGTTTTACAACAACTTCTAGTTCTTCGGCAAATAAGTCACTCTGGTTGTTTTCAGATGTTTTTTTAGTTTCTGGTGAGATTCGAGCTCGTTTACTCTTATTATCTAATGGATTCTTCTTCGTCGATTCACTATCGCTTGAATCGGAGGCCACCATTGGCTCAGCTTGGGCAGAAGTTTTGTTTTGGTGTTCCAAAATTTCAGCAATAAGCGTATCTTTTTTGGCACCGGTAACTTTAATTGTTTTAGCTAATTTGGCAATTTCCTGAAGCTCAGCAAGCTTCATTTCTTTAAGGGCAGAAATGTTAAACATGAATAGTATTTATATCGTAATCGTTATAATGGAATGTAAAAAATGTGGGTAGATTTTAATTCTTAGGATAATCCGAATGATGAAGTTCTTGCGGATTTATACTGCAATAATACAAATAATATTTTATCATGCAATAGTATTTTTTTAAAAAGAAATTTTATTTTTGCAACTCATTATTCAAAAGACAAATGTTTAGAATACAAACATATTATTTGATTGCTTGCTTCATTATAACTGGAGTTTTACCATTTGTGTTTCCATTGTGGAAAGATGCATCTGGAAATCCTTTCTATTTTATGAAGGATATAGCTTTTGTAACTCTGTTTGGACTAAGCACAACACTATCGCTACTAAGCATTTTATCTCACAAAAAAAGACAACAACAATTTGTCATGGGCAGATTGAATATGATATTGAATTTAATTTTATTAGGATTATTTGTGTATCGAACACTAACTGCATCTGGAGAAACAGCTATTTCTGAGAAGGGTGTTGGGATGTTCTTACCTATTTTTTCTATCGTAATTTTGGTTTTGGCCAACAAAGCCATAAAAAAGGACGAAGATCTCGTAAAATCTGTGGATCGATTGCGATAAACCTATAAACTTAGTTTTTTAGTGCTGCGAAAAACCCGTCTCGTTAAA
>CANKLK010000052.1 GCA_947482805.1 Flavobacteriaceae bacterium
ACTCTTGAAATCTAAATTAATATGTACTTTTGTTAAAATTTTAATTACACTATCTTATGAAAAAAGTAATTTTTGCACTTTCGTTGGTTGCCCTTACTCTAACCTCTTGTGGCACAAAGAAAAAAATTGCCGCTTTAGAAGCTCAAAACAAAGAATGCCAAGACTTATTGAATTCAACTACCGTTAAATTGAACTTATGTCTTTCTGAAAAAGATGCACTTTCTAAACAGAACGATTACTTGAAACAAAACAATTCTGATTTGATTAACAGTTCCAAAGAAATAACACTGTTAAGCACAAAAGGTGCTCAAAATTTAGAAAAATCATTAGAAAGTTTAAAAGAAAAAGACCTTAAAATCACTCGTCTTCAAGATGCTTTAACTAAAAAAGACAGCGTTACTTTGGCATTGGTTACCAGTTTAAAAAGCTCAGTTGGCATTACTGATCCAGACATTGAAATCAACGTAGAAAAAGGGGTAGTTTTCATATCTATTGCCGATAAATTATTATTCAAAAGCGGAAGTTACGTAGTAAGTGACAAAGCTAAAGAAGTATTAGGCAAAGTAGCTAAAGTAATCAACAGCAGACCAACATTTGAGTGTATGGTTGAAGGTCATACCGATAATGTACCTTTTACAGGAAATGCTATATTGTTAGACAACTGGGATTTAAGTGTAAAACGTTCTACGGCTATTGTCAGAGTTTTGACAAAAGATTTAGGAGTAAAACCATCGCAATTAATCGCAGCCGGAAGAAGCGAATTTATTCCGTTAGTGGATAACAATTCTGCGGATAACAGAGCAAAAAACAGAAGAACGCGTGTAGTAATTTTACCAAAAATTGATGAGTTCTACGAAATGATTGAAAATGAAATGAAGAATCAGAAAAAGTAGGCAGTCGCAATTTGCAGTTTCATAAAAACGTCTTAAAAATTAGGACGTTTTTTTATTTAAACATAATGCTGTAAACTGAGACTGAGACTGATTACTAAAACTGAAACTGAGACTGAAGCTGAGACTGATTACTAAAATATATCCGGATCGCCTTTACCTTCTCGAATGACTACTGGTTCATAACCCGATAAATCGATTATTGTTGAACCTACATTATCGCCATAACCACCATCAATTACTAAGTCAACCAAGTGTTGCCATTTTTCAAAAATCAATTCCGGGTCAGTAGAATACTCTAAAACTTCATCATCATCGTGAATGGAAGTTGAGACAATTGGGTTTCCTAACATTCGAACAATGTCTAATGCAATAGTATTATCAGGTACGCGAATACCCACAGTTTTCTTTTTGCGGAATGCTGACGGCAAATCGTTATTGCCCGGCAAAATAAAAGTATAAGGTCCAGGTAATGCGCGTTTTAAAATTTTAAAAGTTGGCGTATCTATTTGCTTCACATAATCAGAAAGATTACTTAAATCGCTGCAAACAAAAGAAAAATTAGCTTTCTCCAACTTAATCCCTTTGATTTTGGCAATGCGTTCCAATGCTTTGGTATTGGTAATGTCACAACCCAAACCATAAACGGTATCGGTTGGATAAATAACCAACCCTCCACTTTTTAAAACATCAACAACCTTTTTAATAGCAGCTTCGCTAGGTTTGTCTTCATATATTTTTATGAATTCGGCCATTTATTTATGCTGAAAGCCTTAAGCATTGTGCTTCAGGCGTTAAATTATTTATTCCAAAGCTAATGGCTTATTGCCTATAGCTTATAGTTATCCAATCACATCCAACTTCGCAAAACGAAGTAATAGCTTCTTAATTCCACCTACTTCAAATTTTATTTCTGCTTTTTTATCAGCGCCGGCACCTTCTAAACTAACAACTTCGCCTTTACCAAATCGCTCGTGTATGACTATATTCCCAATGGTTAATTTACTGTCAAACAAATTCGAATTACTCGGGGCATTTCCAATTGGTTTCAATTTACGAATATTCGCCGATGAAACTGGTTCATCACCATATTTTTTTGGAGGAGTTCCTGCGGTTGGTTTAGCCAATCGCAATTTGGATTTATCAATATCACCAAAAATATCCAAATCGATGGTTGGTTTATATCGATAACCTGAATCCATCGGGTTTATATATTCAAGATACTCATCTTTTATTTCTTCAATAAAACGAGAAGGTTCACTATCGACCAATTTACCCCAACGGTAACGCGATTGCGCATAGGTTAAATACGCCTGATGTTCGGCTCGGGTTAAGGCAACATAAAACAACCTTCTTTCTTCTTCGAGTTCACTTCTTGTATTCAAACTCATCGCACTCGGAAACAAATCTTCTTCCATTCCAACTACAAAGACATACGGGAACTCCAAACCTTTTGCCAAGTGAATCGTCATCAAAGCTACTCTATCGTCATCGCCTGTATCTCTGTCTAAATCGGTAGCCAATGCTACGTCTTCTAAAAACTCGGATAAAGCGCCTCGAGCGCCATCAATTTCTCTTTGGCCTTCGATGAAATCTTTTATACCACCCATTAAGGTTTCAATATTCTCTATTCGAGCAATTCCTTCGGGCGTTCCGTCTTTTTTGAGTTCCTGAATTAAGCCTGTTTTTTTGGCAACATGTTCTGTTAATACAAAGGCATCCTGCTGTTCGTTGATAATTTGAAAACTCTTAATCATTGTCACAAAATCTTCCAGCTTTTGCTTGGTTCCTGAGTTTAATTTCAAATCAATCTTATCGATGTTTTCCATCACCTCAAAAACGGAACGTTTATAATGATTGGCGGCAACAGTAAGTTTTTCAATAGTTGTATCTCCAATGCCACGAGCCGGATAATTGATTACACGAACTAATGCTTCTTCGTCTTTTGGATTAATAACCAAACGTAAATAACACAATACATCTTTGATTTCCTTTCGTTGATAGAAAGACAAACCTCCATAAATTCGATACGGAATATCGCGTTTACGCAAAGCATCTTCCATGGCGCGAGATTGCGCATTGGTTCGGTACAAAATGGCAAACTGACCATTTAACATTTGGTTGCGCATCTTTTGTTCAAAGATTTCACCGGCTACAAACCGGCCTTCTTCTCCATCGGTAATACTACGATGCACTTTTATTTTTGGACCAAAATCATTTGCTGTCCAAACTATTTTATCAAGCTTGGTTTTATTCTTATCGATGATGGAATTAGCAGCTTCAACAATGTTTTTTGTAGAACGATAATTTTGTTCTAATCGATACGTTTTTACATTTTCATAATCCTTTTGGAAGTTGAGAATGTTATTGATATTGGCACCACGAAATGCATAGATACTTTGGGCATCATCGCCTACGACACAAATATTTTGAAATCTATCACTCAACGCTCGAACGATTAAATACTGTGAGTGGTTGGTATCTTGGTACTCATCAACCAAAATGTATCGGAATCGGTCTTGGTATTTGGCTAATACATCGGGAAAACGGTTTAAGAGTTCGTTGGTTTTTAATAACAAATCATCAAAATCCATGACGCCCGCTTTGAAACATCTGTCAACATAATTGGCATAAATTTCTCCCAAACGTGGCTTTTTGCTCATGGCATCCTGCTCTTGTAATTCGGGATTGTTTAGATATGCTTTAACGGTAATTAATGAATTTTTATACGATGATATTCTGCCCAAGATTTGTTTTGGTTTATAAATATCTTTATCCAATTGCATTTCTTTGATAATAGCCGAAATCAATCTAACACTATCTTGTGTATCATAAATAGTAAAGTTGGAAGGAAAGCCTAATTTATCAGCTTCGCTTCTTAAAATTCGTGCAAAAACAGAATGGAAAGTTCCCATCCAAAGATTTTTGGCTTCATTCGTTCCGACTATATCAGCGATACGCTTTTTCATTTCGCGTGCGGCTTTGTTGGTAAACGTCAATGCCAAAATATTAAACGCATCCACACCCAAACTCATCAAATAGGAAATACGAACCGTCAGTACTCGGGTTTTCCCTGAACCGGCACCGGCAATAATAATCATTGGGCCGTCTTTCTGAAAAACAGGTTGTTGTTGGGCTTCGTTAAGTTGGGAAATGTAGTGTTGCATTAAAAAAGTACCTAAGTTACTGAGTCGCTGAGTTGCTGAGTTTAAAAATCGTTTTGGACAAATTTAATGTTAGTTGACTTCAATTGCAATATAGATTTACTATTTATTCTATTATATTTGTGAACAATTTTAGACACTAATTAACTATGAACTCAGATAAAATTTTAGAATTACTAATGTATGCTGTTCCTTCACTGATAACTGGTGGTGTAGCGTATTATTTGTTTGATAATTACTTCAAAGATCAACAAAATACGAGACGTTGGTTGTTGCAAAAAGAAAATCAGAAACATTCATTGCCATTGCGTTTGCAGGCGTATGAACGATTGGCTTTGTTTTTAGAGCGCATCAACCCGGCGAAGTTGTTGATTAGAGTAGCACCTTTGAGCGACAATAAAATAGATTATCAAAACCTTTTGATTCATCATATTGAACAAGAATACGAGCATAACATCACGCAACAAGTATATATTACAAGTGAACTATGGACGATGCTTTTGACTGCCAAAAATACTATCATTCAAAATATCAGAAAAACCACTTTGGATGAAAGTGTAACTACTGCTGACCAACTAAGGGAAAAGATTTTGAGTAATTTATTGAACGGACAATCTGCAAGTACGGTAGCACTTAGTTATTTAAAAAATGAAGTCGCTGAAGTTTTAGGATAAAAGCATCCTTCTCAAGAGAAAGATTTTTGTTTATTTAAATTTTGAAATTCCGCCTTTTAGCCAAGCTAAGTAGTCATCGATGTTTGGAGTGTAAGCTACTGGTGTATTTAATTCTTTTTCATTTAAATCTAAAAGAACATATAGCGGCCTTGAATTATTGTTAAATCTCGTAATTTGAAATTCACTCCATTTCTTCCCAATGGTATTGATTTCTTTACCTTCTTTGGTTGTATACTGTTCTGCTTTCGGTAATTCCTTTTTATCATCTCCATACAATGAAATAAGTACTACTTCGTTCTTCAGAATGTTAAATACTTTTTCATCCGACCAAACATTGCTTTCCATCAATCGGCAATTGACACATTGCTTTCCTGTGAAGTCAATCATTATTGGTTTATTCACTTTTTTAGCATATTCTACTCCAGTTTTATAATCGGTGAAAGAAACTAAATTATGGACTGTTAATTCAGCTCCTGCTGGCAATTGCTCATTATATTCTGTTGCTTTATTGCCAAATCCTTGTGGACTTTCACTATAAGTTTGTGGTGGTGGAAAAGCCGAAATTAATTTAAGTGGAGAACCCCAAAGTCCTGGAATCAAATACACTGTAAACGCTAGGGAAGAAATAGCTAAGAGTAATCTTCCAACAGATAAATGTGAAAGCGGACTGTCATGAGGTAATGTTATTTTTCCTAAAAGATACAGCGACAAACCAGCAAAAATGGCAATCCAAATAGCTATAAAAACTTCTCTGTGCAACCAATGCAAATCTAATCCTATATCAGCATTGGAAAGAAACTTGAATGCCAATGCTAATTCAACGAAACCAAAAACAACCTTAACAGTATTTAACCAACCGCCTGATTTTGGCATATTTCCTAACAACGTTGGTGCTAAGGCAAAAAACATAAAAGGCAATGACAATCCAAATCCGAATCCAAGCATGGCTATAGAAAGGATATTTGCTCCACCATCAGAATTTAATGAAGTACCAAAAACCAAACCTAAAGCTGGACCAATACATGAAAATGAAACTATAATTAAAGTCAATGCCATGAAAAATATCCCAACCATTCCACTTTTGTTAGACGCGTTATCTACTTTATTAGATAACTTGGATGGCATTGTAATTTCGAAAGCTCCAAAGAATGAGATAGCAAAAACAATAAATATTATAAAGAAAAAAATGTTTACATAAACATTAGTCGAAATTTCAGAGAAAATATCTCTACTTATTCCCTCAAAAATATGAAATGGAAGTGTAATAGCGACACAAATAAATACTATACAAGCCCCATAAAAAATAGCATTAAATCTTCCTTTGGATTTATTTTTTGCTTGTTTCAAAAAGAAACTTACTGTCATAGGTATCATCGGATATACACATGGAGTAAATGTCGCTGCAATACCTCCTAAAAGTGCTAAAATAAAAATAGTCCACAACCCTTTTTTATCTCCTTTTTTTGGTGCTTCAACAACTACCGAAGGCTTACCTGCTTCTTTTATTTCTTTGTTATTAGTTAATAGTGTGTCGGTTTTTGAGACAGTATCAACTGTCGAAACTACAGCAGTTTCTTTAATTGCAGGAATAGCAAACGTAAATTGCACATTATCATTTATGCATGCTTGTTTGCAAACTTGATAATCAATTTTTGCTTTTATCGTAGTAATATTTGCATTTAGGATTTTTACTTTTTGGGTAAACGTAACCTTTTTTTCAAAGTAATATTCGTCAACTTCAAAGACTTCATTATACTGTTTTTTATAGGGACTTTCCTTTACTTTTCCAACCAATTCATAGTTTCCTTTTTCATTTTCAAATGCAAATTCAGCTGGCAACGGTCCATTTTCTGGTGTGAATTGGGAATATACATGCCAACCTTCGTCAATCTTTCCTTGCATTACTAAATTGAATTCGGTTTCAGAGAGTTTCTCTACTTTAGAGGTCCATTTTACTGGTTTAACAATTTGTGCATTTAAATTGGCTAAAGCCAAAAAAGGCAAAAGAAAAAAAAGTACTTTCTTCATTAGGTTGTATAATTTATTTTTAAAATTTTTGTCGTCTCTTCAGTAACTTTAAATCGCTCGTCCTGTCTTTTTCCAATAACCCAAACAATTTGATTTTCAGAACATAAAAGCCAAGTACTTGATTTGTCTAGTAAAGAAAATTTCTCGTCTTTAAAAAACTTACTGAGCTTCTTTCTTCCATTCATTCCACTTGGATAAAACCAATTGCCTTCTTGCCATTTTCTGATTTCTAAAGGATATTGAAGTTTATCTTCGTCGACAAATATACAATTAGTTGCTTCAAGCGAAATGTCATCAACGTTGCAAAAAGAAATATTTAAGGGAAACTTAACTTCTTTTTGTTCTTTTTCTATTAAAAACAATGTTGTTTTTTCACTTTCTTGTTTAGGAAAAACAATCAGTTCATTTCTGTCTTTAAGCAAGGTATGATTTTGCGAATGAATCTGCTTTCCGGATTGTGCTGTTACCAAATCATTAATAGAATCCCAATCGCAAAAACCGAGAGGTTCGAGCCATTGATACAAATACGCATGGTAATTGGGCAATTGCATCAATTCCGATAAATTAATTCTCTTTTGAAAATTAATATCTGTGACTACTTTACGATATACAATTCGAGTTGCATCATCAACCAAAGATTGAGCTTGCTTTAGATTAGAAATTGTATTTTGAAATGAATGTAATAAACTCGGATTGAGTTCTTTTAATATAGGAATCACATCGTGACGCAATTTATTTCGCAAATAGTTATCCGATGCATTGCTACTATCTTCTCGCCATTCGATATTGTTTTCTTTGGCAAATATTTCGATTTCGGTCCCGGAAAATGGCAATAAAGGACGAATAATAGTTCCGTTTTGTTCCGGAATTCCTGTAAAACCATCTAATCCTGAACCACGGGTAAAATTGATTAGAAAGGTTTCCAAACTGTCATCCAAATGATGCGCCGTTAAGATATAATCGTAATCATTATTTATTAAAAGTGTGTTGAACCAATCATAACGAAGGTTTCGGGCAACAACTTGAATAGATGATTTTTGTTGTTGCGCAAAGGATTTGGTATCAAATTTTTTAATAAAAATTGGTATTTGCAATTTTTCTGTTTGGGATTTAACGAAGTCTTCATCTTCATCACTTTCATCACCTCGCAGTTGAAAATTGCAATGAGCCACTCTAATGTCTAGGTTTAACTGATGACACAAATAGAACAAAACCATGCTGTCAATGCCTCCACTTGTTGCCAAAAGGAGTTTCTTCTCTTTTAGAAAAGGAAAATTTTCATTAATATGGTTTTGGAATTTTGTGAGCATATTCAAAAGTAGTTATTTTAATTTAACCCAAAACTTCAAACATTGCCTTAGCTTTCAAAAGGCATTCTTCATATTCCTGTTCGGAATTTGATTGTGAAGTAATGGCGCTTCCAACGGAAAACGAAATGTATTTTTCCATGGCATTATATAAAATACTTCGAATTACGACATTGAAATCGAAATCATTTTCCGGAGAAAAATAGCCAACAGCGCCGCTATATAATCCTCGTTTTGTCTCTTCCAGTTCTTCGATTATTTTCATGGCTGAAATCTTCGGAGCACCAGTCATACTTCCCATTGGGAATGTAGTTCTAAGAATTTCAATTGGTGAAGTTGTGGTTTCAACAGTGGAAACAACCGTTGAAATCATTTGGTGTACTTGTTCGAAAGTATAAATACCACACAACTCTTCAACTTCTACTGTGCCCTTTTTGGCTGTATGAGATAAATCATTTCGAACCAAATCGACAATCATGATGTTTTCAGAGCGTTCCTTTGGGTTTGTTTCCAATTCGTTTTTTGAATTTTCATCTAAAACTAAATCTGAAAAGCGTTTGGCTGTACCCTTTATAGGTTGCGAAATGACTTTGTTTCCCTCTTTTCTTAAATAGCGTTCAGGCGAAGCACAAAGTAAATACTGCTCGCTATTTTTGAAAAAAATTGCAAATGGCGGTTTGGAAATGGCATTTAGTTTTTGATAGATTTTAACTGGTTCAATAATCGCATTTTCGGCATAAAATTCCATGCAAAAATTGGCTTCATAAATATCGCCACGATGAATGTGTTCAAGCATTTGGTTTACTTTGCCAATATAGCTTTGTTTTGAAATGCGTTGTTGAATTGATAATTGATAATTGATAATTGACAATTGACAGTTATTCTCTATATCGATTAAATCAGATTCTATTTCATCATCACACAATTGCAAATACCGAATTTCTAATTGATTTCCTTTTATAAGAAACAGCTTCTTCGGCTGAAAGAAAAACAGATCGGGAAAATGCAAACCGTCAAAGTTGTTAGAATGCAAATCCTCCACATCATTTTTTACATCATACGACAAATAGCCAAATAGCCAATCTCTAGTTTGTTGCTGGTATTGTTTTAAATCTTCAAAAGCGTTATGATAATCTGTTTTGATCGAAGTAAAAGCATCAACAGCCAAAACGCAATCAAAACTAGATTGTTTTTGATGATAATTGTTTGAATCCAAAAAAACCATTTCCCTAAACTGCTGTGACCAATCTAATAATTGGTTTTTGAACACTTCTGGATTGTCAATTTTTTTTTCAACTATTGTTCTCAATGACATGATTTTTATGGCACTCAAAATTACGACAAAATAATTGGCAGAAAGAGATGAAGATATAAGAAATTTTTGTTAAAGAAAGGTAATCGAAAAAAAGCTATACTATTCTTTGATTTATCTAATTGTATTTTTAAGGTTATTTACAATAAAAAAAGTCCTCTCATTTAACTGAGAGGACTAGTTATGATTGAAGTCACTTAGAAATTATTGTTAAACTAAATCAAATCTATCCAAATTCATCACTTTGTTCCAAGCAGAAACAAAGTCATTTACAAATTTCTCTTTAGAATCTTCACAAGCATAAACCTCAGCAAGAGCACGTAGTTCTGAGTTTGAACCGAAGATTAAATCAACACGTGTTCCTGTCCATTTAACCTCACCTGTTTTACGATTACGTCCTTCAAACGTTTCTTGTTTATCTGAAGTAGCGCTCCATTTAGTTCCTAAATCCATACCATTGATAAAGAAATCGTTAGTAAGTGTTTCCGGATTTTTAGTAAATACACCATGATTAGAGTAATCAAAGTTAGTGTTTAACACACGCATACCGCCAACAAGAGCAGTCATTTCAGGTGCTGTTAGCGTTAGCAATTGCGCTTTATCTAAGAGCATTTCTTCTGCTGTTGTAAAATGACTAGCTTTTATATAATTACGGAAACCATCGGCTTTTGGCTCAAGAACGGCAAATGATTCTACATCAGTTTGCTCTTGTGATGCATCGGTGCGACCTGGTGTAAAAGGAACTATAACATTATGACCTGCATTTTTTGCTGCCTTTTCAATAGCGGCACAGCCACCTAAAACAATTAAGTCAGCCATTGAAACCGGTTTGCCAAAATCTTTCTGAATAGCTTCAAGTGTTTGTAATACTTTTGACAATTGAGTAGGATTGTTTACTTCCCAATCTTTTTGTGGTGCTAAGCGAATACGTCCGCCATTGGCGCCACCTCGTTTATCAGAACCTCTGAATGTTGATGCTGATGCCCATGCAGTAGAAACTAGTTGTGATATTGTTAAACCTGAATCAAGTATTTTACTTTTTAATGAAGCAATATCATTTTCATTAATTAGTTCGTGAGAAACAGTAGGAACCGGATCTTGCCAAATCAATTCTTCTGATGGTACTTCTGAACCTAAATACAAATTACGAGGCCCCATATCACGATGTGTCAATTTGAACCATGCGCGGGCGAAAGCATCAGCAAACTCCTCTGGATTTTCATGAAAATGTTTTGAGATTGGCGCATATATAGGATCCATTTTTAAAGCCATGTCAGCAGTAGTCATCATAAGCGCTTGTGACTTAGAAGCGTCACCTGCTGCCGGTGCCTTTCGAGCATTAGATGCTGCTGTTGGCGTCCACTGATTAGCTCCGGCCGGGCTTTTTGTTAATTCCCAATCGTAACCTAATAGCACATTAAAATAATCATCATCCCATTTTGTTGGATTTGGTGTCCATGCACCTTCTATACCACTTGTGATGGTGTCGTCACCATGACCACTACCAAAAGTATTTCTCCAACCTTGACTTTGTTCTTCAATACTAGCACCGGCAGGTTCTCTGCCTACATACTTACTCGGATCTGCTGCACCATGAGCTTTCCCGAAAGTATGTCCACCAGCAACTAAAGCTACTGTTTCATAATCGTTCATAGCCATACGTCCAAAAGTCTCACGTATATCTATGGCTGATTTAAGCGGATCAGGATTTCCGTTTGGTCCTTCCGGGTTTACATAAATTAATCCCATTTGAACGGCACCAAGCGGATCTTCCAATTCGCGATCGCCCGAATAACGTTTATCGCCTAACCATTCCGTTTCAGAACCCCAATAAATATCTTGTTCCGGTTCCCAAACATCTTCACGCCCACCACCAAAACCAAAGGTCTCAAAACCCATTGATTCTAAAGCACAATTTCCGGCAAGTATCATTAAATCGGCCCAGGAAAGTTTTTTACCATATTTTTGTTTGATAGGCCAAAGAAGCAATCTTGCCTTATCTAAATTACCATTGTCCGGCCAACTGTTAAGCGGAGCAAAACGTTGTGTACCTGAACCTGCTCCACCACGACCATCATGAATTCGATATGTTCCGGCACTATGCCAAGCCATTCGGATAAAGAAAGGCCCATAATGACCATAATCTGCAGGCCACCACTCTTGAGAATCAGTCATGAGTTTGTATAAATCCTCCTTGACTGCCTTTAAATCTAATTTTTTAAACTCTTCAGCGTAATTAAAATCTTCTCCCATCGGATTTGTTAGTGAAGAATTTTGACGCAGTATATTTAAGTTCAACATATTTGGCCACCAATCTCTATTGGATGTACCTTTTCCTGCGCTTTGTTTCAGGGTTCCGCTTGAAAACGGGCATTTTCCCTGAGAATCATTATTTCCCATGTTGTTTAATTTATATTTTTTTTAAATTAGGTATTTCAGCAACCAAAACTACTGATAACCGTCATGTTTAATAATAGTTTTTAATTATATATAACTATTTATAAATTGCCAAAACTTATATTAAAAAAAGTCCCAACTGAAATATATTTTCATTTTATAAATATCTGAATGTACACTATACTTTTTCCTCTTACTATCAAATCTTTTATATATTTGTTACTGTTAGATACCAAAACCAAACACTATGCAATTTTCCAATTTATTCCGAAAAAAGAAAGTCAAAGATATTTTAAATCAAGTGGCTAAAAATGAAGCTGAAGGGCATTACACTTTAGGCAAGCATTTATCGGCACGTGATTTAACTGCATTTGGAATTGCAGCTATAATTGGAGCCGGTATTTTTAGTACTATTGGGAAAGCCAGTTTTGATGGTGGTCCGGCTGTGATTTTCTTATTTTTGTTTACGGCTGTTGCATGTAGTTTCGCGGCCTTTGCTTATGCTGAATTTGCATCAATGGTACCCGTTTCAGGAAGTGCCTATACGTATTCTTATGTAGCATTTGGAGAAATTATCGCATGGATTATAGGCTGGGCTCTGATAATGGAATATGCAATTGGAAACATAACTGTTGCCATTTCATGGAGTGATTATTTTACCGGATTACTCGAAAGTGGTGGCATACGTTTGCCGCAATGGATTCAGATGGATTACTTAACAGCCTCTAGAGGATTTGATGAAGCAACAGCATTAATGCGTGGCGGAAAAACTTTTGAAAACTTATCAGATGGTTTAAAAGCTTCTTATACTGCTTGGACAACTTCACCAACTATAGGTCCCTTTCATTTTGTGGCCGATTTACCGGCTTTATTTATTATCATTTTAATTACTGCACTTGTCTATCGTGGCATGAAAGAGTCACGTAATGCTAGTAACCTTATGGTTGTAGTGAAATTATGCATAATATTACTGGTAATTGCCGTAGGTGTTTTTTATGTTGACACTGATAATTGGATTCCGTTTTCTCCTAATGGTGTTGGTGGAGTTCTTAAAGG
>CANKLK010000053.1 GCA_947482805.1 Flavobacteriaceae bacterium
ACATCAATACTGAAATACAAAAAGCATTCGAAGTCATACAAAATGGCGGTATCATCCTCTATCCTACCGATACGGTTTGGGGAATCGGCTGTGATGCAACCAATGCCGAAGCAGTGAAAAAAATCTATGCTTTGAAGCAACGTGAAGAATCAAAAAGTATGATTGTTTTGATGAATGGAGAGAAAATGATGTACAATGTTTTCAAGGAAATTCCGGAAACTGCCTGGCAAATTTTGGATCTATCAGAGAAACCAACGACTTTAATACTTGATAATCCAAGAAATGTTGCAGCCAATATTATTGCCGAGGACAAAACACTAGGCGTTCGATTGGTAAAAGAACCTTTTTGCTTCAAGCTGATGGAACGCATGAAAAAACCATTAGTTTCGACATCGGCAAATATCTCGGGAATGTTTACTCCAAAATCTTTCAAAGAAATTGCTCCCGAAATTATAAAAGGTGTGGACTATGTAGTAAATTTGCACCACGAAAAAATTTGCGATAAACCTTCAACTATTATTAAGCTTTCGTTAGATAATCAGGTGAAAATTATTAGAAAATGATTCGATTTGAAGATATTAAGATTTGAAGATTACCAATTAATTTTCAAATTTTAGAATTTTCAAATTTTCAAATTAAATTATGAACTTCACAAAAGCATTAAATAACAAAATCTTTGAAATTATTTCAAAAGCTTCTCAAGAACTTAACCTCGAAAGTTATGTTATTGGCGGATTTGTACGTGATTATTTGCTGCAACGCGATTTTAAGAAAGATATTGATGTTGTTGCCATTGGTTCTGGAATAGATCTAGCATTAAAAGTTTCTGAATTATTACAAAATAAACCCAAAGTTCAGGTCTTCAAAAATTATGGAACTGCAATGCTTCGTTATAAAGAAATGGACATTGAATTTGTAGGTGCCCGAAAAGAAAGCTATGCCGAACACAGTCGAAATCCCATTGTAGAAAACGGAAGTTTAGAAGATGATCAAAACCGTCGTGATTTTACCATCAATGCTTTGGCTTTCTCTTTAAACAACGTTAATTATGGCGACTTAGTTGACCCGTTTGATGGTTTAAAAGATTTGAAAAACAGAATTATCAAAACACCTTTAAATCCCGATATAACTTATTCCGACGATCCATTGCGAATGATGCGAGCCATTCGTTTTTCGACGCAATTGGACTTTATTATTGAAGCCAAATCATTGGAAGCTATCGAAAGAAATAAAGAACGCATAAAGATTATATCTGGTGAAAGAATTGTGGACGAATTGAATAAAATTTTATCTACACCAAAACCATCGATTGGCTTTTTACATTTATATAAAACCGGACTTTTAGAAATCATCCTTCCTGAACTTACAGCGTTGAATAATGTAGAAGAAATAGAAGGACATACCCATAAAAATAATTTTTATCATACACTAGAAGTAGTAGATAATATTTGTCCGAATACTGATGACGTATGGCTTCGTTGGGCTGCTTTGCTGCACGATATCGGAAAAGCACCTACTAAAAAATTCAACAAAAAACAAGGTTGGACATTTCACGGACATGAATTCCTTGGTGGAAAAATGGTAAAGAAAATCTTCGAAAGATTGCACATGCCATTGAACCAAAAAATGAAGTTTGTTGCCAAAATGGTAATGCTGAGTTCCAGACCAATAGTACTTTCAGAAGATATCGTTACCGATTCAGCAGTACGGCGTTTGGTTTTTGATGCCGGCGAAGATGTGGACAATTTGATGACGTTGTGCGAAGCAGATATTACTACTAAGAATCCAACGAAGTTTAAAAAGTATCATAATAATTTTGATATTGTTCGCAAGAAGATAATTGAAGTCGAAGAACGCGACCATGTTCGTAATTTCCAGCCACCTATTTCCGGTGAAGAAATTATGGAACTCTTTAATTTAAAACCTTCACGCGAAATTGGCGTTTTAAAAGAAGCCGTTAAAGAAGCCATTTTAGAAGGAGAAATTCCGAACGAATACCAAGCAGCGTATGATTTTGTTTTGAAACGAGCAGAAAAGCTAGGATTGAAAAAAGTAACTTGATTTGAAAATTATTTCATTTGAAAATTTGAAAATAAATTAATAGGATTATTATAATTTTTCTAAGATTAATTAAATAAAAGCAATATAAATTTACAACTTGTAATACGACAACACAGTAATCCAGAATATATAAATAATGAAAAAATATTTCCCAAAATCGGCAAAAATAGCTTTAATCCTTGTTTATCTTGTGATTTTTGCTGGCGCTTTTGTTAGACTAACAGGTTCAGGGATGGGTTGCCCTGATTGGCCTAGATGTTTTGGCTATTACATTCCACCAACTGAAAAACAAGAATTATTATTTACAGAAGGAAAAGAATATAACAAAGGACAAGTTATTATTAAAGAGGAAACTCTTTTGGTGGCAAAAGAAGACTTTGTAGCGAAATCAACTTTTGATTCAACTAATTGGGAAAAATATACTAAACATGACTACTCCATTTTCAATCCATTACACACTTGGGTGGAATATATAAATAGATTGCTTGGCGCATTGGCAGGAATTGCTTGTTTTTTAACTTTTATTTTTTCATTTGGGTATTGGAAAGAAAATAGAAAACTCATTTACATTTCATTTTTTATATGCATTTTAATGGGTTTTCAAGCATGGCTTGGAAAGACAGTAGTAGATTCGGAATTAAATCCTTTTAAAATTACCACTCATATGCTGGCTGCTTTGTTAATCATTTCTTTCCAATTGTATCTTATTTATGAAATTCAAAAAAAAGAAAAGTCCTTTATTTTCGATAGCAAGTTTAATAAAATTTTATTCTTAACTATTATTTTAACTATTATTCAAATTCTTTTAGGAACGAGTGTTAGAGAACATGTTGATATACTATCGGAAACAGGCGCACCAAAAATATTTTGGCTTCAAAATCCGTCCTTAAGTTTCTATTTCCATAGAACTTTTTCGATAATTGTCTTGCTTGCTAATTTCTATCTGTTTCTAAGAAATAGAAAATTACAACTTCACTTAAATAAAATAAATTGGATTGTATTCTTGATTTTTATCGAAATACTATCAGGTATAATGATGTACTATTTAGATTTCCCTTTTGGGACTCAAACTATACATGTAATGCTGGCAACACTGCTTTTTGGATTTCAATTTTATATGGTATTGGAATCTAATCGTAAAAAAACAATTTTATAATCTATATTTGCTGCCCGACTATATTGTCGCATTCTCTTGTTTACTATCATAAATGTCTCAACTTGATTCCCAGGATAAATTTTAGATTTATCAGATTACGGAAGATCTTTCGGAAGGTTTTTTGCTCATCAATTATAGAATACTTGCTTCACTCCTATTCATGCTTTCCTTTTATAGTCTAGGATTTCAGCTATTAATTATTGCAGTGATGCTTCCAATGGGTTGGATTGAATTGATAGTGCCATTTTTTATTGCTTATACTATACTAATTTTTATATTAATAGGGATTCGAAAAGTTTTTATCAAATAAAAAACCAGAAAAATGAACATGCCTCAAAAAGTTAGACACCATTAGAGGCATTTTTTATCTAAGAAAAGTTAAGTATAATCATAGTTCTAAAGAGAGTAATGAAACAATGATTGTTAACAATTGATTGTTTATATTTTCTCATACAAATATTTAGCGTATTAAACTTTTTGCTATCTTTAAAATAATTATTTTGCATAATGCTATGATTTGCAGCTGAATATCTTTAGCCGCAAAATAAAACACAAAACTAACATTAAAATATATAGTTATGATGATAGAAAATAAGGAAGGTTTTTTTAGAGCATTAATGGTATTTTTTTGCTGTGTAATCATCGCGCTTGTAATCGGATATATTTTTGACGCCATTCAGCTTGCAGCTTCCATTGGAGTTGGTCTTGGCGTACTTTGGATGGGGGTTGCTTATTTTAATCAAAAGGAAAATTAACCCAATTTCTTAAAATTATTCAAAGGTTCACTTTCTACAATAACCCATTCAAAATTGAAAGTTTGTTGAATAACTTATAATTCCAAATTACTTAAAATTTGGAGCTATAATATTCTATTCTTATGATAACGATTTTTCCAAATAACTAATAGATATCTTTTTAATAATTCACATTTATCATTCAGAATTCTGAATTTATAATTTATATTTGTTCGCTTATTAAAAATACGATTATGATATATAAATTCAGAGCAATTCTTGATGCAGAAGAAGATGTTTTCAGAGATATTGCTATTCAGGAAGAAGCTACTTTAGAAGATCTACATAACGCTATCGTTAATGCTTTTGGTTTTGACGGATTAGAAGTTGCCTCATTTTATACTTGTGATGATACTTGGAATCAGGAAGACGAAATTCCGATGTTTGATACCGGTGATATCCCGGGTGAACAAAAAACAATGAGTGATTATACCTTAAATCAATTGCTTGGCGAAGACCAGACTAAGATTATTTATGTGTATGATTTTATCAACATGTGGACATTCCTAGTTGAACTTGCTGCTGTTGAAGAAGCTGAAGTCGGAGAAACGTATCCGAGTTTGTTATTTTCTCATGGTGAATTACCTGCTATTGCTCCTGAAAAAGAGTTTGAAGCTGAAGGTGAAGATTTCTATTCTGAATTTGAAGATGATTTAGATGAAGACGATTTAGATGCTTTTGGTGGTGATGATAGTTTTGAAGATTACGGATTTGAAGAGAATTGGAATTAGGCTTAGTTGCTAAGTTACTGAGCGACTAAGTAATTAAGTTTTTTCTTATGTTTGTGTAAACTAAAAATGTACAACATGAAAACATTCAGAGACTTATTAATTTGGCAAAAAGCAATGAATTTAGTAACTAATACTTATCAAATAACAGAAAAATTTCCAAAGGAAGAATTATTTGGTTTAACATCTCAAATCAGAAGAAGCGCCATATCAATCCCGAGTAATATTGTAGAAGGTTTTGGAAGAGATAGTAATAAAGAATTTTCCAGATTTATAAATATTGCTATAAGCTCTTTATTTGAATTTCAAACACAAATCGAGATTGCAAAAAACATCAATTACTTAAACGAAAACGAATTTAAAAGTATATATGAAGAAACTCGAGAACTTGAGGCTATGATTATTTCCTTTTCAAAAAAATTAAAATAAACTCAGACACTCAGTTACTCAGCTACTCATAAACCAAAAAAAAAATGATCAACCTATTTAATACGCACATTGAGTCATTATCCATTCACCGAGTTGGAAACAAAAACAAAAATGAATCCGTTTTTCTATCGGAACAACCTTATAATTTAAACGACGAAATTGTTCCTTTGTTAAAGGAATATTTCTTCAAATCGTTTCGCGAAAAGGAGGAAAATTATTTTCAGTTTGCACACGAAGTTGATTTGGAATACAACGATATGTTCAAACTAGCTTCTGAAATTTTCACTAATCCAAGTGATATCCACGAGGGTTCAAAGAAGATTACCAATCATCTTTTTGATCAATCGAATCATCCTCACATTAAGAACGGTGAAGTTTATGTTGCCTATTTGACCAACTTAAACATCGACAATAATGTTGTTGACGCTATTGGTATTTTCAAAAGTGAAATCATGTCTGATTTCATGCAGTTTGAAGAAAAAGGAAAGTCGCTTGAAATGATTTTGCAACAAGGCATTAATCTGAATAAATTGGATAAAGGCTGCTTAATTTTTAACTACAAAAAAGAGGAAGGTTACAAGATCTTAAGCATTGATAGTAATCGTTATGACACGCGGTATTGGTTGGAACATTTCCTTTCCGTCGATGCTTTTCAGGATGAAAATTTCATTACCAAAAAGTATTTGAAATTCTGCCAAGGATTTGCCAAAGATGTAGTTTTTCCTGCTGAAGATAAGAAAGAAGAAGTGATGTTTATGAATCGTTCGGTGAATTATTTTGCTAAAAACGACCAGTTTGAAGAGAGCAATTTTCTTAATGAAGTTTTGGATAATCCAGATTTAATTCCGGAATTTAAAAACTATAAAGTTGACAAAGGCGAAAAATACAGTATAGAGGATGTGACCACTTTTCCTATTGCCAACAGCGCTGTTTCTGATGCTAGAAGGTCGATAAAAAATGTGATTAATTTGGACACCAATATTCAAATAAAATTAGATTTTATTAATCCCGAAAGTGCGGAAAGATATGTTGAAAAAGGTTGGGATGAAGAAAAACAAATGTATTACTACCTGGTGTATTTTAATAAAGAACAGAAAAGTTAGTATTCAGCTTGTCGGCAGGCAGGTCTGCATTTATAATTTTTTATAATGAAACTCCCAATTGTTACAACAGTTGGGTTTTTTATTAACCAAATGCTATAAATTAAAAGGGGAATTATGTAAATTAAGATTAGCAAAAGCTATTATATTTGTTAAATTTGATTAGTTGCTATGAAATATAATTACCGCTATTTCTTTTTACTTATTTTCTTTGTGTGCATTACCAGTTCGGCACAGGAGAAAAACAGTGGTAATGACTCTGTTAAAATTTATAAAAAAATAGAAAATTATTCCAAGAAAAATAAGTTCAATAAATTTGTTTATCGTTTACTTTTCAAATCCGAAAGAAACGTTTCTGGTGACCAAAACAATGCCCGTAAGCGATTTTTGATTAAAAAAAACTTCGATAGGAACGAAGGTAAAATAATTAGAGAAATTAGGATTGAAACTATAGATCCTTTTGGATATGCTGTTGATAACTACAAAGATGTCCCCAATAAAGGATTTGAAAAATTTGGAAATTCTTTACATCTGAAAACTAAAAATTGGATCGTTAGAAATTTATTACTTTTCAAAAAAAACGAGCCATTAGATTCGCTTGTCGCAGAAGAATCAGAGCGTTTAATCAGAAAACAACGCTATGTTAGAAGCGTTATCATTAAACCTGTTGAAATTCCGAATTGCAAAGATTCTGTGGATATTTCTGTTCGTGTTTTAGATTCATGGAGTTTGATTCCGACTGGTGCAATTTCTAGTTCTAAAGGAAATTTTGAAATAACTGAAAGAAACTTTATGGGTCTAGGTCATGAAATAAAAAATAATTTTACCAAAAGATTTGATGACGGCAAAAAGGCATACGATGCTCAGTATACCATAAATAATATCAAAAATACTTTTATCAAAACAACCTTTGCTTATCAAAACGATTTGAATAACAATATAACAAGAAGTGCACGAATTGAAAGACAATTTTTCTCACCATTAACAAGATTCGCCGGTGGAGCCTATTTTGAAAATAGATTTTATGTAGATTCACTACCAGATGCAACAGGAGCTTTTGAAAATCAAAATTTTAAATTACAAACCCAACAATATTGGATAGGCCATTCTTTTAAAATATTTAAAGGAAAAAGTGAAGATTCTAGAACTACAAATCTTGTTACAACTTTTGGATATAAAAACGTAGATTACTACAACAAACCTACATTACAATATGATCCATCTCAGTTTTTTGCTTCTGAAAAATTATATTTAGCCTCTATTGGTATTAATACCCAAAAATTTGTTGAAGACAAATATTTATTCAATTTTGACATTATTGAAGATGTTCCATATGGTCAAGTTTATGAAATAACCGGTGGATTTCAGTATAAAAACAATAACCAAAGAACTTATTTTAGTGGGCGATTTGCCTATGGCGATTATTATTCGTTTGGCTATTTAGGCACTAATATTGAGTTGGGAAGTTTTTATAATAGTGGTATAACCGAAGAAACAACGCTAAGAATTGAAACTAATTATTTTACTAATTTGCTTTCGATAGGAAGTTGGAGAATAAGACAATTTATTAGACCAACACTTGTTATAGGAAATAATAGAGCACAAATTATAAAAGATAGAATTACCATTTCTGATGGAAATGGGATTTCAGGTTTTAATAATCCATTAATTAATGGAACCAAAAAACTTTTCACCTCTTTTCAAACGCAAACTTATTTGCCAGGAAATTGGCATGGATTCCATTTTAGTCCGTTCTTCAATATGACTTTTGGGTTACTAGGAGATGAAACTAATAGGATACTTAATGATAAAGTATATTCCATTTTTAGTTTGGGAGCTTTAATAAATAATGACTATTTGGTATTTAATAGTTTCCAAATTTCATTCTCATTTTATCCTACAATTCCTTTTCAGGGAACTAATATTTTTAGAACTAATACATTTAAAAACAACGATTTAGCTTTGCCTGATTTCCAAATTGGCGAGCCAACCATAGTCCCTTACAACTAATAGATTTTGTAAGTATATTTAGTATAAAAAACTAAAATAGTGTATTTAATCGATTAATTTAGGTGTTTTGTCTGCAACTTATTAAGTTTATTCCACCAAACCAAAAACTTAATTTCATGGAAACAAATTACTTACCTAATGGAATGGTGAAAAAAAATTATCGTTGTTCCCTACTTGGACATCGATTTGTTGAAACCAAAAAAATCAACAATCATTTTAGCGAATTTGAATGTAAAACTTGCAAAATGCAGGTAACTAATGATATGAGAGGTCAAAAAATTAGATTGACATCTAAACTTAAAGACATAAACGAAACGCTTTTTTATTTGAATTTAAAGAAACAATTTCTATCTAAGTTTTACTTTCGAAAAGACTAGTAACAAATTAAGGTTATATTTGTCCTATCGAAAACCTTAAAAAACTAATCTTGGAATCTACAATACTTTCTATTAAAAATCTTCACAAACGTTATGGCAAAATTCACGCTGTAAATAACGTTTCTCTCGAAATACATAAAGGCAATGTTTATGGAATTCTTGGACCTAATGGTTCGGGAAAATCTACAACATTGGGAATTGTTTTGAATGTTGTTAATAAAACTTCCGGAGAATACAGTTGGTTTGACGGAACAATGCAAACCCATGAAGCACTAAAAAAAGTAGGCGCCATCATTGAACGTCCCAATTTTTACCCTTATATGTCAGCGAAAGAGAACCTAGAATTGGTTTGTAAAATAAAAAACATTGATTATTCCAAAATAAATGAAAAGCTAGAAATTGTAGGGCTTATCGATAGAAAGGACAGCAAATACAAAACCTTTTCTTTGGGTATGAAACAACGATTGGCTATTGCTTCTGCACTTTTAAATGATCCTGAAATTTTAATTCTAGATGAACCAACTAATGGTTTGGACCCACAAGGAATTCATCAAATTCGAGATATTATCCGTTTGATTGCTTCACAAGGAACAACAATTCTATTGGCTTCCCATTTATTAGACGAAGTGGAAAAAGTGTGTAGCCATGTTTTGGTTTTGAGGTTTGGCAAAATCCTTTACAGCGGAACTGTTGATGGCATTAGTAATCAAAGTGGATTTTTTGAATTGCAAGCCGAAAGTAATTCCAACCTTATAGAAATGCTTAAAAATAATCCCGAAGTTGAAAAAATTTCAGAAGCGGAAGGAAAAGTAATCGTATATTTTAAAAGCCAATTAGATGCTTCACTTTTGAATCGTTATTTAATAGAAAATGGGATTTATCTTAATCATTTGGTATTTAAAAAAATGAGTTTAGAAGAACAATTTCTTGAATTAACCAAAAACTAATTATGAAAAGATTACTCGCCATAGAACTACAAAAAATCTGGAAAAACCGCGCCAGTAAAGTATTAACAATAAGTTATTTTGTTATATTATCGTTTATTGCATTGATTGCTTCCATTAATATAAAGATTGGGAGTTTTCAATTGCATTTTGCTGAAATGGGAATTTTTAATTTTCCCTTTATTTGGCATTTCAACACCTACATTGCTGCCATTCTTAAATTCTTTTTAGCCATTGTCATTGTTTCCATGATGGCTAACGAATACAGTTACGGTACATTAAAACAAAACCTAATTGACGGAATGAGCAAAAAAGAATTTGTACTTTCTAAATTCTTAACCGTAGTTCTTTTTGCTTTTGTTTCCACTTTTTTTGTTTTTATAATGTCATTGATTTTAGGCTATAGTTTTTCATCATATACCGAATTAAGTATTATCTTTTCTGATATGGACTATTTACTTGCCTACTTTGTTAAGTTGGTCGGATTTTTCTCTTTCTGTTTGTTTTTAGGAGTTTTGGTAAAACGTTCCGCTTTTGCTATTGGATTTCTTTTTGTTTGGAATATTATTGAAGGAATAGCCAATGGGATTTTAACGTTTAAAGTTTTTCCGAAAAGTAGTACCGCTTCTCAAATCACTCAATTCTTCCCGTTAGAATCAATGAGTAATTTAATTGTTGAACCGATTACAAGATTAAGTGTGATAAAAAATATTCAAACTGCAGTTGGCGATACAAATGTAAAAGACTACAGTGTACATTTCTCCTCCATTTTTATCGTTTTGGTTTGGACAACTTTATTTATTTTTCTAACTTATAAAATAATTAAAAAGAGAGATTTATAGTTCAAATATTCATCATTTCTAAAAGAAAAAATAAATAGGACAAGTTCTTTTTATGTTTTCTTATTTATTTGCTAATTTTATCGAATGAAAACAATACCTTTTTATATACTTTTTGTTTTGCTTTTTTCGTTAAATTGTTTTTCCCAATTTAGTAAAACACATTACATACCGCCACTTTCTGGTTCATCCAGTGTAACATCCGAAGAACAATTTCTTTATATTTCTACCCCAAATGTTAATCCTGTAAATTTCAGAATTATAGAACTTGGTGGAAATACCATAATCGGAACCGTTTCAAGAAACGTCCCATTTGTATACAATGTAGGTTTTGGTAACGATACGCAACTTCATGTTGATCAATCGTTGGCTAGTGGTGTTTTAAACAATAAAGGTTATATAGTTGAAGCCGATGATTTAGTTTATGTTTCTGCCAGAGTAACCGCCGGTAATGCAAACCAAGCCGGACAAGTAGTTTCAAAAGGATTAGCTGCTCTTGGTTTACGATTTAGAGTTGGTGCTTTTACGAATACTTTAGTTAATAATTACGTTGATATTCATTACACTTTTGTTTCCGTTTTAGCAACAGAAAATAACACAACGGTCACGTTTAGTGGGATGAAAACCGGAGTGCAATTAGTTAATAGTGCAACAGGAGATTCCCCTTTCAGCATTCTTCTGAATAGAGGAGAAAGCTATGTCATGGCAGTTCAAGGACCTACTAATGAAAATAGAGATGGATTAATTGGTTCTTTAGTTTTAGCCGACAAGCCTATTGCTGTTAACTGCGGATCGTTTGGAGGTTCTAATGCAGTAGCTAATCTTGATTTAGGTTTTGATCAAATAGTACCAGCTGAGAGGATAACAAGTAGCGATTATATTTTCATAAAAAGTACGGGAATTGATGAAGTAGAAAAAGTTATTATAGTTGCAGATGAAGACAATACTGAAATATTTTTAAATGGTAGTACAATTCCAAGTTACACTTTAAATTCTGGTGAATATGCTTCATTGTTAGGATCAGACTTTAGTGCAAATGGAAATTTATATGTAACATCTTCTAAAAAAGTTTTTGCCTATCAAAGTATTGGCGATGATGGTGCTATAGATCAAAGAAATCAAGAACTTTTTTTTGTGCCTCCATTAAGTTGTCAAACACCCAGAGTTATAGATAATATTCCTTTCATTGATCTTATTGGTACGCGTCAATTTACTGGAAGAGTTACCATAGTTACAACAACAGGTGCAACGCTGAATTTTATTATTGATGGAACTAACTATAATTTAGCAAGTTTAACAGGAATTGGAGTAAACGTAGTTGGACCTATTGCAGTAATTGGAAATCCAAATTATGAAACTTATGTATTGACAGGAGTTACCGGTAATGTTTCTGTTTATTCAACAGGCGAATTGTATTTGGCTGCTTATGGCTCTGAACAAGCCGCAACCTTTGGAGGGTATTATTCCGGTTTCACTTTTAAGCCCGAAATTTCCTTTAATGAGGTTGACATAACACAATTGGGTTGCATCCCAAATTCTATTTTAAGTGTAAATTCACTTAGTCCTTTTGATGTATTTCAATGGTATTTTAACGGAAGTCTAATTCCAGGTGCAACAAATAACACATATCAACCTTTGAATGCTCCTGCTGGTCTTGGCCCAGGATATTATTTTGTTTCAGCGACTATTGCTGGTTGTACCAGCCCAAAGGATTCAGACAATATTCCGGTGAGTTCTTGCCCAAACGACAATGATAATGATAGTGTAAATGATAATGTTGATCTAGATAATGACAATGATGGTATTCCCAATTGTGCAGAATCATACGGAAATCAAGTGTTTAATTTATTTAATACGGCATCTGGATCAATATCAATCAACACTTACAGTAATTCATATACTGGCGCAATTACTTTCTCAGGAACTGGAACACCTTCCGTAACACCAGTTTTTGGAGATGCTGGTGGCAATTTTGTAACAGAAGCGGCACAAGGAAAAAATAATTCTGTTAGTTATACTCTTTCTAATTTTACTTCACCTATTAGTCTTTCTGTTTCCTATGCCGATATTGCAGCAGCAAATGATTTATTTACTTCTTCAACAGAAATTAGAATAACGTGTCCCGTAAATAAAACATTAACAATTTTAAACCCAACAAACCAATTACTAATTGACACCAATTATGATGGGGTTTTTGAAAGTGGCATCACGCAGTATTCCTCTTTTGAAATACGTATTCGATTAAATAGTAGTGTTTC
>CANKLK010000054.1 GCA_947482805.1 Flavobacteriaceae bacterium
GGATAAATACACCAATCGTTTCCGGTTCTGTGGTGATGCGCATGCAAAATTCTATACATAATAGGGTCACGCATTAGCATATTGTTAGCGCCCATGCTTATTTTGGCACGAAGAATATGGGTTCCGTTTGGAAACTCTCCGTTTTTCATTCTCTCAAATAAATCTAAATTTTCTTCAACCGAACGGTTTCTGTATGGCGAATCTGTTCCTGGTGTTGTTGGCGTTCCTTTTTGAATTGCCATGTCTTCCGAAGATTGACTATCAACATAAGCTTTTCCGGCTTTAATGAATTCAACAGCCCAATCGTATAATTGCTGGAAATAATCAGAAGCGTAACATTCTTTACTCCATTGAAAACCCAACCATTCAATATCTCTTTTAATAGCGTCTACATATTCTTGCTCCTCTTTTGCAGGATTTGTATCATCAAATCGAAGATTTACAGGTGCATTATAATCGATTCCTAATCCAAAATTTAAACAAATCGCACTGGCATGACCAACATGTAAATAACCGTTTGGTTCAGGCGGAAAACGAAAACGTAATTTGTCGCTGGACAAACCTTTTTTCAAATCTTCTTCTATTATTTGTTCAATGAAATTAAGCGATCTCTCTTCTGTTGACATTATTTTTGTAATTTTAGCAAAGATAAAAAAGTTTACAGTTTTCGGTTTACAGTTTGCAGTTTTATAACAAACTAATTACTATGACTGAAAACTGCGCCTGCAAAATATAAGAATGGGAACAATTAAATTACAAAACATTAGAACTTTTTCATATCACGGGTGTTTAGAAGAAGAAGCTAAAATTGGTTCAGATTATCGTGTGGATTTAGAAATTAAAAGCGATTTAAGAAAGTCTTCTGTTTCTGATGAACTCAAAGATACTGTTGATTATGTGCTTTTAAATAAAATAGTAGTCGAAGAAATGGCGATTCGGTCCAAATTATTGGAGCATGTAGCACACAGAATCATAACCAGAATTTTTAGTGAAATCCCTTCGGTTTCTAGAATTCTTTTAGCTGTATCCAAACTCAATCCACCTATTGGAGGTGATGTTGAAGCGGTTACTATTGAAATAGAAGAATACCGAAGTTAAAAGAATTACGAATTTTAAATTACGAATTATGTATTCTAAAAATTATCAATTATCAATTGTTAATTATCAATTGTTTTATATATTTGCCGTCCAACTGGCATCTTGGCCGAGCGGCTAGGCACCGGTCTGCAAAACCGTCTACTCCGGTTCGAATCCGGAAGATGCCTCTGAAATTAAAACCTCTCCAAGTGAGAGGTTTTTTTATAGTAAATTTTTAGAAAAAATTGATTAAAGATATATGCAAAACCGTCTACTCCGGTTCTCCCGATGCTTCGGGACGGAAGATGCCTCTTAAACCTTCCAAAATACTAGCGAAGCTAAATCGGAGGTTTTTTATTTGTAATTGCTTCGCCAATTCGAGCAGAGCTCTCGTGTCTGATGAAGGAAGAATCTAAACCTTTATTAATGTGATTTCTCCCTCTGGTCGAAATGACACTATTGAGGTGATTTTTACTTTTCATTCTCTAATTCTTCAAACGCTTTATTAACGATTTTTTGTTCTTTTGGAAACCACCCTTGAGATAAAAGAAATATACCTGAAACAATCAAAACAATACTAATAATCTTCTTAATTAAGAGAATGTTTTTTGGGTTTAACTTGCTTCTTAATTGTTTGGCTAATAGTATTTTAAAAATATCTGTGACAAAATAGGTTACAATTAATGTAGAGAAAAAGGTCAACATTCTGGATGTTTTTAATTCCAGTTGCGGTCCGATAGTTATTAAGATTGCTAACCAAAAACCGAGTACGCCAATGTTGATGAAATTGAGAAAAAATCCTTTAAAAAACAGAGAAACATAATTGGTTTTAGCTAACTCTTTTGGGTCTATTTCGTCAATCTTAATTTTTCTGGCTTCTTTTCTGTTATTTATAAAAGAAATAATACCATAAGTCAACATTACTAATCCTCCAAAAATAAATAAAGCAGGATCGTCTTTTATAGTTTGAATTAATCTATAACTACTAAAAAAAGCAATGGTAATAAAAACAATATCGGCCAAAATTACACCCAAATCAAAAAATAGTGCCGCTCTAAATCCCTTGACAACACTAGTTTCTAGTAAGACAAAGAATACTGGACCAATCATAAAGCTCAAAAAGAAACCAAGTGGTATGGCAGATAAAATATCTTGAAGTAAAATCATTGTTACAATTTTGACAGTGCAATTTAAAATTTAAAAATTAGAATTTAAAATAAAATCTATTTTGCTTGTTCAATTGTTCCGCCGGCTATAATCTTTTTTTTGATTTGTTTTGGCTTCCCAAAAATAGTAATATCGCCACCAGCCCTAACTTTAGCATCAACACTATTTGTTGCAAAAATAACTGCTTCACCACCTGCATTGCAAGAAACAGTAGTTATTTGTGACTCTAATTTCTCCGCTTCATAAATTCCGCCTGAATTAACTAAAACATCTTGAAAATCAGCGTTTCCTTCTAATTCAACTTTTGACCCATTTGCTGTTCTTATATTCAATTTTTCGACATCTAAATTCAATTTTATTTCTGAACCTTCTTTGGCAATAACATCAAATACAACAGAACTAATTTTATCGCCGCAAGCAATTCTAGAACCTTCATTAGCTTCTACTGCGGTTAAGTTTTTATAATAAACCGTAACAGAAATATTGTCACCATCCAATAACTTAGTCAATGGCATTCTGATTTTTAATTCGCCATTTTTGTTAACTAACTCAACTTCTTCTTTATCTTTTCCATCTAGTTGCACTTTGTTTTCATCACTTGGAATAAGGAAAACATCAATACGGTCAAAGGAAGTTACTTTGTTAAAATCGCCCACATTTTTTTCGTTTTGACCAAAAGCCATCGAACTGACTATTAATAAACTATAAATTATTTTTTTCATAATATCATACTTACTATTATAAACTAAATGCCGAATGTCCACTGGACATTCTCCTCTTAATATCAAACATTTCTTCTAATAAAATTAAAATCCAATTGTTTCTTAACCAAATCGGCATTTTTTACTTTTACATAAACTTCATCTCCAAGTTGCAAAATACTCTGAGTTGCCTGACCTACCAAAGCATATTGCTTTTCGTCAAAAGTATAATAATCTTCTTTTATTTCACGAATTCGGACCATTCCCTCACATTTATTTTCGATGATTTCTACATAAATTCCCCATTCGGTAACTCCGGAAATAACCCCAAGAAACTCCTGATCTTTATGATCTTGCATGTATTTTACCTGCATGTATTTTACTGAATCTCTTTCTGCTTGTGCTGCCAAACCTTCCATATCACTGGAATGTGCACATTTTTCCTCATAATCATCCTGATTTACACTTTTCCCTCCATCTATATAATATTGCAATAATCGGTGTGCCATTACATCAGGATAACGTCTAATTGGCGAAGTAAAATGACTATAATAATCAAAAGCCAAACCGTAATGACCAATGTTTTTAGTAGAATATTTAGCTTTACTCATACTTCGAATTGTCAAAGTATCTACTAAATTCTGTTCTTTTTTTCCGTTAACATCATTCAGTAATTTATTCAAAGATTTTGAAATATCTTGTTTTGATTTCATGTTTATCGCATAACCAAACTTAGAAATCACCGTTTGAAGATTGATTAGTTTATCTTCATTTGGCTCGTCGTGAATTCGATACACAAATGTTTTCTTTTGTTTTCCAATAAATTCAGCCACTTTTTTATTGGCCAACAACATAAATTCTTCAATCAAATGATTAGCATCTTTAGATATTTTAAAGAAAACTCCAACCGGTTCTGATTCTTCATTTAAATTAAATTTTACTTCTACTTTATCAAAAGAAATTGCTCCGTCTGCCATTCTTTTTCTTCGTAAAATTTTAGCCAATTCATCTTGTTTTAAAGTGGCAGCAACTATTTCAGGTGAAACTTTATATTGTTTTCCGGTTAACGAAATTTCAGCCGGAATTATATCACTTTTAGTTTCGATAATACTTTGTGCTTCTTCATATGAAAAACGTTGATCTGAAAAAATAACAGTTCTACCAAACCAGGAATCTAAAACTTCTGCTTTAGCATTCAATTGAAATATGGCTGAAAATGTATATTTTTCTTCATGTGGACGAAGAGAACAAGCATAATTTGACAACACCTCAGGTAACATCGGCACAACTCTATCAACCAAATAAACAGAAGTAGCTCTTCTGTAAGCTTCGTCATCCAGTATTGTTCCTTCCTTTAAATAATGCGATACATCAGCAATATGAACACCTATTTCATAATTTCCATTATCTAAAACTTGAAAAGATAAGGCATCATCAAAATCTTTAGCATCTTTTGGATCAATGGTAAACGTAAGTACTTTTCGCATATCGCGACGTTTATCTATTTCTGCTTGAGTTATAGAAGTGTCTAATTTATTTGCATAAGCTTCCACATCAATTGGAAAATCATAAGGCAAACCATATTCCGCTAAAATGGCATGAATTTCTGTGTTGTGTTCTCCTGGTTTTCCAAGCACTTTAATCACAGAACCAAAAGGCGAATCTGCTTTTGCAGGCCAATCTTCTAGTTTTACTAAAACCACATCACCGTGTTCAGCTTCCGCTAATTTATTTTTTGGGATAAAAATATCGGTGTACATTTTAGCATTTGCTGTTGTTACAAATCCAAAATTCTTTTGAATATCAACTACTCCAACAAATTCAGTTTTATATCTTTCTATTATTTCTAATACTTCTGCTTCCGGTTTTCTTGAACTTCTTCTATCGTAAACATAGGCTTTTACAGTATCGCCATCCAATGCGTGATTTAAATTTACAAACGGAACAAAAACATCATTTTCTAATTCGTCGCAGACAAAATAAGCAGTCTTTCTTGAAGTCATGTCAATCGTTCCTTCATAATATTTTTGACTGCTGGCTTTGACTAAATAATTTCCTGGTTCAGATTCAATAATCAGTTTTTGAGCTGCTAGTATTTTTAAATCTTTGATTATTTCGTTTCTGCTTTTGGTATCATCTAATTCTAAAATTGCAGCTATTTGTTTGTAGTTAAAAGGTTTATTAGCGTTTTTTGATAGTATTTTAAATATCTTTTCGGAAAATGTTTTTTCATTTTTTCCGAATTTTTTGTGTTTTTTACTCATTGTATCTTTTCTATTAATGTTGAAAATTACGAAGAAGTATTAAGATATTAGAATTAACTAATAAGATTTATCTAAAAAATAACTTTTAGCTTTTATAAAAGATTGTTATCAACACTTATTAAAAACAACAATAAAAAATATTAAATAAATTTAAATTTATGATGGTTATTATAGTGTGTTCATTTGTACAATAACTTTGTTTTTAAAAATCTGCTTTTGTAGTTATTCTTTTTTATATCAATTTATCAACATCGTTTTTAGAAATTAATTAGCTCATTTTAAACTCATTTTAAAACTTAATTAACAGTTGTTGACAACTAAAAAAAGTAACTTTTTGTAAATAACTTTGATTGGTCTTTTTAGTTGAAAAAGTATGTTTTTGTATTGATAACTTTTCTAAAAATTCTATAAACTAAATTTGTTTTTTTAATACAGATTTTTGATTACAAATTTTAAGTACACAACCAATAAAAACTTCTAAAATTCTATCCGAAGTTGTTAACAATCCATGTTAATTTAAGGTTAACTGAAAATCAACGAATTGCGTTTTATAATTAACAATACAACATTTTAACATTTTTATAAAATATATTCTATTGATTTATAAATAGTTATATAAATTATGTAAAACGGCGAAATCTTTACGTTCTAAAAATCAAACACTTAGAATAAACTAAAAATACAATCAATACTTTCCGTAAATTTGTGATGCTAATTTACATAAACAACACCATGAAAATATCTATTGGAAACGATCACGCTGGACCCGAATACAAGAAAGCGATAGTTGACTTTTTAAAACAAAAAGGACATGAAATAATCAATCACGGAACCGATACTTTTGACAGTGTTGATTATCCTGATTTTGGACATCCTGTAGCGATAGACGTTGCAACAGGGAAAGTCGATTTTGGTGTCGTAATTTGTGGTTCTGGGAACGGAATTAATATGACGGTGAACAAACATCAAGGTATTCGTTCCGCTTTATGTTGGGATAAAGAAATTGCCTCTTTAGCTAGACAGCATAATGATGCTAACATAATCAGCATTCCAGCACGATTTACATCAATTCAACAAGCGGTTGAAATGGTTGATACTTTTTTAAACACAAATTTTGAAGGTGGACGACACGCCAATAGAGTGAATAAAATTGCTTGTCAATAAAATGGGGAATAACCACGTTCACATTCACAAACACGAAGTAAAAGGGAATAACTTAATTCTTTCTATTCTTTTAAATTTACTAATTACCATTGCCCAAGTTATTGGCGGAATTATTTCAGGAAGTTTGGCCTTGATTTCGGATGCACTTCATAATTTTTCTGATGTACTTTCGTTGGTTTTTAGTTTAGTAGCTCATAAATTATCAAGAAGGAAAGCTTCGTTAAACAATACTTTTGGTTACAAGCGCGCAGAGCTCATAGCTGCTTTTATAAATGCTATTACATTAATTATTGTCGCTTTTTTTTTAATTTATGAAGCTTCTTCAAGACTCTTTTATCCTGAACCCATTAAGTCTGGGCTAGTTATTTGGTTAGCACTTTTAGGAATAGTTGTAAACGGAGGCTCTGTTTTGTTACTTAAAAAAGATTCAGAACATAATCTTAATATGAAATCGGCTTATTTGCATTTATTGACCGATATGATGGCATCTGTGGCGGTTTTGGTTGGCGGATTGCTGATGAAATTTTACGGATGGTTTTGGGTTGATAGCGTAATGACTTTATTAATTGCTTCTTATCTTATTTATGTAAGTTATGATTTGATTAAGTCGGCAACAAAAATGCTGATGCTATTCACGCCAGATTATATAAATATTAAAGAATTAGTTCGCGAAGTCCATAAGATAAAAGGCGTCAACAAACTCCACCACATTCACATTTGGCATTTGAATGATGAAGAACTACATCTAGAAGCCCATCTCGATTGTTCAGAGGATATAAAAATGAGTGAATTTAACATCTTGTTAGAGAAAATAGAAACCGTTTTGTACAACGAATTCAAAATAAATCATATCAATATTCAACCAGAATTTAAAAAGGAAGATCCAAAAGATTTCATTGTTCAAGACTAATTTACGACTAAGGTTGACATCTGGCTTAGCGGCAGACATTAAATTAGAAACCCAAAGCGAAGAAAGCATATTGATTACCGATGTAATTGAAAATTTAGGGATGGTTTTTAAAAATCTTTGCGAACTTTGCGCTACACTTTGCATCTTTGCGGTTAAAATAAATTCATCTAATGACCAACATACAATTCATTCAAAGCCAAGTAAACACGGTTCCAAAAAATATAGAATCAACTTTAAAATTGCTTTCCGAAGACTGCACCATTCCTTTTATTTCGCGTTACCGAAAAGACCAAACTGGGAATTTGGATGAAGTCGTAATTGAAACCATCGCTAAACTTTCCAAACAGTATGATGAAATCGTAAAACGAAAAGAATCTATTCTGAAAACCATTGAGGAACAAGGTCAGCTTTCGCCAGAATTGGCCAAAAAAATAAAAGACAGTTTCGATTTTCAAGAAATAGAAGATTTGTATTTACCTTATAAAAAGAAGAAAAAAACTAGAGCCGATATTGCTAGAGAAAACGGTTTAGAACCTTTGGCTAAAATAATATTTTCACAAGGAAAAGACGACATCGATTTTATTTCCACACAATATATCAACGACAAAGTAAAAAACGAAGACGAAGCTTTGCAAGGCGCAAGAGATATTATTGCCGAATGGATTAATGAGAACATTTTTATCCGAAAAAATCTTCGTCGACTATTTCAACGAAAAGCAATAGTGGAAACCAAAGTTGTAAAGAAAAAAGAAAACGAAGATGAGGCGCAGAAATTCAAACAATATTTCGATTGGGCAGAACCTATTTCAAAAGCACCATCACATCGATTATTGGCAATGTTGCGCGCAGATTCAGAAGGTTTTGTAAAACTAAATATAGATATCGAAAATCAAGAAGCTATTGATTTCATCGAAAACGAAATCATTAAAGCCAAAAATGATACTACCGAACACATCGAATTAGCTATAAAAGATAGTTATAAACGATTACTCGAACCGGCAATTTCAAACGAAACATTGCAAGACGCCAAAGCAAAAGCCGACATCAAAGCGATTGATGTTTTCGCAGGGAATTTGAGTCAGCTTTTATTGGCACCGCCTTTGGGAGAAAAACGTATTTTGGCAATTGACCCAGGATTTAGAAGCGGTTGTAAAATCGTTTGTTTGGATGAAAAAGGCGATTTGTTATATAACGAAACCATTTATCCGCATCAGCCACAAAATGAGAGTGCTATGGCTATGAAGAAAATCCGTTCAATGGTGAATGCTTATAACATTGAAGCAATCTCAATCGGAAACGGAACGGCCAGTCGTGAAACCGAATTTTTTATAAAGAAAATTGCATTTGATAAGCCAGTTCAGGTTTTTGTAGTTTCCGAGGCTGGAGCTTCGGTATATTCAGCATCTAAAATTGCGCGAGAAGAATTTCCTAGTTTTGATGTAACTGTTCGAGGTTCGGTTTCTATCGGAAGACGATTGTCTGATCCTTTGGCTGAATTGGTTAAAATTGATCCAAAATCAATAGGAGTTGGGCAGTATCAACATGATGTCGATCAAACAAAACTTAAAGAAGAACTCGATACCGTTGTGGTGCGTTGCGTGAATTCTGTTGGAATAAATATCAATACGGCAAGTAAATCTTTACTAAGTTATGTTTCGGGAATTGGAGAAAAAATGGCCGAAAATATAGTTCAATATCGAACGGAAAACGGACCATTTCAAGATCGAAAAGAACTTAAAAAAGTGCCGCGTTTAGGCGATAAAGCATATCAACAAGCGGCAGCATTTATCAGAATTAAAGACGGGAAAAATGCTTTAGACAATTCTGCGGTTCATCCAGAAGCGTATCCGATTGTAGAAATAATGGCGGCAGCTTTAGGATTAAAAACCAATGAGTTGATTGCTAACAAAGAAAAGATTGCCCAAATAAAATTAGAAAAATACATTACGCCAGAAATAGGAATATTAGGTTTAAAAGACATTGTAAAAGAACTAGAAAAACCTGGTCTTGACCCTAGAAAATCGGCAAAGGTTTTTGAGTTTGACCCAAGCGTTACTACTATTAAAAACGTAAGAACCGGAATGATTTTACCGGGAATTGTGAATAATATTACAGCATTTGGATGTTTTGTTGATATAGGAATTAAGGAAAGCGGATTGGTTCACATTTCACAACTCAAAGCTGGTTTTGTTTCGGATGTAAATGAAGTGGTTAAGCTTCATCAACACGTTCAAGTGAAAGTTGTAGAGGTTGACGAAGAGCGAAAGCGAATTCAGTTGACGATGATTTTATAAAAAAGTAAAAATTTACTTTTTCAAAATCCAAGAGCTCATTTTGTCTAAAACTTGTGGAGCAATGGTTTGTTCAATTTGAGCATATTCCTCTATAGAACCTGTTTTTGCTTCTTGAAAAAGATGATTCAGATTAGGAAATTCTAAAGTTTCAAAATGTTTGTTTTTGGCTTTTTCTAATGAAGCTTTAATACCCGACAGATTTTCTTTTGGAATTACTTGTAAATCTTTAGAACCATTTATGACTAATACTGGGATTTTAAGTTTGCTCCAGTAAACATCCGGATTGATTTTCATGAAATAAGAAAACCATGGAATGCTTATTTTTTTACTTTCCTCTTCGGCTATCTTTTCTATTTCATCCGCTGACGGTTGTTGTTCTTTAGCTAATTTTTGCATTTGTGCAATAACTATTTTTTTGACTTCACCGTTTAAATCATTTCCGTTATAATTCTTAACAAAACTATAGATTTCGCGGTTGGCGGCTTCGTTCGATTTTAATTTTTCGTCCGTTGCTCCTGAAGCTTTTGCAATTGCATTAGACTGTAATAGTAACAGTTCATCAGTTGGAATACCAGGCCCTGCCATTGAGACAATGAATTTTACTTTTGGATTTTGTGAAGCCACCATTGGAGCAATGATTCCGCCCTCACTATGACCAATTAAGCCAATATTTGCATACCCTTTTTGAGCTAAAAATTCAACAGCGGCATTGGTATCCCCAGCAAAATTTTCAGTTGTCATTGTCAAAGTAGCGCCATTTGAATCGCCAGTGCCTCTGTCATCAACACGTAAAACACCAATTCCTTTTTTAGCAAAATCATCTGCAATTACCCAAAATTCTTTGTGCCCAAAGATTTCAGAATTACGATTTTGTTGTCCTGAGCCAGATATTAAAACCACAACAGGAAAATCCTTTTTGTCTGATGGTGCAGTTAAGGTTCCGGCCAAAGTATTTTTATCTTTAGGGTTGGTAAATGCCACATCTTCTATATTATAGTTAAATGGTGGCTGAGGTGTTTGAGGACGTTTTAAAACAGATTCTCCTTCTTTTTTTCGTGAAAGGATTAATGGTATTGACGCGCCACCTTGAGAAAAAGTTCCATTTATTGTATCGTGTTCAAATTTCCCTTTATAGCTGATTCCAAATTTTTTAGCATTAATACTCAATTCATTGTCAATAAATGAAGTGTTATCTGTTGGTAAATCTTTTGCGCCCTGCATTGGACTGTCCATTGTAGTAATCAAATCAGCACCATTTTGTTTTATAGTAAAGACCAGAGGAAGCTTTGTTCCTGAAACTGCCAACTCTCCGGCCCAGGAACCAATAATTTCTTGGCTAAATAAGTTTGAAAAACAGATAAAAAAGGCAATTATAAGGAAAGTTCTTTTCATGATATTTAAAGCAGTATAAAATAGTTTATAAAAAAACCCAAACACCATAACTGGGATTTGGGTTTTGTATTTTACTGAAGAAAATTATTTTTTATCTTCTACTTCTTTTTTAGAATTAGCTGGTTGCTCTTCTCCTTTTGATGCTTTCTTGAATTCATTTATTCCCGAGCCCAATCCTTTCATTAATTCAGGAATTTTTTTACCTCCAAATAATAATAAAACGATTACCAATATAATAATAATTTCCCATCCACCAAGTTTTCCCATGATATATAATTTTGTGCTTTCGCAGATTTTATTTTATAAAACTTTGTCAAAGGTAAAAAGAAAATAATATTCTTTTGAATTTTACGATAATAAATATACGTTAAACATCGTTTACAGTAAAAACGCAAAGCCAACTTATTTTCTATATTTGTAAATCATTCAAACAACAATGTCCGAAAAACGGCTCAAACGAAAAATAATCAAGAAAAAACTATTCACCAAAAACCGTTTGGTTATTTTGAATGAAGACACTTTTGAGGAAATATTTTCACTTCGGTTAACCTTGATGAATGTTTTTGTGGTAGCCACAATTGGTGCATTTTTAATTATTTTCGTCACCACTTATATCATTGCTTTTACACCGCTTCGCGAATACATTCCAGGATATGCCTCAACAAAATTAAAGAAAGATGCAACCGAGTTGGCACTGAAATCGGATTCGCTAAACCAGGCGTTGAAAAAAAACGAAGCCTATATCGAATCGATTAAAAAAGTTTTAACGGGAGATTTAGAATATGCAAAATTCAATAAAGATTCTATTTTAGCATCGGTTTCGGAGCCTATTTCAGAAGAAGAGTTAAAACCAACAAAATCCGATTTAAAGTTTAGAGAAGCAGTTGACAGAGAAGATAAATACAATCTGTTTGAAAAGGCTAAACCAAAAGTAAGCACTGTTTTATTTCCACCAGTAAAAGGAATGATAACCGAGAAATTCAATCCAAAAGACAAGCATTATGCTGTGGATATCGCTTTGGCGAAAAACACTCCCATAAAATCCATTTTAAGTGGAAGAGTTATTTTCGCCGATTGGACACCTAATACAGGAAATGTCGTAATCATAAGACACAACAGCGGATTTATATCAATTTATAAACACGCGGCTTCAGTTACTGTTTCTCAAGGCGATATAGTCAGAACAGGAGAAGTTATTGCTTTGGCTGGTTCAACCGGACAAGAATCTACTGGAGTACATTTACATTTTGAATTATGGAAAGATGGTTACCCTATAGATCCAAGTATTTTTATTGAATTTGAATAACTATGTCTATAAAATCCATAGCCGCCAAACTATTTGCACAAATTATTCACAACAAAACTCAAAAATGGGTTCAAAATCCTATTGAGACACAACAGAAAGTCTTTCAAAATCTTATCGCTTCCGCAGATGATACTCAGTTTGGGAAAGACCATAATTTTTCTAAAATCAAATCCTTTGAAGACTTTGCAAAGCATGTTCCCATTCGTGATTATGAAGAATTACGACCTTATATTGACCGAGTTGTAAAAGGCGAAGAAAATATTTTGTGGAAAGGCAAACCTATTTATTTTGCCAAAACTTCAGGCACGACATCAGGCGCTAAATATATTCCGTTAACCAAAGAATCAATGCCATTTCATATCGAAGCGGCAAGAAATGCTATTCTAAATTACATTCATGAAACCGGAAAA
>CANKLK010000055.1 GCA_947482805.1 Flavobacteriaceae bacterium
AAAAAGCTTGAGTATCGTCGGAACGACGATACAGGATCATCGCCTTCAAGGTGGTAATCCAAAAAAAATAGTTTCGATTATTCGGAACAAAAAGTATGAGTATCGCCGGAACGACGATACAGGATCACAAGCTTGATTTTAATTCTTTAATTATTTGGAATTTAAGATTCGGAATTTTTAAAGGACATTCAATAAGGTAAGTGTCCAAGTATCAGGGAAAACTGCCGACTTAGCTCAGGGGTAGAGTGCTTCCTTGGTAAGGAAGAGGTCACGGGTTCAATTCCCGTAGTTGGCTCAAATTAAATTGAAAATTGAACACTAATAAATATATATAACTAAGTTTAAAATTAATTAAAATGGCAAAAGAAAATTTTAACCGTAACAAGCCCCACTTAAACATCGGAACGATTGGGCACGTTGACCACGGAAAAACTACATTAACTGCTGCAATTACAAAAGTATTGTCTGATGCAGGTTACTGTCAAGCAAAATCATTTGATCAAATTGATAATGCTCCTGAAGAAAAAGAAAGAGGTATTACTATCAATACATCACACGTTGAGTACGAAACTGCTAACCGTCACTACGCACACGTTGACTGTCCAGGTCACGCGGATTATGTGAAAAACATGGTTACTGGTGCTGCTCAGATGGATGGTGCTATCTTAGTAGTAGCTGCAACTGACGGGCCAATGCCACAAACTCGTGAGCACATCCTTCTAGGTCGTCAAGTTGGTATTCCAAGAATCGTTGTATTCATGAACAAAGTGGATATGGTTGATGATGCTGAATTATTAGAATTAGTTGAAATGGAAATCAGAGACTTATTGTCTTTCTACGAATATGATGGAGATAATGGTCCTGTTATTCAAGGTTCTGCATTAGGTGGATTGAATAATGACCCTGCTTGGGTTCCAAAAATTATTGAATTGATGGAAGCATGCGATAATTGGATTGAAGAGCCAATTCGTGATACAGCTAAACCATTCTTGATGCCGGTTGAGGACGTATTTACAATTACAGGTCGTGGAACTGTTGCTACAGGTCGTATCGAAACAGGAGTTGCTAATACAGGAGATCCAGTTGAAATCATTGGTATGGGAGCTGATAAATTGACTTCTACAATTACTGGAGTAGAGATGTTCCGTAAAATCCTTGACAGAGGAGAAGCTGGAGATAACGTTGGTTTATTGTTAAGAGGTGTTGATAAAGCTGATATCAAAAGAGGTATGGTTATCATTAAGCCAGGTTCAGTAAAACCACACGCTAATTTTAAAGCTGAGGTTTATATCTTGAAAAAAGAAGAAGGTGGTCGTCACACACCATTCCATAATAACTACCGTCCACAGTTCTATGTACGTACAACTGACGTAACAGGAGTTATTTCTTTACCAACAGGTGTAGAGATGGTAATGCCAGGTGATAACTTAACTATTGAAGTTGCTTTATTAAGCCCAATCGCTATGAACGTAGGTTTACGTTTCGCTATCCGTGAAGGTGGTAGAACAGTTGGTGCTGGTCAGGTAACTGAAATAGTAGCTTAATTATAAAATAAATACAAATCCAGTGTCGTTTATTTTAAACGACACTGGATTTTAATAATAATCAACGGGCGTAGTTCAAGGGTAGAATAGCGGTCTCCAAAACCGTTGATGGGGGTTCGAATCCCTCCGCCCGTGCAAAAATAAAAATACAATGACAAAAGTTGTTAATTATATATCAGAAGCATTTGAAGAATTAAAAACAAATGTTACTTGGCCAGAATGGTCTGAAGTACAGCGCCTCACTATTATTGTGGCTGTTTTTTCAGTAGTTTTTGCTTTAGCAACATGGGGAGTTGACGAACTATGCGCAAAAGCAATTGCTGGGATTTTTAATTTGATAAAATCATAATTTCTCTGAAATGGCATATAATAATGTGAAAAAATGGTATGTGGTTCGAGCTGTAAGTGGACAGGAGAATAAAGTTAAAGCTTACATCGAAACAGAAATCAATAGATTAGGCATGTCAGATTACGTATCTCAAGTTCTCGTACCGACTGAAAAAGTGGTGCAGGTAAGAGATGGTAAAAAAATAGCCAAGGATAAAGTTTATTTTCCTGGTTATGTAATGATTGAAGCTAATCTAGTTGGTGAAATACCTCATATTATCAAATCGATTACAAGCGTAATTGGTTTTTTAGGTGAAGTAAAAGGCGGAGAGCCTGTACCATTGCGACTATCAGAAGTGAATAGAATGTTAGGGAAAGTTGATGAATTAGCTGTTAATACAGATACTCAAGCGATTCCTTTCAAAATAGATGAAACGGTTAAGGTTATTGATGGTCCTTTCAATGGATTCAACGGAACTATTGAAAAAATCAATGAAGAAAAGCGTAAACTTGAAGTGATGGTGAAAATTTTCGGAAGAAAAACACCATTAGAATTGAGCTTTATGCAAGTTGAAAAAGTATAATTTGTTACACTATTATAAACGGCAAACGTCTGCTTCCACAGACTGCTGCAAATTTTTTAAAAACAATGGCTAAAGAGATTAGTAAAGTAGTTAAACTACAAGTTAAGGGAGGTGCTGCGAACCCATCGCCACCGGTTGGACCTGCTCTGGGAGCTGCTGGTGTTAATATCATGGAGTTTTGTAAGCAATTTAATGCTAGAACTCAAGATCAACCTGGCAAAGTGTTACCGGTACAAATTACCGTGTATAAAGACAAATCGTTCGATTTTGTTGTAAAAACTCCACCTGCTGCAATTCAATTATTGGATGCTGCTAAATTGAAATCTGGTTCAGGCCAGCCTAACAGAAAAAAAGTTGCTAACGTAACTTGGGATCAAATTAAAGGAATCGCTGAAGACAAGATGGTTGATTTAAATGCATTCACAATCGAATCTGCTATGAGCATGATTGCTGGAACAGCTAGATCTATGGGTATAACTGTAACTGGAGATTCTCCTCTAAACAAAGGATAAGACATGGCAAAATTGACAAAAAAACAAAAAGAAGCTGCTTCTAAAATTGAGAAAAACAAACTATATTCTTTAAAAGACGCTTCGTCTTTATTGAAAGTTGTTGCTTCTGCAAAATTTGATGAGTCAGTAGATATTGCTGTTCGTTTAGGAGTTGATCCAAGAAAAGCAAATCAAATGGTAAGAGGTGTTGTTACACTTCCTCATGGAACCGGAAAAGATACTAAAGTGTTAGCTTTAGTTACTCCGGATAAAGAAGCAGAAGCGAAAGCTGCTGGTGCTGACTATGTTGGATTAGACGATTACCTTCAAAAAATTAAAGATGGTTGGACAGATGTTGATGTAATCATCACTATGCCAGCTATCATGGGTAAATTAGGTCCATTAGGAAGAGTATTAGGACCAAGAGGATTAATGCCAAACCCTAAAACAGGAACAGTAACCATGGAAATTGGTAAAGCTGTTGCTGAAGTAAAAGCAGGTAAAATCGACTTTAAAGTTGATAAAACCGGTATCGTTCACGCAGGAATTGGAAGAATCTCTTTTGAATCTGACAAACTTGTAGATAACGCACATGAAATTATTCAAACACTACTTAAATTAAAACCAACTGCAGCTAAAGGTACCTACATCAAGTCAATTCACTTGTCAAGTACAATGAGTCCTGCTATTGCTTTAGATCCTAAAGCGGTATAATTTAGTTAAACAAATTTTATTATGACAAGAGAAGAAAAATCAATCGCGATAGAAGATTTAACTGCAAAGTTGGCTAATGCAAATGTAGTTTACATTGCTGATACTTCAGGATTGAATGCTGAAACAACTTCTAACTTGAGAAGAACATGCTTTAAAGCAGGTATCAAATTAGAAGTAGTTAAAAATACTTTGCTAGAAAAAGCAATGGAAGCTTCAAGTAATGATTATGGTGATTTAGCTAGTGTATTAAAAGGAAATTCTTCAATTTTTATTGCAGATATCGCTAATGCACCGGCAAAAATTATCAAAGATTTCAGAAAAAAATCAGATAAACCAGCTTTTAAAGGAGCTTACATCAACGGTGAAATTTACATTGGAGATAACCTTATCGATAGCTTGGCATCCTTGAAATCTAAAGAAGAAGTTATTGGAGAAATCATCGGATTACTTCAATCTCCTGCGAAACGTGTTATTGCAGCATTGTTAAACAATGCAGAGCAAAAAGGTGAAGCCGCAGAATAATTAAGAGCAGACTAAAAAAATAATAATTAAAGAACATTTTAAACGATAGAAAAAATGGCAGATTTGAAACAATTCGCAGAACAATTAGTTAACTTGACAGTAAAAGAAGTTAACGATTTAGCTACAATATTAAAAGATGAGTATGGTATCGAACCAGCTGCTGCAGCTGTAGTAGTTGCTGCTGGTGGTGGAGATGCTGGTGCAGCTGCTGAAGAGCAAACAGAATTCACAGTTGTACTTAAAGAAGCGGGTGCTTCTAAATTAGCTGTTGTAAAAGCAGTTAAAGAATTAACAGGTTTAGGTTTGAAAGAAGCTAAAGATCTTGTTGACGGTGCACCATCTAACATCAAAGAAGGAGTTACTAAAGCAGAAGCTGAAGGTTTGAAAAAATCTTTAGAAGAAGCTGGAGCTGTTGTTGAGTTAAAGTAACACAACACCGGTTTTAGAACTAGGTTTAGGCCTTGGACAAAAGCGTCCAAGGGCCTAAACCATTTTTCGTATAATAAAATTATATCCAGTTTTATTAGTAATACGAAAAATTTTTGATCGATAACGAAGAAAGAAAATGAGCGAACTTGGTTCATTTTTAAAGATGTATCGGTTATAAAAAGAAAGTATGGGTTACTTAGTGTTTCTACACAAAAAATTACTTTTTTTTAATCAAAATTTTGCTCATTGATGATAACAAATCAGACTGAAAGATTGAATTTTGCCTCTACTAAAAACATTCCTCAATATCCAGATTTTCTAGATGTTCAGGTAAAATCTTTTCAAGATTTCTTCCAATTGGAAACCAAATCAGACGAGAGAGGCAACGAAGGGTTATACAACACCTTCATGGAAAACTTTCCAATTACCGATACAAGAAATCAATTTGTATTGGAATTCTTAGATTATTTTGTTGACCCACCACGTTACACTATTCAAGAGTGTATCGAAAGAGGTTTAACATATAGTGTGCCTTTAAAAGCACGTCTAAAACTTTATTGTACAGATCCGGAGCACGAGGATTTTGAAACAATTGTTCAGGATGTTTATCTTGGAACAATTCCTTACATGACACCAAGCGGAACCTTTGTAATCAATGGTGCTGAGCGTGTGGTTGTTTCTCAATTACACCGTTCGCCTGGAGTTTTCTTCGGTCAAAGTTTCCATGCTAATGGTACTAAGTTATATTCTGCCAGAGTAATTCCTTTTAAAGGATCTTGGATTGAATTTGCAACGGATATCAATAGCGTAATGTATGCTTATATTGATAGAAAGAAAAAATTACCTGTAACTACTTTATTCCGTGCCATTGGTTTCGAAAGAGATAAGGATATCCTTGAGATTTTCGACCTTGCAGAGGAAATTAAAGTATCTAAAACAGGACTTAAAAAATATATCGGTAGAAAATTAGCTGCGAGAGTATTGAATACTTGGCACGAAGATTTCGTGGATGAAGATTCAGGTGAAGTAGTTTCTATCGAACGTAACGAAATTATCCTTGATAGAGATACCATTATCGATAAAGATAATGTGGAAGAAATCATCGATTCTAACGTTAAATCTATTTTGTTGCATAAAGAAGATGCTAATCAAGGTGATTATGCCATCATTCACAATACGTTACAAAAAGACCCAACAAACTCAGAAAAAGAAGCCGTTGAGCATATTTACAGACAATTGCGTAATGCAGAACCGCCTGATGAAGAAACTGCTCGTGGTATTATAGATAAATTATTCTTCTCTGACCAACGTTACAACTTAGGTGAAGTAGGTCGTTACAGAATGAACAAAAAACTTGGTTTAGATATTCCAATGGAAAAGCAAGTGCTTACCAAAGAAGATATCATCACCATTGTAAAATATTTGATTGAGTTAATCAATGCGAAAGCTGATATTGATGATATCGATCACTTATCAAACCGTCGTGTTAGAACAGTTGGAGAACAATTGTCACAACAATTCGGTGTTGGTTTAGCACGTATGGCCAGAACTATTCGTGAGAGAATGAACGTGAGAGATAACGAGGTGTTTACACCAATCGATTTGATTAATGCAAAAACATTATCATCGGTTATCAATTCTTTCTTTGGAACAAACCAGTTATCTCAATTCATGGATCAAACAAATCCATTAGCAGAGATTACACACAAAAGAAGATTATCAGCACTTGGACCAGGTGGACTTTCAAGAGAAAGAGCAGGATTTGAGGTACGTGACGTTCACTATACACACTACGGAAGACTTTGCCCAATTGAAACTCCCGAGGGACCAAATATTGGATTGATTTCTTCACTTGGTGTTTATGCTAAAGTAAACGGAATGGGATTCATTGAAACTCCTTATCGTAAAGTTACCAATGGTGTTGTCGATTTGAATTCTACTCCTATATATTTAAGTGCAGAAGAAGAAGAAGGAAAAATGATTGCTCAAGCAAACATCGTAATGGATGCTAAAGGAAAAATTACGGCTGACAAAGTTATTGCGCGTGAAGAAGGTGATTTCCCGGTAGTTGATCCAAATCAAGTTCATTATACTGACGTTGCGCCTAACCAAATCGCATCGATTTCAGCATCTTTAATCCCTTTCCTTGAACATGATGATGCGAACCGTGCATTGATGGGATCAAACATGATGCGTCAGGCTGTACCATTGTTACGTCCTGAAGCACCAATCGTTGGAACTGGTTTAGAGCGTCAAGTAGCTTCTGATTCAAGAGTATTGATTAACGCTGAAGGAGATGGAACTGTTGAATATGTTGATGCTAATATGATTACTATCAAATACGACAGAACTGAAGCAGAAAGAATGGTAAGTTTTGAATCGGATGAAAAAACATACCAATTAATCAAATTTAGAAAAACGAATCAAAGTACGTCTATCAACCTGAAACCTATCGTTAGAAAAGGGGACAGAGTTAAGTTAGGTCAAGTACTTTGTGAAGGATATGCAACACAAAACGGAGAGTTAGCTTTAGGTAGAAACCTTAAAGTTGCCTTTATGCCTTGGAAAGGGTATAACTTCGAGGATGCAATCGTGATTTCTGAAAAAGTAGTTCGTGATGATATTTTCACTTCTATCCACGTTGATGATTATTCTTTAGAAGTTAGAGATACAAAATTAGGTAACGAAGAGTTGACTAATGATATTCCTAATGTTTCGGAAGAAGCAACTAAAGACTTGGATGAAAATGGAATGATTAGAATTGGTGCCGAAGTAAAACCTGGCGACATCCTAATCGGAAAAATTACGCCAAAAGGAGAATCAGATCCAACTCCGGAAGAAAAACTTTTAAGAGCAATCTTCGGAGATAAAGCAGGTGATGTGAAAGATGCTTCATTAAAAGCATCTCCTTCATTACACGGTGTAGTTTTAGATAAAAAATTATTCGCAAGAGCAGTAAAAGATAAAAAGAAAAGAACTAAGGATAAAGATGATTTGACATCTTTGGAAATGGAATTCGAAACAAAATTTGTTGATTTAAAAGACAAATTAGTTGAGAAACTTTTTACTATCGTAAACGGAAAAACATCACAAGGTGTAATGAATGATTTAGGTGAAGAAGTTTTGCCAAAAGGTAAAAAATACACGCTTAAAATGTTACACGCTGTTGAAGATTTCGCTCACTTAACTAAAGGTCAATGGGTTGCTGATGACGAGACCAATTCCCTAGTAAACGACTTAATTCATAACTACAAAATCAAGTTAAACGATTTACAAGGTGCCTTAAGAAGAGAGAAATTCACCATCACTGTTGGAGATGAATTACCAGCAGGTATCTTGAAATTGGCTAAAGTATACATCGCTAAGAAACGTAAATTGAAAGTGGGTGATAAAATGGCGGGACGTCACGGAAACAAAGGTATTGTGGCTCGTATCGTTCGTCATGAAGATATGCCATTCCTTGAAGACGGAACTCCAGTTGATATTGTATTGAATCCATTGGGTGTACCATCGCGTATGAACATCGGACAGATTTATGAAACGGTTCTTGGTTGGGCAGGAATGAACTTGGGTAGAAAATTTGCTACACCAATTTTTGACGGAGCAACTTTAGAACAAATCAATGAACTAACTGATGAAGCCGGAATTCCACGTTTTGGTCATACGTATTTGTATGATGGTGGAACAGGAGAGCGTTTCCATCAAGCAGCAACTGTTGGAGTTATCTATATGTTGAAATTGGGTCACATGGTTGATGATAAAATGCACGCACGTTCTATAGGACCATACTCTCTTATTACACAACAACCATTAGGTGGTAAAGCTCAATTTGGAGGTCAGCGTTTTGGAGAAATGGAGGTTTGGGCACTTGAAGCTTATGGAGCATCAAGCACGCTAAGAGAAATTTTGACTGTTAAATCGGATGACGTTATTGGTAGAGCCAAAACTTACGAAGCTATCGTTAAGGGAGAAACCATGCCGGAACCAGGATTGCCAGAATCATTCAATGTATTAATGCATGAATTGAAAGGCCTTGGATTAGACATCAGATTAGAAGAATAAATAGTTTTCAGTAGCAGTCTCAGTTTTCAGATTACTGTTAACTGCGACTGCAAACTGCGACTTAAAAAAATAATTTCAATAATATCAATAGTAAAAACTATGATGAATAATAGAAATAATAGAGATCCTAAAAATGCCATCAAGAGATTTGACAGAATTTCAATTGGATTAGCGTCTCCAGAATCTATCTTGGCGGAGTCAAGAGGAGAGGTTCTAAAACCAGAAACAATCAATTATAGAACTCACAAACCAGAACGTGATGGTCTTTTCTGCGAGCGAATCTTCGGTCCGGTAAAAGATTTTGAATGTGCTTGTGGAAAATACAAAAGAATCCGTTATAAAGGAATCGTTTGTGACCGTTGTGGTGTTGAAGTTACAGAGAAAAAAGTGCGTCGTGATAGAGTAGGACACATCAACCTTGTTGTGCCAATTGCTCATATCTGGTACTTCCGTTCTTTGCCTAACAAAATCGGATACATTCTTGGCTTGCCGTCTAAGAAATTAGATATGATTATTTACTACGAAAGATACGTAGTAATTCAAGCAGGTATAGCTGTAAATGCTGAAAGCGAACCATTACAAAGATTGGACTTCTTAACAGAAGAAGAATACTTGAACATTCTTGATTCTCTTCCACAAGACAATCAATATTTAGATGATTTCGATCCTAATAAATTCGTTGCCAAAATGGGAGCTGAGTGTATTATGGATTTATTAGCAAGAACCGATTTGAATGCATTGTCATACGAATTGCGTCACGCTGCTAATAATGAAACGTCTAAACAAAGAAAAACAGAAGCATTAAAAAGATTGCAAGTAGTGGAATCATTCCGTGATTCAAATCAAAACAGAGAAAATCGTCCTGAATGGATGATTATGAAAGTAGTTCCGGTTATTCCGCCAGAATTGCGTCCGTTGGTGCCACTTGATGGTGGTCGTTTTGCTACTTCCGATTTGAATGATTTATACAGAAGAGTTATCATCCGTAACAATCGTTTAAAAAGATTGATGGAGATTAAAGCTCCAGAAGTTATCTTAAGAAACGAAAAACGTATGTTGCAAGAATCAGTAGATTCCTTATTTGACAACACACGTAAAGCTTCTGCTGTAAAAACAGAATCAAACAGACCATTAAAATCACTTTCGGATTCTTTGAAAGGAAAACAAGGTCGTTTCCGTCAAAACTTATTAGGAAAACGTGTGGATTATTCTGCTCGTTCGGTAATTGTTGTTGGACCAGAAATGAAATTGTTCGAATGTGGTTTGCCTAAAGATATGGCTGCTGAACTATACAAACCATTCGTTATTCGTAAGTTAATCGAAAGGGGAATTGTTAAAACAGTGAAGTCGGCTAAGAAAATAATCGACAAAAAAGAGCCAGTAGTTTGGGATATCCTTGAGAATGTAATCAAAGGACATCCTGTAATGCTAAACCGTGCTCCTACGTTACACAGATTAGGAATCCAAGCATTCCAACCAAAACTTATTGAAGGAAAAGCAATCCAATTGCACCCATTAGTTTGTACGGCGTTTAACGCGGATTTTGATGGTGACCAGATGGCGGTTCACTTGCCTTTAGGGCCAGAAGCTATTTTGGAATGTCAATTGTTAATGTTGGCTTCTCACAATATCCTTAACCCTGCTAATGGTGCGCCAATTACGGTTCCATCTCAGGACATGGTTTTGGGTCTGTATTATATGACCAAAGAAAGATTATCAACTCCGGAACACAAAATTTTAGGAGAAGGATTAGTTTTCTATTCGGCAGAAGAAGTAAATATTGCTTTGAATGAAGGAAGATTAGAATTGAATGCTCGCGTAAAAGTGCGTGCAAAAGATTTTAATGAAAATGGCGAATTGGTATATAAAATTATACAAACTACTGCAGGTAGAGTGCTATTCAACGAAGTAGTTCCGCCAGCAGCAGGATATATCAATGAAGTATTGACTAAAAAATCGTTGCGTGACATTATCGGAAAAATCCTTGCAGTAACAGATGTTCCTACAACGGCAGCTTTCCTTGATGAAATGAAAGATATGGGATATAAATTCGCCTTCAAAGGTGGTTTATCATTCTCATTAGGAGATATTAGAATTCCGGAACAAAAAACACAATTGATTGCTGATGCACGTGTTCAGGTAGAAGGAATTTCTATGAACTATAACATGGGTCTTATTACCAATAACGAACGTTACAACCAAGTTATTGATATCTGGACTTCAGCCAATGCGCAATTGACAGAATTAGCAATGAAAAACATTAGAGAAGACCAACAAGGTTTCAACTCGGTGTATATGATGCTTGACTCTGGAGCAAGGGGTTCTAAAGAACAAATTCGTCAGTTAACTGGTATGCGTGGTTTGATGGCTAAGCCAAAAAAATCTACCGCTGGTGGTGGTGAAATTATTGAAAACCCAATTCTTTCTAACTTTAAAGAAGGTCTATCTATCTTAGAATACTTTATTTCTACTCACGGTGCGCGTAAAGGATTAGCGGATACTGCTTTGAAAACGGCTGATGCCGGTTACTTGACCCGTAGATTACATGACGTTTCTCAAGACGTGATTGTAAACTCTGTAGATTGTGGTACCTTAAGAGGAATTGATGTTTCTGCCTTAAAGAAAAACGAAGAAATCGTTGAAACTTTAGGTGAAAGAATCTTAGGACGTGTTGCATTGCAAGATGTAATTAACCCGTTGAACAACGAAGTATTAGTTCACTCTGGTGAGCAAATTACCGAAGCTATAATGAAGGTCATAGAAGGATCACCAATCGAAAGAGTAGATGTTCGTTCTCCTTTAACTTGTGAAGCTAAAAAAGGGATTTGTGCTAAATGTTACGGTAGAAACTTAGCTACCGGAAAAATGACTCAAAGAGGTGAAGCAGTTGGAGTAATCGCTGCTCAGTCTATTGGTGAGCCAGGAACACAGTTAACACTTCGTACTTTCCACGTTGGTGGAGTTGCAGGTGGCGTTTCTGAAGAATCTACTATTGTAGCAAGATTTGGAGGAAAACTTGAAATAGAAGATTTAAAAACCGTAGTTGGAGAAGATGCTGACGGGAAAAAAGTGGATATCGTTGTTTCTCGTTCAACGGAATTGAAGTTAGTTGATACTAGAACAGGAATTCTATTAAGTACACATAACATTCCTTATGGTTCTGTTATTAGTGTAAAAGATGGTGATACCGTTGAAAAAGGTGCTATTATTTGTAAGTGGGATCCTTATAATGGAGTAATCGTTTCTGAATTTACCGGAAAAATCGCTTATGAAGATTTAGAGCAAGGGCAATCATTCCAAGTGGAGATAGATGAGCAAACAGGTTTCCAGGAAAAAGTAATTTCGGAAGGAAGAAACAAAAAATTAATCCCAACCTTATTGGTTTATGGTAAAGACGGTGAATTAATCCGTTCTTATAACTTACCGGTTGGCGCTCACCTTATGGTTGAAGACGGAGAGAAAATTAAAGCAGGTAAAATCCTTGTAAAAATTCCTCGTCGTTCTTCAAAAGCTGGAGATATCACAGGAGGTTTGCCAAGAATTACCGAGTTGTTAGAAGCTCGTAATCCTTCAAACCCAGCGGTAGTGTCTGAAATTGATGGTGTTGTTTCATTCGGAAAAATTAAAAGAGGTAACCGTGAGATTGTAATCGAATCTAAGTTTGGTGAGGTTAAGAAATACCTAGTGAAATTATCAAGTCAAATCCTGGTTCAGGAAAATGACTTCGTAAAAGCGGGTGTGCCTTTATCAGATGGCGCTATTACACCAGAAGATATCTTGAGAATTCAGGGACCATCTGCTGTTCAACAGTATTTGGTTAAC
>CANKLK010000056.1 GCA_947482805.1 Flavobacteriaceae bacterium
CTCTAATCTATAAGCTATACTCCATTTATCTTTGAAGGCATAGTTTATATAGCCTACAAGTGAAAACCAGTTAGCATCAAGATCACTATTAATATCATCCTCAACCATTGCATACGTTCCATTGAAACCTAGAGTCAAGTTAGTATTTAATTTTCTACTACCAACAAAATCAAATTGGGTTTTGTTTACATCAGATGCAGGATTTTCACTTCCCGAACTGAAATTTAAGTAAGCACTACCTTTGTCTGCAACACAACCAATTTGACCAATAAAAGTTTTGTTTTTAGATCCTGCCTCCCCAGCAGTTTTAAAATCTGTTGGGTTAGTAATTCCGGCCATAAAGCTATACTTACCAGAGGTATATTGTGCTTTAACTCCTGTGTTGAAAAATGGTCCGTTTGTAAAAGCATAAGACATACTGTAGTTTTTATTATCAACGGCATCTACTAATTCGTATCCGATATTAGTACCAAAACTACCAGCTGTTACTTTAAAACTATCCGAAAAATCATAGTTAATATACATTTGTTTAATCATAAAAGTATTGGTAGAATCGTTGTATGTAAATTCGCTTGCTCTTGAGCCAAAACCTAAATCAACAAATATGGAGGCTTTTCCTAATTTGTGAGAAGCTTCAATGGAAGCCATTCCAATTTCATAGGAATCGTGGGATTTTGTAAAACTGGTATAGCTATTATTAACTTCTGCAAAGTCATATTTATAATAGAAATCAGCTGATCCTGCGAAAGTAGTTCCAGGTAATATTGTTGTGCCCTCTTGTGCATTTGCGGAATATATTGCCAATAGACAAAATCCGACTATTTGTAAAAAATTCTTTTTTAAAATTGTTGTAGTTGTTTTCATTATGTTGTTTTTTAAATGTTAGTTAGTAATGTTTTTTTTAGATTAAGACAATAGAAAATGCCATCAACAACATCAGGGGCAAAAAGATGTTGTTGAAAATATTTTCAGTAAATAAGCGTGATTTTAAATGATTTATTTAGAGGAATTCTCCGTGTTGAGTAATATCTAATCCTAATTCCTCTTTTTCCTTACTTACTCGTAATGGTGTAATTTTATTTACAATAAAGAATAAGGCATAAGAAACCGCAAATGCAAATATTGATACTAGTACTAAAGCTTTCAATTGTGTAAAAAACAAAGTAGTATCACCATATATTAAACCTTGATTGTCACCAACAATTGCATTAACAGATTTTGAGGCAAATACACCAGTTAAAAGCATACCAACCATACCGCCGACACCGTGACAAGCAAATACATCTAAAGCATCATCGATTTTCCCTTTTGGAAAATTACTAACTACAAGGTTACTTACAATACTAGCTATAAAACCAATAGCAAGAGCAGAAGGAATTGATACAAAACCTGCAGCAGGTGTAATAGCAACCAATCCAACGACAGCACCTATACAAGCTCCCATTGCAGAAAGTTTGTGACCTAAAATTTTATCAAGGAATACCCAACCCATTGCGGCAGCGGCAGCAGCTACGGTAGTTGTTCCCAGTGCTTGTGCAGCAAGGCTTCCGGATCCAACAGCAGAACCTGCATTGAAACCAAACCAACCGAACCACAATAAACCAGTTCCTAATAATACATAAGTGATACGCGCCGGGTTTGATTTTTGCACTTTTCTTTTTCCTAAAAATATAGCTCCTGCAAGAGCAGCCCAACCAGCACTCATGTGTACTACAGTTCCTCCAGCAAAATCTAATACTCCCCATCCAAAAAAGATTCCATCAGGATGCCAAGTCATGTGGCATAATGGAGCATAAACAAATAGTATAAATAATACCATAAATAACATATAAGCCCAAAAACGTACCCGTTCTGCAAAAGCCCCTGTTATTAAAGCAGGTGTAATAATAGCAAATTTTGCTTGAAACAAAGCAAACAATATAAAAGGAATCGTTGGAGCTAAGTCCCATGCGGTAGTAGCACTTACTCCCTGAAAAAACATGTTGTGGGATGGGTCTCCGATAAAACCTCCTATTGAAGGTCCGAAACAAAGTGCAAATCCAACTACAACCCAAAGTACAGTTACAATTACCATAGCTATAAAGCTTTGTAAAACTGTACTAATTACATTTTTCTTACCAACCATTCCTCCATAAAAGAAACCAAGTCCTGGAGTCATTAGCAATACAAGTCCTGTTGCGCATAGCATCCAAGCAGTATCTCCAGTATCTAATTTTAGAGTAACTACGTGAGCACCTAATGTTGTACCTTCTGGAAATAAATAAATTGAAAAAACAGATAACACTACAATCGTGATTAGAATAACACTTAAAATAATTTTTCTCATATGTTTTAATATTTAAAATTTTGATAAAAATATATAAAATGAGTTATACCCTATATAAAAAAAGTGTTTATTGTGTAATTTTTATGAATATTTTAATTTACCCCCTATAAAAATATGGGTATAATTAATAATTACGCATAAATTTATAATTTGACAATCTGTATATGCACTTATTTGATTGCTTACAGTATTTTTCAGAATACCCTCAATTAATTTTAATAAAAAAAGTAAAAGGCATAAGAAACTATCTTATGCCTTTTACTTTATCTCTTATTCCTTAATTTATCTCGAATAATTCGGAGCTTCTTTTGTAATCGTAACGTTATGCGGATGGCTTTCACCAATACCGCTCGCCGTAATTCGAACAAAACGTCCTGTTTCTTGTAACATTGGAATATCCTTTGCACCACAGTAACCCATTCCAGCACGTAGTCCGCCAACGAATTGCTGCATGCTCTCGTTTAATTCGCCTTTGTAGGGTACCCGGCCTACAATTCCTTCAGGGACAAGCTTCTTAATATCGTCTTCTACATCTTGGAAATAACGATCTTTTGAGCCGTCTTCCATAGCTTCAATAGAACCCATACCACGATACGACTTGAATTTTCTTCCTTCAAAAATGATAGTTTCACCTGGACTTTCTTTTGTTCCAGCTAGTAATGAACCAAGCATCACTGAATCTGCTCCAGCAGCAATCGCTTTAGGTATATCCCCAGTATAACGAATCCCACCATCAGCAATTACTGGAACTCCAGTTCCTTTTAAAGCGGCAGCGACTTCTAAAACTGCTGAAAATTGTGGAAATCCAACTCCGGCAACTACTCGTGTAGTGCAAATTGAACCCGGACCAATTCCGACTTTCACTGCATCGGCACCATTTTGAGCTAAATATAATGCTGCTTCCGGAGTAGCAATGTTACCCACAACAACATCCAGATTAGGAAATTTAGCTTTCACTTCTTTTAATACAGAAACAACACCTTTTGTATGTCCATGAGCTGTATCAATTATTACAGCATCAACTCCAGCGTTTACTAAAGCAGTAGCTCTTTCCAATGCATCAGCTGTAACTCCCAAAGCCGCAGCTACACGAAGACGACCAAACTTATCTTTGTTGGCAATAGGTTTTTGAGTCAGTTTCGTAATATCTCTAAAAGTAATTAAACCGATAAGTTTAAAATTATCATCGACTACCGGAAGTTTTTCAATTTTATTTTTCTGCAAAATTACTTCGGCTTCTTCTAGAGTTGTTCCTTCAGCAGCAGTTACCAGATTTTCAGAAGTCATAACTTCTAATATGGAACGGGAATTTATTTTTTCGAAACGTAAATCTCTATTAGTTGCGATTCCTTTAAGAATATCATTTTCATCAACGACAGGAATACCACCAATACCAAATTCTTTCATCGCCATTTTAGCATCGCCAACTGTTGCTGTCAGAGGCAGAGTAACTGGGTCGATAATCATCCCGGCTTCAGCCCGTTTTACTTTTCTGACTTTGGCTGCCTGTTGTTCGATTGTCATGTTTTTGTGTAAAACACCAATACCACCTTCCTGCGCCATAGCAATCGCCATAGCACTTTCGGTAACGGTATCCATCGCAGCCGAAACAATAGGAACATTCAAAGTAATATTTCGCGAAAACTTAGACTGGATATTAACTTCGCGCGGTAAAACTTCAGAATAATTTGGGATTAGCAGTACATCGTCATAGGTTAAACCTTCTCCAACGATTTTAGTAGTGTGTGCTTTCATTGCAATTTGTAGTTTATGCTGAACTTGGTTCAGAATCGTAGTTAAATTGCATGCAAATATAATAATCTTTATGTAAATAAGTCACTTAAATTCATCTTAAATAACTAAATTAGTACCAATAACTAAATTCATCTTAATGTCAGAAAATCATAAGCTGATTACAGGACTTTCAAACGATGAAGTTGTTGCCTCAAGGAAGAAGTGGGTTTTTCTGAAAAATATACTAGAACTACAGTTTTTTTAACATTAATAATGTCTAATATCTTTTTGACCCTAGAAAACCGCTCCTTCTATTATTCTGTTTTCACAACTATTCGATATAAAAATAATTTGGTTTTAATGATTATCGGAATCACAATCGGAATTACATCACTCTTATTTTTTGTTCCGGTTTTTTCAAACTTCTTCTTGTTTGAAAAAGTAGATAAGGCTCAAATAGGCTTAAGTCTTTTAGTTGGATTTTTATCCGTAATGTGGATTGAAATTTATAAGCTGATTAAGAGGAAGCGAGTTAGTATTCAGTCTCAGTCTCAGTATTCAGTTTACTCCTAAAACGGTTACTGAGAACTGAAACTGAGACTGTAAACTTTTAATGATAAGCTGTGAAAATCTTCGTGGCTTCGTTATAAGCGCTTTCAAAACTCATAGGACTTGTATTGGTATTCGCTTTTTGCACAGTGAAATAGGATAGTAGCTTCTCTGTCGGCATATTACCGGTTAAATCATCTTTAGCCATTGGGCAACCTCCAAAACCCTGAATGGCCCCATCAAAACGAAAGCAACCAGCTTTATAAGCAGCATCTACTTTTTCATGCCATTTGTCTGGAGTAGTATGCAAATGCGCGCCAAATTCGATATTTGGGTATTTTGGAATCAAATTCGAAAATAAATAAGTAATCACATCGGGAGTGGAACTTCCAACAGTATCCGAAAGCGAAAGGATTTTAACGCCCATATTTGCCAATCTTTCAGTCCATTCGCCTACAATTTCAATATTCCATGGGTCGCCATACGGATTACCGAAACCCATAGAAAGATAAGCAACCACTTCTTTATTAGAAGCATAGGCAATATCTAAAATCTCCTGAAGTGTTAGTAAACTTTCCGCAATAGTTTTGTGTGTGTTCCTCATTTGAAAGTTTTCGGAAATAGAAAATGGAAAACCTAAGTATTGTATTTCTTTATGCGTTGAAGCAATTTTTGCTCCTTGTGTGTTGGCTATAATGGCTAGCAGTTTACTTTGCGTTTCCGATAAATCCAATTGAGCTAAAACTTCGGCTGTGTCCTGCATTTGTGGAATCGCTTTTGGCGAAACAAAACTTCCAAAATCAATTGTGTCAAAACCAACACGAAGCAGCGACTGAATATAATCAACCTTATTTTGTGTTGGAATAAAGTCTTTGATACCTTGCATGGCATCGCGTGGACATTCTATGATTTTGATTTCTTTCAAAGTTTCAGAGTTGCAAAGTGACTAAGTTACAAAGTTTTTTCAAGGATTTTTTTATTGATTTCGGTTACTAATTTTGGACCTTCATAAATAAATCCAGTGTAAAGCTGAATTAAACTCGCTCCTGCTTCCAGTTTTTCTAATGCATCTTCAGCCGAATGAATTCCGCCCACACCAATAATAGGAAAGGCTTTATTGCTTTTCTCCGAAAGGAAACGAATGACTTCTGTTGAACGTTTGGTTAGAGGCTTACCTGATAAACCACCGGTTTCTCCCGAAACTTCTGGATTATTTTCAGTTTGTAATCCTTCTCTTGAAATGGTTGTGTTTGTTGCAATTACGCCAGCAACTTTTGTTTCATTTATTATATCAATGATATCTAATAATTGTTCATTTGTCAAATCAGGAGCAATTTTTAAAAGTATGGGTTTCTTAGATTTGTGTTCAGAGTTTCGGGATTCGAGTTTGGATAAAAGTTCTGTTAATGGTTTTTTTTCTTGAAGTTCACGTAGATTCGGTGTATTTGGCGAACTCACATTGACTACAAAATAATCAACATGATCGAACAAAGTATCAAAGCAAATAAGATAATCAGAAATAGCATCTTCATTTGGCGTAAGCTTATTTTTACCAATGTTTCCACCTATCAAAACACCTTTGTTTTTTTTCAATCGCAAAACTGCTGCATCAACACCTCCATTATTAAATCCCATTCTATTAATTATGGCGTTATTTTTTTTTAACCGAAACAAACGTTTTTTTGGATTTCCGTCTTGAGGCTTTGGAGTCAAAGTTCCGATTTCGATAAAACCAAAACCAAAATTTGATAATTCTTTAAAGCATTTAGCATCTTTATCAAATCCGGCAGCCAAGCCAACTGGGTTTTTGAATTTTAAACCAAAAACTTCACGTTCCAAACCGCTGTCTTTTACTTCGTATATCGATTTTAGAATATTGGGAACAAAAGGAATTTTACAAATAAATTTGATAAAACTAAAAGAGAAATAATGAACTTCTTCTGGGTCAAACCAAAATAAAATGGGACGAATGAGTAGTTTGTACATGAGTAGTGAGGTTGTGCTGCAAAGGTAGAATTTAATTTGAAAATTGTAGATGTACTAATTTGAAAATTAATTATCAATCTTCAAATCATCAAATTTTCAAATCTTCAAATTATATGCTACTTTAGCAAAACAAAAGTTTCAAAAATGATTTCAGAAGAACAGTTTCAAAATGAACTTAATTTAATTATACAAAACGGCATCCGTGAGGATATTGGTCCTGGTGATTTTAGTTCGTTGGCTTCTATTCCTGAATCTGCCATAGGAAGAGCTATGCTTTTAGTTAAAGACAGTGGAATAATTGCAGGAGTAGCATTTGCTAAAATGATTTTTGAGAATGTGGATCCAACTCTAGAGATTGAAACTTTTATTCAGGATGGAACAAGAGTAAAACACGGTGATATTGTTTTTCATGTTTCTGGAAGTTCACAATCAATTTTAAAAGCAGAACGATTGGTGCTGAATTCGATACAGCGAATGTCTGCCATTGCAACCAAGACTAATCATTACGTAAAACTTTTAGAAGGAACAAAAACCAAAATCCTCGATACCCGAAAGACTACACCTGGATTTCGCGCCTGCGAAAAATGGGCAGTAAAAATTGGTGGCGGTGAAAATCATCGTTTTGCGTTGTATGATATGGTTATGCTGAAAGACAATCACAATGATTTTGCCGGAGGAATTACCAACGCTATTAACAAAACAAAGGCGTTTTTAAAATTAAATAATCTTGATTTAGAGATTATCGTGGAAGCAAGAAACCTTGCCGAAATAAAAGAAATTCTGGAAAGCACAGGTATCTACCGAATTCTGATTGATAATTTCAATTTTGAAGATACTCGAAAAGCAGTTGAATTAATTGGAGATAAATGCCTAACAGAGTCATCTGGAAATATCAATGAAAAAACCATTCGTCAATACGCAGAATGTGGTGTTGATTATATTTCTTCAGGAGCATTGACCCATTCGGTTTACAATATGGATTTAAGTTTAAAAGCCTTTTAATGTCGACAACAACAACAGAAAATAAATTCATAAAACTTCCAATAATTAAACAGCTCGTTTTCTTATTGAAAAAGATAAAATTGCCTTGGCTTCATGGTTTGTCTTTATTTGATTTGTTAGACCTTTATTTTGTTGGAATTTTTGAAGGCGCAATTTCATATCGTGCTGCCGCAATTGCGTGGAGCTTCTTTATGGCTTTATTTCCATTTATGCTTTTTATACTAAACCTTATTCCTTACATTCCCATTCAAGGATTTCAAGAGGACTTTTTAGGATTCGTAAAACAAAGTGTTCCGCCAACAACCTATGATGCTATTGTTAAAATCATAAACGATATTTTGCATAACAGTCATAGTGGATTACTTTCAACAGGATTTTTAATCGCTATATTTTTAATGGCAAATGGTATAACTGCTATTCTTGGTGGTTTTGAGACTTCGCATCATATGCATGTTACATTAAAACGAAAATTTTTCAGGCAATATTTTGTTGCTTTGGCTTTGTCGATGGTTTTATCATTTCTATTGATAGTAACTGTTGCTGCTATAATAATCTTTGAGGTTTTTATTCAGAAAACAAAAATTCAAGATGTACTTTCAGATAGTATACCGTTGATTGAATTGGGAAGATATGTTTTTGTCATTCTGATGATATTATTTTCAACATCATTATTATTCAAATTTGGAATTAAACATGACAAGAATAGACCGTTTATATCAATAGGTTCAGTTTTCACGACTATTTTAATTATCATTTCTTCTTATTTCTTCGGAATTTGGGTTGTGAAATTTTCTAAATACAATGAACTTTATGGTTCAATAGGTACATTGTTAGTAGTAATGTTTTATATTTGGATTAATTGTATGATTCTTATATTAGGCTTTGATTTAAATACTTCAATACAACATATCAGACGTGAAAAGCAAAAAGAATTAGATAATAAAATGCCATGAAACTAATTTTATCCATTGTTATTTTCTTTATTTTTCAAGTTAGTTTTTCGCAAACTATTTTTGGAAAATGGAAAACTGTTGATGACGAAACTGGTATGGAGAATGGTATTGTTGAGATTTATGAAAAAGCCGGAAAAGTTTATGGCCGAATAATTGAAATTCTTGAGAAAGAAAAAAAACATTTCAAATGCGAAATGTGTGAAGGAGAAGATAAAAACAAACCTGTTTTAGGATTAGTTATTATCAAAGGTTTAAAAAAGAAAGGTGATTTTTATGAAGGTGGTAAGGTAACCGATCCTAAGAATGGTAAATCATATCACTGTAAAATGAACTTAGAAGGAAAGGATAAATTAATCGTTCGGGGATATATTGGCATTTCGCTTTTTGGAAGATCACAAACTTGGTTTAGAATATAATAGCTACATAAATAATGAATTTTTTTATTGAAGTTATTCTTCCACTTTCTTTACCTAAAACATTTACTTACAGAGTTTTAGAAAATGAATATGCATTTATTAAAAAGGGAATGCGGGTTGCGGTTCCGTTTGGTAAAAGCAAAATCTACACAGCATTGGTTATCGATTTGCATCGGGAAGAACCAACACTATATGAAGCCAAAGAAATCGATCAAATTCTTGACGAAAGACCTATTGTAAACGAATTACAAATTAATCATTGGTTTTGGATATCGTCTTATTATATGTGTAACATTGGAGATGTTTTTCGAGGTGCTTTGCCATCTGCATTATTGTTAGAAAGCGAAACAATAATTTCACAAAACAATGAAACCTTTGTAGATGCAGCTTTCTTATCCGATGATGAATTTCTTATTTATGAAGCCCTTCAGTCTCAAAGTTCATTGAAGATTCAAAACATAATTGATATAGTAAATAAGAAAACGGTTTTGCCTGTCATTCAAAAACTGATTAACAAAAATATTATCTCGCTTCAGGAAGAAATTCAGGAGGAATACAAGCCTAAACTTGTTAAATATATTCGTTTGCACGAGCAATATCAAAAGGAAGAAAATCTCATTGCCTTGCTAGACAGTATAAAATCGGAAAAGCGAAAGAACCTTTTGCTGCAGTATTTTCAATTACAAGCACATGAACGACAGCCTATTTCCGTAAAGCAATTAACAGAAACCGCTCAAACTTCGGCAGCCATAGTTAAGGCATTGATTGACAAACAAATATTTGAAGAATATTTTATTCAAGAAGACCGCGTAAATTTTGAGAAGAATAAAGTTGAAAACGAATTCTCATTAAGTGTTGCTCAACAAACAGCGTTCGATGAAATTGTGAAATCTTTTGGAGAAAAAGAAGTAATACTTTTACACGGAGTAACTTCAAGCGGGAAAACGGAAATATATACCAAACTCATTGAAAATTATATTGCTTTGGGAAAGCAAGTCTTGTATTTGTTGCCGGAAATTGCTTTAACTACTCAATTAGTGGCTCGTTTGACAAAACATTTCGGCAATAAAGTGGCTGTTTTTCATTCCAAATACAGTAACAACGAAAGAGTTGAAGTTTGGCACCAAGTTTTAAATTCGTCTGATAAAGCACAAGTGGTAATAGGAGCAAGGTCGGCTTTATTTTTACCATTTAATAATTTAGGATTAATCATAGTTGATGAAGAGCACGAACAAACGTTTAAACAGCAAGACCCGGCACCAAGATATCACGCCCGTGATGCTGCGATTGTTTTGGCAAACTTGCATCAGGCAAACCGAGGCAAGGCCGAACTGGGTGGGGCCAAAGTTTTGTTAGGTTCAGCAACTCCGAGTATTGAGACTTATTATAATGCGACTTCTGGAAAATTTGGTTTAATTGATTTAAAAGAACGTTTCGGAAAAGTTCAAATGCCAGAGATTGAATTGGTGGATTTGAAAGACAGTTACTTCCGTAAAAAGATGAAAGGGCATTTCAGCCAAACTTTAATTGAAGAAATAACTGAAGCTTTTGCTAATAATGAGCAAGTGATTTTGTTTCAAAACCGTCGTGGCTTTTCACCAGTATTAGAATGCATGACTTGTGGTCATGTGCCACAGTGTCCACAATGCGATGTAAGTTTGACGTACCATAAATATAAGAATCAATTGCGTTGTCATTACTGTGGCTATTCGATGGCTAAACCATCGAATTGTCACGTTTGTTCGAGTGTTGATTTGGAAACCAAAGGTTTTGGAACAGAACAAATAGAATTGGAATTAGCCGAATTATTTCCTCAGAAAAATATCAAACGTATGGACCAAGATACCACACGCGGTAAATACAGCTTTGAAAAAATTATTGACAGTTTTAAGAATAGAGAAATTGACGTTTTGGTAGGAACCCAAATGCTTGCCAAAGGATTAGATTTTGATAACGTTTCGTTAGTTGGAATTATGAATGCAGATAACATGCTCTATTATCCTGATTTTAGAGCTTTCGAAAGAAGTTTTCAAATGATGACTCAAGTCGCTGGTCGATCGGGCAGAGCAGACAAACGTGGAAAAGTTATCATTCAGACTTATAATCCATTGCATAACATTATTCAACAAGTTACCAATAATGATTATGAAGGAATGTACAAGGAACAACTCTACGAAAGAAAGATTTATTATTATCCGCCATTTTTCCGTTTGATAAAATTGACATTAAAGCATCGTGATTTTGAAAAGCTAAAAGAAGGTTCAATGTGGTTGTATCAAGTTTTAAATCAAAACTTAACTATTCCAGTTCTTGGTCCGGAAGAACCTGCAGTCGGAAGAATTCGAAACGAATATATTCGAACTATAATGATTAAAATACCAGGAGATGCTTCTATTCAAGGTACAAAAAAAACTATTCAGAAAATACTGAATAGTTTTGATTTGGTGTCACAATACAGAACTATAAAAGTTACTGTAAATGTGGATTTTTATTAAGCAATAGCTAAAGCTTTAATTAAATCTTCTTTTTTATTACGACTCAACGGAATTTTAGTAACTCCAATTTCAGCGAACTTACTATTGAAACGTTCCACTTTATCAATATTTATAATATATGATTTGTGTACACGAATAAATTTCTCTTTTGATAAATCGTTTTCAAAAGACTTCATAGTGGAAAGAACAAGATTACTATCTTCTTCGGTAACTACTTTAACATAATCTCCATAAGCCTCAATCCACTTAATTTTATTCGTATAAATTTTAAGTTTTTTAAGGTTGCTCTTAATAAAGATATGTTCTCCCTCTTCATCTTGATTTTCTTTTTTAAGCATATGGATATCCATAGCTCTTCTAACAGAAGCATTAAAACGATCAAGAGCTATCGGTTTTTGTAGGTAATCCGTAGCGTCATAATCGAATGCTTTCATAGCATACTCTGCTTTAGACGTGATAAAAATAATTTGAGGTTTTACTTTTAATCCGTCAAGAAAATCAAAACCATTGATGATTGGCATCTCGATATCGAGAAAAATCAAGTCAACAGTGTGTACCGACATGCAATTTTTTGCTTCAATTGCATTAGAAAAATCACCAACTAAGTGTAGGTTTGGGTGATTATTTACTAACTTCGCGATGATCATTCTCTGAATGGAACTGTCATCGACAACAACACAATTTAGTTTCATAATATTATTAATTATAGATTTGGTTTTGTAAAAGTATATAGTTTTTTTTGAACAACCTAACGTTTTGTCGATTTTTTTTGCTTTTAAACGATATATTTTACTTTTTGACGATTTAATAGGTATTACCATTGTATATTAAAAATCAAATTGTAACTTCGCGCCCAATTTAAAATTTAATCATATATTATTATGAATCATTACGAAACTGTTTTCATCTTAAATCCCGTTTTATCTGAAGTTCAGGTAAAGGAAACAGTAAGCAAATTTGAAGATTTTCTTACTGCTAAAGGAGCAA
>CANKLK010000057.1 GCA_947482805.1 Flavobacteriaceae bacterium
AGTCTTTGGTGGATTGCTGCGCCTGAAATTCCGATTTTATTGGCAATTTGCAATATGGGTTTTCGGGCATCTTCCATTAAATCCCGGAGGATTTCTTTATCAATGCCGTCAATTTCTATTTGTAGCTGATTTATCTTCATAAGTAATGAATTTAAAGCAAAAATAGAAATATTGTTTTAAACTATCAGCAAAAAGTGTAATCAACTATTGATTTAACAATAGGCCATCACTAAATAGCCCTTATGGAAGCTTCAAAAAGAATTAATTACCCAATAACTTATCAGGATTGTAACCCACATATGGCATTTCGGTTTCATTAAAAACGATTCCATGTGCTGCCAGTTCTATCAAAATAGGCTCGTATACTTCTTTTTTAATTGGCAATTGGACACCAGGGGTTTTGATGTTGCCATTCAAAATTTGCAAAGTTGCTACTGCAACAGGTAATCCAACAGTTTTTGCCATAGCGGTATAAATTTGGTCATCCCCAATACACACCATTTTAGAATCTATTTGTTTTCGCTCACCATTAATTTCGTAGCCAAATTTGTGGTACATCACAATCATGTCTTTGTCATCAGGTTGTAACGTCCAACTGTCGTTTAAGATGCGCTCTAATATTTGTGCCGGAGTAGCGTTTTTAAGACCAACAATCTTACTTGCATTAAAGATATCAAGATCCATTAATTTGTCCCACATAATGTCGTCTTGTTCAATGCCAAGTGCCATTCGGGTTTTTAATTCTACAGAATCTGATGCGTGAAAGGGCAAAAAGGAATTGATAAAATCACGATAACTCATCGTCTCGGTATTTTCCATAACATAGGAATCATCAGTCATTCCTAATTGTACAAACATATTCCACGCTTTTGAAAAACCAACTCTACGAATAGTTCCTCTATATAAAGTTAGGATATCATCAAGGCCATAAATACTTCTGTATTTTAAAGAATCTCGATTGGCATAACCTTCAAATTTTCCATAACCTTCCACGTGAAAAAATTCTGTTCTGCGAAATAATTTGTGATACGGAATATATTTGTATTTGCCTTCTTGAATAAATTTAGCAGCACCACCTTGACCTGCTAAGACTACGTTTCGAGGTGCCCAAGTAAACTTGTAATTCCAAAGATTATTATCTGATTCGGGAGCTACTAAACCACCACAAAATGATTCGAATAAAATCATTTTACCGCCTTTGGCTTCAATTTCATGAATCACTTTCATAGCACTCATGTGATCAATTCCAGGATCGAGTCCTACTTCATTCATAAAAACCAAATTGTTAGCTTTTACTGCTTCGTCCAAACTTTGCATTTCATCCGAAACATAAGAAGCCGTGACCATATTTTTTTTATAAGTCACGCAATCTTTTGCCACTTCAATATGCATGTGCGCTGGTAACATCGAAATAACGATATCTGCTTTTTGAATTTCGGCACGGCGTTGTTCAACATCATTGATATCTAAAGCAATTGGATTTGAATTAGGATGATTGTATGTTTTTCTTCTTGCTAATTCTATAGATAAATCAGCTATGGTTACTTTTAAGTTTTCCTGAGCAGATTTTCTTAAAAGATATTTAATTAAGGAAGATGCTGAACGTCCGGCTCCAATGATTAAAATGTTTCTCATGTTGATATTTTTTTATTCCAAATCTTTTTCTAGATCTTCGAGCTCCTTTTTAGCTTCTTTTTTAGTTTCCATTTTTTCTTTTTCAAATTGGGTATCTTTAACCACTTGATCTTTCACCAAAAGCGTTTTACCTAAAACAAATAAGGAAGAAACCACACACAAAAGCAGTAAAATATTAGGTAGTTTTTTTTGATTTACTGCCGATTTTTTAAGCAATAGCAAACAAAATACAATAGCCAAACCAATAGGTAAAAAAGCAATAGTATCAAGTGGCAAAGCCGAAAAAATAATTGCAAGTGCTGTAAAAATTATTGCTAAAACAACCAGTAATTTTCTCATGATTAGATTCCGATTGCTGAGGTTAGCGTTAATTTTCCGGTTCCAACGGGAATACTAAACTTTAGCAAAGTTGGAACTTTTTTATTGTCAGCGGTAAGCCAAATCAGGTTTTTATCTTTCCCCTTTAAAGCATCTGTTTTTGCGCCAATCGATAGTTTGTAACATTCTTTGCTGCCCAAATTTCCGGCAGAAACAGTTTCTTTACCCATGTATTTTAGTGTTACCGGGATTTGTTTTTCATCAAAAACAATCATTAAAGATTGCGTTTGTCCTACTTTGAATTTCGAAAAATCCATGGTTCTCACTTTATACAAAAGTGAAATTACATCTTGTGTTGATCCACCAATAGTAAAAGTATTTTGAGTTTCGGGTCTGTTTCTTTTCTTCGAAGTGCTGTTAACCGTGTTTCCCTTGAAAACGTATTTTTCTTTTTTGGTCCAACCACCTTCGTCTATATTTCTTTTATATAAATTAGGCTTTAAAGTCGTAGGATTTACATACGATTCATATAAATCTCTGATTTTAAAAAATGAATCCCATTTGCTGTAGGTTGACAATTCGCAACTCAAATGCAGATAGGTATTTTTGGCAGTGGTAACATTTTCGGTCGACATAGTAACTTGTGCCAATTGTGTCATCAAACCACTCATATTGTAGGAGCCGGCAAAAACCAATTTTTCGCCTGATTTTATGGTTTGGCTGCTAACCTTAGTGAAAGAGCAGAGAACAAAAAATGAGCAAAGTATAAATAGTAATTTCTTCATAATCGTAAATTAATTGTGCAAAAATAAATGTTTAAAATGGTTCACATACCAAAAGAAACGTGAAATTTCTTTATTCGTATTCAGATAACGAATAAATTTGTGTTTTAGTATATACTTTAAATATGGAAAGAAAAATAGCATGCGTTGCTGCTTTGATGGGAATGACAGCAATAATTTTAGGAGCATTTGGCGCTCATGCTTTAAAAAAACAATTGTCTGTTGAACAACTAGAATCTTTTGAAACTGGGGTAAAATATCAAATGTATCACGCCCTTTTTTTGTTGTTTTTGGGCATGAACACTTTCCTTAATGAAAAAGTAAAAAAAACGTTGTTTCAATTGGTGATTTTTGGAGTTTTTTTCTTTTCGGGTTCTATTTATTTGCTAACCACAAAAGCAATAACAGGAGTCGATTTTAAATTTATTGGCATTGTCACGCCTATTGGTGGAGTATTGTTAATAATGGCTTGGAGCGTTTTATTTTGGAATGTTTGGAGATCAAAAAGATAATATTTCAATAAAAAAATAGTTTGTAGAATTTAATTTTTACCTTTGTTGTCTAATTAATTATGCAACATAAACTAATTTCTATGGAGAACTACGCTCAAATTACGAAATCGATTTCGTTAGAAAAATATGGGATTAAAAATGTTCAAGAAATAATTCACAACCCAACATTCGAACAATTATATAATGATGAATTAAATCCAAATTTACAAGGTTTTGAAAAAGGACAATTAACAGAGCATGGAGCTGTAAATGTTATGACTGGTGTTTTTACTGGTCGTTCACCAAAAGATAAATACATTGTAAAAGACAGCATTACCGAAGATTCTATTTGGTGGAATTCTGACAAAGCCGTAAACGACAACAAGCCGATTACACAAAACACATGGAATGCTTTAAAAGATAATACGACTAATCAATTATCCGGAAAGAAATTATATGTTGTTGATGCTTTTTGTGGTGCCAATGAAAATACACGATTAAAAGTTCGCTTCATTATGGAAGTGGCATGGCAAGCACATTTTGTTACGAATATGTTTATACGCCCAACGGAAGCAGAATTAGATAATTTTGGGGAGCCTGATTTCATTGTAATGAATGGTTCCAAAACGTCTTTCAAAGATTTTACTAATTATGGACTAAATTCAGAAGTATATATTGCTTTTAATTTAACCGAGAAAATCCAAATTATTGGTGGGACTTGGTATGGCGGCGAAATGAAAAAAGGAATGTTTGCGATGATGAATTATTATTTGCCATTGCAGGGAATAGCTTCAATGCACTGTTCGGCTAATAAAGGAGCCGAGGGTGATGTAGCTGTTTTCTTTGGCCTTTCAGGAACTGGAAAAACAACATTGTCTACCGACCCAAAACGAGAATTAATAGGTGATGATGAACACGGTTGGGACGATGAAGGAGTCTTCAATTTTGAAGGAGGTTGTTATGCGAAAACTTTAGATTTAAGTAGAGAAAATGAACCAGACATTTATGGTGCCATTAAAAGAGATGCGCTGTTAGAAAATGTTACAGTTGATGCTGACGGAATAATTGATTTTAAAGACATATCTGTAACTCAAAACACCAGAGTTTCCTATCCTATTTATCATATTCATAATATTGTAAAACCGGTTTCAAAAGCGGGTCATGCCAATAAAGTTATTTTCCTTACTGCAGATGCTTTCGGAGTAATGCCTCCGGTTTCAAAATTAACACATGAACAAACTAAATATTATTTTCTTTCTGGATTTACAGCTAAATTAGCTGGGACAGAACGCGGAATTACAGAACCAACACCTACGTTCTCCGCTTGTTTTGGAAAAGCATTTTTGACATTGCATCCGACAAAATACGCAGAAGAATTGGTTAAGAAAATGGAGCAAAACGAGGCCAAAGCGTATATGGTTAACACAGGTTGGAACGGAACAGGAAAACGAATTTCGATAAAAGATACTCGCGCTATCATAGATGCTATTTTAGATGGTTCAATCGAAAATGTAGAAACTAAAATGGTTCCAATTTTCAATTTTGAAGTCCCTTCATCTTTGCATGATGTAAATTCATCGATTTTAGACCCAAGAGATACGTATGACAAAGTATCTGATTGGAATACAAAAGCCAATGATTTAGCTTCACTTTTTATTAAAAATTTCGAACAATATACCGACAATGATCAAGGGGAAAGCTTAGTAAAAGCAGGGCCACAATTATAATTAGCTAACTAACCTAACCAAAGCAAAAAGCCATTCACTTAATTGAGAATGGCTTTTTTTATAAATGTCAAATTTGAATTTTTATTTTCCTTTATTGGCGTCAGCAATATATTTATCTAATGCCATTGTCATGGATGGGGTTTCTGGTGTTGGTGCCAGTATGTCAATACGTAATCCATGCTCCAAAGCTTCTTTTTGAGTAGTGCTTCCAAAAACAGCAATACGTGTATTGTTTTGTTTAAAGTTAGGGAAATTTTTGAACAAAGACTTTATCCCTGTTGGACTAAAGAATGCCAAAACATCATAATAAACATCTGCCAAATCAGACAAATCACTCATTACTGTTTTGTAAAAAGTGGCTTGAGTCCAATCTACTTTTAAAGTATTCAATGTTTGTGGAACATCAAAATTTAATTGGTCAGAAGCTGGTAAAAGAAATTTCTCGTCTTTGTATTTTTTAATTAACGGAGACAAATCAATAAAGTCTTTTTGACCAACGTAGATTTTACGTTTTCTATAAACCACATATTTTTGGAGATAAAAAGCAATCGCTTCTGACTGGCAAAAATATTTTAAATCTTCAGGAACTTTATAACGCATTTCTTCAGCCACTCTAAAAAAATGATCCACAGAATTTCTGCTGTTTAAAATGATAGCCGTAAAGTTATTCAGGTCAATTTTTTGACTTCTGACATCTTTTGCACTTACACCTTCTACATGTATAAACGGGCGGAAATCAATCTTTACCTTATGCTTTTGTTGTAATTCAAAATAAGGCGAATTCTCTACTTTTGGTTCTGGCTGTGACACCAAAATTGTTTTCACTTTCAAATTGGACATCCTAATGTGCTAAATTTTTTGTAATCAAATAATACATAAAATAGTAGGGCGCTATTTCAAGTGCGCAAAGATACAAAATAAAATAAAACAACTTACCGATAAGCAAATTTTGATAAATCTTCAGCGAAACCAAATAAGAAAACAAATTAATAATTAAAATTACAGCAATTGTGCAATAAATTAAAATATTCGACGGGGTGTTATTGTAAAACAAATAAATGTTAATTGGCACTAAAATCAATCCGATAAAAGTTCGGTAACTGACTTTCTGTAAATTGAACTGTTCGGCAAATTCTTCAATGTTAAATATAGTGGCTACAATCTTTTCAATTAAAAATTTTGAAAGCACAAATATTCCAAAAAAGGTAAATATCCGGATAAAAATTATCCAATCCGTTTTAGAAACATAACCAAAAAAATTCAGCACCAATTGAATGAAAAAAGAAAAAGAAATAATCTGTACAATAAACAGCAATATCGTAAAACCACTCATCAGGTGAGAAGTGTCTTTATAAACTTTAATGTATTTATCAGTAACCAAAATTCTTAGAAATTCACTAAACCGGGTTTCAAAAGCGGTCTTGGTAATTGCGATTAAAACAAAAGAAAAAACAAACAAGTAAGTAGCCCAATCCTTGTGCTCCAAAATTCTTGGTTGTAAAATAGTTTCGATCATAATTCCGACAAAATTACTAATTTTTTATTTCTTAAAATTATTATATAATTATTAAGATTGCGCTCTGATAAAAAGTTTATTTTTGCAATTGAGTTTGACGACACTTACTATGAGCGAAGGTATTGTAATTATTCCTACTTACAACGAAATTGAAAACATCGAAGGTATCATTCGGGCTGTATTTTCGTTACATAAAAACTTTCATGTTTTAATAGTTGATGATAATTCACCTGATAAAACAGCTGAAAAAGTTATCGAATTACAAAGCGAATATCAAGACAATTTGTTTTTATCAGTAAGACAGAAAAAATCAGGTCTAGGAACAGCATATGTTCACGGATTTAAGTGGGCATTAAAGCATAATTACGATTACATTTTTGAAATGGACGCCGATTTTTCACACAACCCAAATGATTTAGTAAAACTTTATGATGCCTGTTATTCCAACGGTGCAGATGTGGCCATTGGTTCGCGTTATGTTACGGGTGTAAATGTGGTAAATTGGCCATTGAGTAGAATTTTGCTTTCTTATTTTGCATCGGTTTATGTGCGAATGATTACCGGAATGAAAATCATGGACGCTACAGCTGGATTTATTTGTTACCATCGAGAAGTATTGGAAAAAATAAATTTAGATAAAATTGAATTCATCGGATACGCTTTCCAAATAGAAATGAAATACAGGGCTTTCGCCAAAAATTTTAATATACAGGAAGTACCAGTCATATTTACAGACAGAACAAAAGGCCAATCCAAAATGAGTGGTTCTATTATTAAAGAAGCTATTTTTGGAGTTATTTCTTTGAGACTTAAAAAGTTTTTAAATCAATTATAAAATGAATACCGTTTTAATTAAAAATGCTAAAATTGTAAACGAAGGAACCATTTTTGAAGGTGATGTTTTGATTGAAAACGAATTTATTGTTGAAATCGCTGAAAGCATTAGTCCAAAACTTTCCAATTGTAAAATAATTGATGCTGAAGGAAGCTATTTAATTCCCGGAGCTATTGATGACCAAGTGCATTTTCGCGAACCGGGTTTAACTCACAAAGGTGATATTGCTTCTGAAAGCCGAGCCGCTGTTGCTGGTGGAATCACTTCCTATATCGAACAACCCAATACAGTTCCCAATGCAGTTACCCAAGAAATTTTAGAAGAAAAATATCAAATTGCCGCCAAAACATCCTATGCCAATTATTCATTTATGATGGGCGGAACGAATGATAATTTAGAAGAAATTCTTAAAACAAATCCAAAAAATGTTGCAGGTTTAAAATTATTCCTTGGCTCATCAACAGGCGACATGTTGGTTGATAGTTCAGCGTCATTGGAAAAAATATTTTCTAACACAAAATTATTAATTGCCGTTCATAGTGAAGATGAGACAACAGTAAAAGAAAATTTAGAGCGATATAAATTACAGTTTGGAGATGATATTCCGGTCAAATTCCACCCGGAAATCAGAAGCGTAGAAGCCTGTTATAAATCGACTGTAAAAATTATTGATTTAGCAAAACGAACAGGAGCCAGACTTCATGTTTTTCATCTTTCTACCGCTAAAGAGTTGGATTTATTCACCAATAAAATTACATTAGAAGAAAAACAAATCACGGCCGAAGTTTGCATTCATCATCTTTGGTTTTCGGATGAAGATTATGCTACAAAAGGCAATCTTATTAAATGGAATCCTGCCGTTAAATCTTCTGATGATAGAAAAGCGCTTTGGGAAGCCCTTCTGGATGATAGAATTGATATAATTGCTACTGATCATGCTCCGCATACTTTAGAAGAAAAACAACAAGTTTACACAAAAGCACCCTCTGGTGGGCCATTGGTTCAGCATGCTGTGGTTGCAATGTTTGAGGCCAATCATCAAGGTAAGATTTCGGTAGAAAAAATTGTAGAAAAAATGTGCCACAATCCTGCGAAGATTTTTAAAATTGAAAAGCGTGGTTTTATTAAAGTAGGATTCTATGCCGATTTAGTTATTGTAAATCCAGGTTTGCCATGGAGTGTTAAAAAAGAAAATATACTGGCCAAATGTGGTTGGTCGCCATTCGAAGGATATACTTTTAAATCAAGAATTACACATACTTTTGTTAATGGCGAATTGGTTTATCAAAATTTTAAAGTAAAAGATATTCCTGTTGGTAAGCGTTTGCTTTTTGACAGATAAAAATTTGAATATGAAACCGCAGGTTCACGAACTCCTAATTTAAAAATATTGAAGCATGAGTAAAAAATGGTTGCTTTTTGGTTTAATTATTATGTCTTTCGGCTGCAATAGCAATTCGGTTGAAAAACCTAAAAACCTTATTGAGAAAGACAAAATGGTAGCTATATTATATGACATTTCTTTATTGGAAGCCATCAAAACTCAAAACATCAATGGTGGCATAACTAGTGAAATGGGATTCGATTATATTTATAAAAAATATAAAATAGACAGCGTTCAATTTTCTAAAAGCAATAAATACTATGCTTCTGATATTGATGAATACAAAAAGATGTTTAAAAAAGTTAAAGAAAAACTGAGTGCAGAAACTTTGAAAATTGATGCCGATGGGAATAAAAATCGTCAGGATGTTTCGCCTAATCTAAATAGCACTTTAAATTCGGATACACCACAAGTGCAGTAATTATTTTTGTAAAGTAGTAACTTCTTTAATCACGCTATCAATACTTTGGAACTCAAAAGTCAATCCCGAAACTTCGGGTTTTTTTATTTTTTCATTGGATATATAATCGGATGAATGTAACGAATTTGCACTGTATTTCGATAGCTTTCTTTTAGTTCCAAAAAAAGTAGAAACAAACCAATCCAATCGCCAACCTATTGCTGTCATCCATGGCTTAGCTTCAATTTTAGGTTTTTTTACTTTAAGATTTTCAGCAATAGAAAAAATAATTTCTTTGAAAGTAATGTTTTCGGCCACAATCGTAAAACGTTCGCCATAGATGTTGCTTTTCATCAATTGAATCATAATTTTCACAACATCGGTAACGCCAACAAAAGCGGTAGAACCATTAGTGTAAAATGGAAATCCATTTTTTACAGCACTGAAAAACAAGCCACTTCCCTGATTCCAGAAGCCTGAGCCAAAAATTACACCTGGATTTACAATTACAACATCCAAGCCTTCTTGTTGTCCGCGCCAAACTTCTATTTCGGCACCATATTTTGAAATGGCATAATCACTATGAGGAGCTTCTGGATTCCATTCAGTATCTTCAGTAACCTCATTTTCATGAGATGCCAAACCTGCCTGCCGGTAGGAGAGGTCCCCTAATGCAGCTATTGAGCTCACATGGCAAAGTTTTTTAATTTTATTGTCGATACAAAAATTGACAATGTTGGCTGTACCTTCTATATTTATTTTTCGAAGTAACTCTTCATCATTTGGGTCATAGGAGATTAAACCAGCACAATGATAAACATAATCAATATTCTTAAATGCAATAGGCAGTGAGGGAACATCTATGATATCAGCTAGAACCCAATCAATCTTTGTAAATAAATGTTCTTTTTGATATAACTGGAAAAGAGATTTTGTTTTTTTGATGGCATCAGCCTGTCGGTAAATTGCCCGAATTGAATTTTCGCTTTCAACCAAATGAAGCATCAAATGTGCTCCGACTAATCCTGTTCCGCCTGTGACTAATATCATGTAGCGAATTTACGAATTTGGAATTAAGATTTGGGAATTATTTGAGTTTACAAATAGAAACAAAGTCTATCTTTTAGCCCTGATTGCAACAAGTATCCTTTTTGTCTTATGCGGAATAGCATCTCGACTGCGCTCGATGTGACAAAAAGATACTGTGGAAAGCAGGAAAACGGATTGCTGATAAATCCCGAGCCATTCGCTTCCAAAATTCCTAATTCTGTTTATCTTTGCGCCAAATTGATTACCATGAAGAATCTTGTAGAAGAATTAAAATGGCGTGGCTTATACCATGACAGCATGCCAGGTACCGAAGAACAACTGCTTAAGGAAGTCACGACCGCTTATATTGGTTTTGATCCAACAGCCGATTCGTTGCATATTGGGAGCATGGTGCAAATTATTTTACTTTTACATTTGAAAAATTTTGGACACAAACCGATTGCTTTGGTTGGTGGTGCAACAGGAATGATTGGTGATCCTTCGGGGAAATCAGACGAGCGTAATTTGCTTACTGAGGAGCAATTGGCAAAGAATGTGGAAGGAATAAAAAGTGTTTTATCACGTTTTTTAGATTTTAGTTCGACCGAAGCCAATGCGCCGATAATGGTAAACAACTACGATTGGATGAAGTCATTTTCGTTTATTGATTTTGCTCGTGAAGTTGGAAAACGAATCACCGTTAATTATATGATGGCGAAAGATTCGGTGAAGAAACGTTTGTCAGGTGAAGCCGGAGACGGAATGAGTTTTACGGAATTCACATACCAATTGATTCAGGGATACGATTTTTATCATTTGCACAAGCATTTTAATTGCGTATTGCAAATGGGCGGTTCTGACCAATGGGGAAATATTACGACCGGAACTGAGTTAGTGCGCAGAATGAATCCGAATACCGAAGCTAAGGCATTTGCCTTAACAACGCCATTAATTACAAAAGCAGATGGTTCAAAATTTGGCAAATCAGAAGGCGGAAATATATGGTTGGATGCTGAAAAGACTTCAGTTTATAAATTCTATCAGTTTTGGTTAAATACATCGGATGAAGATTCGGAGAAGTATATTAAGATTTTTACGTTTTTAGATAAAGACATTATTGATGTTTTGATTGCAGAACATAAGGAAGCGGCGCATTTACGCGTATTACAAAGAAGATTGGCCGAAGAAGTTACGATATTAGTTCATGGAAAAGCAGAATTGGAAAAAGCGATTCAGGCTTCGAATATTTTATTTGGAAACGCAACAGCTGATGATTTGAAAACTTTAGACGAAGCTACTTTTTTAGAAGTTTTTGATGGCGTTCCGCAGGCGGAAATTTCAAGAGATGTCATTTCAGAAGGAATTAATATTGTGGATGTGCTAAATGAGAAATCAGGATTTTTGAAATCAAATGGTGAAGCGAGACGTGCTTTAGCTGAGAATTCGATTTCGGTTAACAAAGAAAAAGTAACAGAAGAATTTCAACTAACTTCGAAAGATTTGATTAACAATCAGTTTGTTTTGTTGCAACGCGGTAAGAAAAATTATTTTGTGATTAGGGTTGTTTAACCGCAAAGTACGCAAAGCTTTTAGCAGAGTGCGTTAAGAATAATTTGGGTTGAAATAATAGAAACTCTTTTTTTATTACATCACCATCAAATTACACCCACGAATATCAGAATTATCAAAACGTCCCAATACTTCGAAGGAATTATTGGGATATTTTTTGCCTAAATCTTGTGTAGCAATAAAAGAACACGAATTAATATTCGCTAAGTCAATTACATTAATTCCGCCGGTTTTTCCATTGCTAACATAAGTCATAGCATCTTCGGTATCGCGGATTAGTATTTGCATCCAGGCCGGACATTCGAAAATTCCGTTGCCAAGAGAATAGGCTTGTGATAAAAGTTCGGTCATTCCGTATTCGGAATGAATGGTCGAAACGCCAAAACCATCGCATAAGATTTCGTGTAATTCTTCGCGTATCAATTCTTTTCGTTTCCCTTTCATGCCGCCCGTTTCCATGATGATGGTGTTTTTTAGCTTGAATTTTTGTTTCTCTACTATATCTAGTAAAGCATAAGTAACACCAATCAGAATCACATTTTGACCGGAATTATCTAGATCAAGAATTTTGGTAATAAGTTCATCATAATTATGCAGATAAAATCCGCTGTGTTCATTATTGGAAAGTTCAATCAAGTCCTTTACCATATAAATTAA
>CANKLK010000058.1 GCA_947482805.1 Flavobacteriaceae bacterium
AAAGAACTAATCATTAGATCTAGTGCTGACGCTGTAGATTTTGCCTTATTAAAAGATGGAAAACTAATTGAATTACATAAAGAAGAGGAAACAAGCAACTTCCAAGTTGGCGATATTTTTATTGCCAAAATAAGAAAACCCGTTGCCGGATTGAATGCTGCTTTTGTAAATGTAGGCTACGAAAAAGATGCCTTTTTACATTATCAAGATTTGGGTCCAAGTTTTACTTCTTATTTGAAATTCATAAAACTTGTAAGCGCAGGTAAACTAAAAGATTTCTCCCTAAAAAACTTCCAGTTTGAGAAAGAAATTGACAAAGATGGTGCGGTAGCAGACATACTGAGTGCCAACCAGTCAATATTAGTACAAGTAGTAAAAGAACCTATCTCTACAAAAGGTCCAAGAATAAGCTGTGAGCTATCATTCGCCGGACGATTTTTAGTTTTAGTGCCTTTTTCAGATAGGGTTTCTGTTTCGCAAAAAATAGAATCGAAACAAGAAAAAGACCGACTTAAAAAACTAGTACAATCTATCAAACAAAGAGGTTTTGGTGTTATTGTAAGAACAGTAGCAGAAGGCAAAAACATAGCCGAATTAGAAAAAGACTTGCAGAACTTAATGAATAGATGGACTGCAATGAGTAAAAAATTACCAACTGCACATCATCCATCCAAAGTGTTGGGAGAGCTTAACAAAGCTTCTTCTATACTTAGAGATGTATTCAACGATACTTTTACCAGTATTCAAATTGATGATGAAGAGTTGTACCAAGAAACAAAGGACTATTTAGCCGAAATAGCTCCGGAGAAACAAAAAATTGTTAAATTTTATCAATCGAAAGACACGCCATTGTTTGAAAAATACCATATCGAAAGACAAATAAAAACCTCTTTCGGACGAACAGTATCCATGAGTAAAGGCGCATATTTGATTATAGAACACACTGAAGCTTTACACGTTATCGACGTGAATAGCGGAAACCGTTCTAACAAAGCCAACAATCAGGAAGATACTGCTTTGGAAGTAAACATGATTGCCGCAGCAGAAATCGCAAGACAATTACGTCTTCGGGATATGGGCGGAATCATCGTAGTCGATTTTATCGACATGAAAGATCCAGACAATCGCCAAGTGTTGTTCAACTTCCTTAGAGAAGAAATGAGCGATGATAAAGCCAAACACAAAATCTTACCGCCGAGTAAATTTGGATTAGTCCAAATCACTAGACAAAGAGTAAGACCAGAAGTAAATATTGAAACAAGAGAAGAAAATCCAAATAATTTGAGTAGTGATATAGATGCACCGATTCAAATTATAGATAAAATAAATTTCTCTCTTGAAAAAATTATCAACGGCCATAAAAAAGTAACACTAAATGTGCATCCTTTTGTGGCAGCATACCTTAAAAAAGGTTTTCCATCATTACGTTCAAAATGGTTTTTTGAACATAAAAAGTGGGTGAAAATCATACCTCGTGACGCTTACACGTATTTGGAATATCATTTCTTTGATGAAAAAGGAAAAGAGATTTCAGAAAAATAAAAGAAACCGTCTCGTTACTATAACGAGACGGTTTTTTTGTGTCTTTTTTTGAAGCTATTCCGGCTATCCGTTGCAATCTTTTTCGTCAGTTCGAGTGTCTGTCGCGACGGATGTATTGAGAAGACGAAAAAGGATTTCCACTACTATCCGGGCTAGGGCTAATCTTTAATTATCTCTATCTTCCTCCTAATATCATTCCCATATTCATCTTCAACGGTAATGTAATGAATTCCTGTCTCAGCCTCAATTTGCATTTCGTGAAAGGTTTGAGTCGTGCCTTTGTATGCATTGTCAACATACCAATACAACTTCGCTTCTTTGTTAGAATGTGCCACTTTTAAAATCACCGGCTGAATCTTGCTGTTGAAATCCTTAACCAAATAAATTTTACTGTTCGTTTTCGGGTAAATAAAATCCATGGATGCCTGTTGGTTTTGCTGGCAATCGTCTCTGAAAGGCGGCAATGGTTTGTAATCTATATGCAGACTTTTATAATACCATTCCATCACCGGCGGCAGCACAAACCACTTTTTGGAAACGATATTATCTACATCTTCACAACTACTGTTTACCCGAAACTGTTCCGTAGCATCTAAATGCACCAATTTATGATAAGCACAAACCGAAGTCTTCATTCCTTTTCTGTTAATTAATTGTCTGATTTTCGGGCAATCATCCTGCGCTAAATGTCCGCTTAATGCACAAACATCAGCATATTGCAAATCGTTTAACGGCGTTTGAAACCATTTTTTTCGCGGAAGTAAATTGAAAACATCAAACAAAATCGGCGCTGCACTTCCAACACCGGTTAACTCCGGTCTTCCTTCGCCATTGGCATTTCCAACCCAAACTCCAACTACATAACGCGAGTTGGTTCCGATGGCCCATGCATCGCGGTTTCCAAAACTGGTTCCTGTTTTCCATGCTAATTCTAATGACGAGTCGTAAAACTTCCAGGCTTCATCGCCTTCGGGACGATTGACTTCTTTCATGGCGTTATAAGTTAGATAAATAGAACCCGCACCTATGATTGTTTTCTGATAACTTTCTTCACCATAATCCTGCTCAAATCCGTTGACATAATTGAGTTCGGCAAATTCTTTAGTTCTGTATTTTCCATCGGAAGCATTGAAGTAATTTATGGTTGAAGACAAATTTGCATAGGTTCGGCACAAATCCCAAAGATTGCTTTCGGCTCCGCCAAGAATAAGCGACAAACCATAATGATCCGGATGTTTATTGATATTTCTAAGTTTGAATTTCTGCATTAGTTCATAAAAATTATTTACACCATGTTCCTGCAACATCAACACCGCTGGAATATTCAGTGAACGCGACAAAGCTCGCTGTGCCGGAACTGCACCATCAAAAGTCCGATTGAAATTTTCTGGTGTATAACCCGAAATCTGCGTTGGAATATCGGCAACCAAAGTGTTTGGCAAAAGCTCACCTTCATCAAGCATTGATGCAAATAAAAGCGGTTTTAAAATACTTCCTGTACTTCGTGGCGCACCAATGATGTCAACATCTTTGTCGTGGTCTTTATCCGTTGGCGAATTCCCAACATAACTGATTATATTTCGATTTTGAATATCGATGACAATCACAGCCAAATTATGAACTTCGTTTTGTTTGTACTGATTGTAATACTGAGTTGCAATTTGGTTCACCCGATTCTGTAGCGAAATATCAATTGTGGTTTTAATGCGTTTGCCTTCATCTGTTTTGGCTACGCGCTGCAATAAATGAGGCGCAATTTGTGGAACTAAATACGGTTTTTGTGGCAACGGTTCCGTAATCGACAATTGATACGTAAGTTTGTCAATGATTTTTTCATTGTATAATTTCAACAACAATCCGTTGCGTTTTTTTAGCAATTTGATTTGATTCTTTCCCGGATAAATCAAGCTTGGTGCATTGGGCAACACCGCTAAAGTGGCACTTTCTGCCCATGACAACTGATGCGATTGCACTCCGAAATAACGCCACGAAGCCATTTCCAAACCAACAACATTTCCGCCATAAGGTGCATGAGCTGCGTACAATTCGAGGATTTTTTCTTTGGAACAACGCAATTCTAAACGTGTTGCCAAAATCATTTCGATTCCTTTTTCGAAATACGTTCGCTTTTTGTTTTTGCGCGACAAACGAATAACCTGTTGTGTTAAGGTACTTCCGCCACGAACCACTTTTCCGGCGCTTCTGTTTTGTTGAAATGCCTTGAACATCGCTACGGGATTAAAACCGGGATGCTGATAAAAATGTTCGTCTTCAAAATAGACGATGCATTTTTTAAACTTATCGGGAACGCTGTCTTTTGCCGGAAAACGCCATTGTCCATCGCGGGCGATTTTGGCAGCAAGTAATTCGCCATCGCTACTTTCGATAACCGTAGAATAAGGTTCTTCAAAAAGAGTTCTCGGCAACGAAAAGTAATACACAACCAAAAGAATAAAGACAAGAGCCGATTTCTTTGGATTGCGTTTGATATAGTTTAGGAAGCGTTGCCAGAACGCTAAAAGTTTTTCTTTCATTTTGTTTGCTAACAAATAAAATTAACCGCAAAGTTCGCAAGGTGTTACGCAAAGTTCGCAAAGAAAAAACACATCTCTTTGCGAACTTGGCGCTTGCTTAGCGCCTTTGCGGTTAACCATTTATTTTACCACTTCAACCCATTGCCCTTTGGTACGTGCCAGAAAATCGTTGTCATACATGGCTTCGCATTGCAATCCGGGTAGATAATATTTACCCAAATAAGAGGCGTTCAACAGGATTTTGAATTTGCGTGTTTCATTGGCTTTCAGACCAAAGTAGTAATTGGCTCTGTCATCACGAATATCGATGTAATCAGCAACATTGCTGGTTGCATCACCAAAATCAGTGTAACGTGTATTAACAATTTCAAAACCGGAGGGCAGAATTTGTGACAAGGCGACATTATCAATCCATTCATTTTTGCGATTGGTCAAAGTAACTTCGGCATAGAATTCGGTTCCCTGAGCAATTTTGGTAACAGTGATTGGGTTTCCTTTTCTGTTTTTGAAAACTACACTTGCAGATAAATTATTCTGCATTACTTTTTCACTTCCGACAGGCAAAATTCCGCTATTCAAGACACGAACAAAGAGCGTGTTGTTTTTGTTGTTCTTAATTGTAATAGCATTTCCACCTTTTTTCACAACCAAATTTCTTTGAGCTACTGTTTTATTCGTATTGATGATTACTGCTTTTCCTCCATTTGAATATTGAACCGAAACGCCTTTACTTCCATTAGATTTTGCAAATTTTGACATCGCATACAATCCATAAGCGGTTGTTTGTGTACTCATCCATTTGTCACTTGACATATTCTTAGCCAATTTGGTAGCCATTGCAAAGGCTTTTTGTTTTTGTCCTAACAAAATCAAAGTTTCCAATGCCATTGCTCTGTTTCTGTCGGCTGAGCCATAATAATAGTAGTAATAATTATCATTGAAATTTTGCTCATCAATAAACGACTTGCTCAATAATGCCAATCCGGCTGCATTTTGTTTTACCAAGGCATAAGTAGCCGCTAATCGCAGTTTACTTTCGTTAGAAATTCCGACTGTTTCCCGTAATCTGTTCATGGAAGCCAAATCTGCTGAACCTGCCAATGCAAGAGTATACAATCGGTAAGCCTGCGCCATATCATTGTAATATTGTTTTTCAAAACGCCATTGTTTTGCTATCTTTCCTTGGTAAGAAATCCATTTAGATTTGAAGCTGATTGGTAAAACATAGCCTTTTTTCTCGGCTTCAATCAGGAAATGTCCTGCGTAAGAAGTTCCCCAATCGTCAGCTTCGGTCATTCCCTGCCAGTAGGAGAAACCACCATTTGGCAATTGAAAATTCCCTAGTTTCTGGATTCCGACAGTAACATTTTGTTGAATATTTTGTTTGCGAACGGCATCCAAATCCATCACATCTGTAAGATACAATTGAGGGAAAACGGACGATGTCGTTTGTTCGACACAACCGTGAGGATACTGAATTAGATAGTTCAATCGGCGACCAAAATCTACCGTTGGTACAGATGACACTTCTATTCCAGCTTTGTTGCTTCCGGTTACACCAAAGGTTTTCCAGCTAATCGTTTTGGAACTATTTGGTTCAATCATAATATCAGAATACGCATTGGTTACCGGATTCGGATTGGTCACATCAATCTCTACAGTATAGGTTGATTTTTCCTTTCCTGAAGTCGCAATAATATCTATTTTACCAATGCCGGTAATACTTCCCACTTCCAGATTGAAGTAGGCCATTTTCTCATCAGGTTCGGTGAAAGTTACTTTTTGAGTTGTTCTTCCAACTACTTTAACTGCACTATTTGTCTTGATTTGAAGTGTTACGTTTTTGATTTGTTTTTCAGTCGCAAACAAGGTTACCGGTATAGTCACTTTTTCAGAAGGTGAAATTTTTCTTGGCAATGAAGCCAAAACCATCAACGGACTTCTGACCTGCGTTGCTTTTTCAGCCATTCCATAAGCATTAGTTTTTGCATCAGCGGCAACAACCATTGTACGAACAGAGCCTATGTATTTTGGCAAGGTGATTTTGGTGATTTTACTTCCGCCTTTATCCAATTCGAATGGGCCATAGTAAAGTACAACCGGTTTGAAACGATTGGCTTTTTTTGCTTTTCCACCACCGGAATCAGCATCACCACCAATACTGAAAACCTGATTCACTTTTCCACCATAGGCACCAATCACCTGATCGTAAATATCCCAAGTACGCACACCCAAAGCTTCACGAGTATAGAAACTATCCCAGGCATTTGGTGTTTTGAAACGTGTCAAATCCAATAACCCTTCATCAACAACCGCGATGGTATAGGTCATTTTTTTGCCGTGTTTTTCAGAAACTTTTACGTTTACCGTTTGCTCCGGACGAAGCACATCAGGCATTGTAAGTTGTGGTTCCAGAACCGTGTTCTTATCTACTACTTCAATTGGAACGATGCCATACATTCTGATTGGCGAATCGTTTTTGGTTGAAGCATGTGGTTGCAAAAGTGAAATGTTGATATAGACATTCGGAGCCATATCACCTGTAATTGGCAGCTCAACCGTAGTTTCTCCTTTTTTGGTTTTGGCCCAAAGTGTTTTTACCACTTTTGTTCCGTTTTCGATAGAAATCATAGCTCTTCCTCCTTCGCTTGAAGGAAAGAATATTTTGGCTTTATCTCCAACCGAATAGTTTGTTTTATCGGTGGAAAAGCGCAACATCGTAGCCGATTCCCCATCGCCAGTTCTTGATTTTGCTGACCACCAAGGCTCGTCTATATATACTTTTGTCCCTGTGGCATGACCATCGGTAGGATCCGAAACACGAATTAAATAATTCCCCCATTCTTCATTTCTCACCGAGAAAGAAATATTGGCTTTTCCTGAATAATCAGTATTCACTACAAAGTTTTTATAGGCAATTGTTGAGTTTGATGTATTATAATTCGACAAATCATCATTCGAAGCATCCCACCACCAACGTGATTGCAATTTATAAACACGGACTTCTACATTTTTAACAGATTTTGGTTTCCCGTTTTCGCCAACAGTTACAATGTCAAAACGGTTGTTTTTACCTGTTTCAATCATACCGTATTTGTTTGGCTCAGGCGATTTTACTCCTACATACGTTTTATAAGGAGAATAGGTAGTTGAAGCTACATCTGTACTAACATCGCCGCCATTTTCATAAACTTTTGTTATAAACGCTGCACGCAACATTCCTGGTGCTTGCCCTTGGATGTTTGGTTTTATCGGAATAGAAGCGCGTCCGTTTCCATCAACTTTTCCGGAGAAAATAGTAACTTCTTCTGTAGAAAAACTTCTGGTCGGATCATCAAAAGTATATTTGTCATAGCCTTTGAAAGTGGTTGACTGCTGGAAGAATTTGGCCTGAACTTCGGTTTTTAAATCTTTCCCAACAGCGCCATGAAGCCATAAAACCTGAATATTATTCACATTTTCTTTGCTTGCCGAAAGAATAGGTTCGTTAAAACTATTTTTGATTTTCAAACGATTTGGTTTGATGGTTTCAACCTTTATGCTTTTATAAAAACGAGCTCCACCAATACTTACAACCGCTTCCCAGTTTCCTGTTGGCGCGCTGTCCTGAGTTGGCACTACAAATTTGTAATGATTAAGTTCATTCAGTTTTTGAACCGATTGATAAACTGTTTTCCCGCGCGGATCGTTCAGTTTCAATTTTACAGGATGTGAAGCCGGTAATATATTAGCATTATCATTCAGGATAAAAGACAAATACATCGTATCGCCAGGACGCCAAACGCCGCGTTCGCCATACAGATAGCCTTTTAATCCTTTTTGCAAAGTTTCACCTGAAACGTCAAAATTACTAACCGACAACGAAAGCTCATCATCTAATTTCACGTAAGTGCTTTGATCACCTTTGGTTACTATCGCGAAATACGCAAATTTTTCTAATTGAAACGAAACCATTCCGTCGCCATCTGTTGATGATGTGGCGATTTTTTGCTGTTGGTAATTATATAAATCAACACAAGCACCGGAAACAGCATCAGTAGAAACGATATTGCTAACCGCAATAACAACCGATTTGTCTGTTCCTCTTTTGGCAATAACCCCTAAATCAGTGGCAAGAACATTAGTCCCGATTTTAGTATTGTAATAATAATAGTCGGTGCATGGATCTTCACTTTCTCTCCAATCGTAATCTCTTTCATAATAATAGTCATCATAGTCACTACCGCTGTAGTTAACATCGTCTTCATTTTCTTCTTCTTCATCTTCACTCTCGTTGTTGTCATCCGAAGTTGCTGTTGATGTCTCGCATTTATACAAGGAATATTTCTTTTTATAAGAGAACTCAACGCGGTAAATTGCGCCTGGTTCGGGCTTTATAATTTTTGAAATGTCTAATGCATACGTATTCCATTTGGTGTAATCCAATATATTATTCTGTTTTAATTGAATAGTCGATTTGGCTACAGCTTGACTCACTTGTCTTAAATTTCTAGTGCCGTTTATTTCATTATCCTGCAAAAACTGCATGATGTTATTTTTGTAAATTTTATATATTTTTACATCAACCGCATTCAGATTCGCAGCTTCAAAATTGATTTTTAAATTGTTGGAACTTGGCAAAATGGTTCCACTTTTTAATAATTTTATTCCGGGTTTTATCTGATCAAACATCAATTTTTCAGAATAGTTATTTTTCATTTTATAGCCATCGATGCTTTCAATTCCCTGAAAAACCTCAACCAATTTACTTCCTGTAAATGATTGCTCAATTGCTGCTGCTACTTGGGTAATTTCGGGTTCATCTGTTACTGCCATCGCAGAATCTACAGCAACTGCTGCAGTATCAACAATAGCTTCAACGGCTACCGATTGATTCGAAGCTCCATTATCAACTTTTGACTTAACCGGATCTTTGTCGTAAAACACTTTTAAAACATTTCCCATTGTGGAAAACTTCAGGTTACTCGTATTTTCAATAGACACTAATCCTTTGAAATCCTGGTCTTTTTTTAATGGATCCGAAAAGTTAATCAGCACCGATTGGTTATTGGTATCTCCAACCTGAATTGTCAAAACTTTAAATTGGTTTTTTCCTGGTATCGGGAATTCAGCTCTGCCTTTTTGGTCAATATCTACATCGTCACCATCCCAGGCAATATTTACTTTGCTATCAGTTTCAAAACGCTGAATGCTGTCAATCATGAATTTGAATTCAGTTCTTGTACTTGTAGCTTTATCAAATTTTATCTTTAAATCCTTGTCGTTTTGTGTAGCTTCTATAATTTTTTGGGCCTCTTCAAAACTAAGATTATCAGCTGTTTTTAGGGTTCCGTTTAAGTAATACCAATCTTTACTATAGGATTGCAAATCCTGAGTGTTCACAATAAAATCCTGCTTGATTGTTTTTACTGAAAAATTGAAATCCTTTAATTCTTTTGGAACTTTATTGGTGATTTCAGAAAGATGCAAGGTGATTTGGTACAAGGTGTTTTGATCCAATTTTTCTTTTGGAATAAAAGCAATGGTGTTGCTGGAAAGCGCTACAACTTTTCCGCTTACGCTTGGCGAAATTTCAAATAAATCTTCATCTAATTCCTGATTGGGTTTCCAATCACTTTTGTTGAAGGCCAACTGCACCCTAAAATCGGAATTGACCGAGACGAAACCTGATGAAAATCCTGTAATGTAGTCTTTGTAAAGAGCGTAATCTGAGTCAAAATCGGAAGCCGATTTTTTAGTACAGGATTGCAATAAAAAAATTGCAACGAACAAGCCGAAAATCTTGTTGGTTTTCATGGTTGTAATAGAATTATTTGTTAGAACTTATTCCTTGAGTGATTTTCCTCAATTAGCAATATAACGTTAAAAGTATCAAAATATTATCTGAAAGAAAAAATATTATTTTGGAATATTTTTCCTGTAAAATTATTTCCTTTTAGAAGCAAAAAAACGAAGCATTAAATCCGAGCATTCCTTAGCTAAAACGCCTTGAATTACCTGAGTTTTTGGATGAATTGTCGTGCCTAAATTCTGGTAACCGCGTTGCTCATCCGAAGCACCAAAAACTATTTTTGAAATCTGACTCCAGTACAAAGCACCGGCGCACATTTGACAAGGTTCTAAAGTTACATAAAGTGTGCAGCCTTTTAAGTATTTTCCGCCTATAAAATTTGCTGCTGATGTAATGGCTTGCATTTCGGCATGAGCCGTAACATCATTAAGCATTTCGGCAAGATTGTGGGTTCTTGCAATGATTTTATTATCGATTACGATTATGGCGCCAATCGGAATTTCCCCTTTTTCAAAAGCGAGTTCAGCTTCCTGCAAAGCTTTCTTCATAAAGTATTCGTCGGTGAAAGGATTTTCCATAAAACAAAAATACAATTTCAATTCGTACATTTGTCGCATGTCAAAAAAATTGCTCGAACATATTGTCAATCCAACTGATTTGAGAAAATTAGATGTTGCCCAATTGCCGCAACTGGCAAAGGAATTGCGCGAATTTATTATTGACATCGTTTCCGTAAAAGAAGGCCATCTTGGTGCATCTCTTGGCGTGGTTGAGTTGACTATTGCTTTGCATTATGTTTTTGATACACCGAATGATTTGTTGGTTTGGGATGTAGGTCATCAAGCTTATGGTCACAAAATCTTAACCGGAAGAAGAAAAAAGTTTAATACGAATCGACAGCTTGGCGGAATTTCTGGATTTCCAAAACGTAGTGAAAGTGTTTATGATACTTTTGGCGTTGGACATTCTTCTACTTCTATTTCTGCCGCTTTAGGAATGGCGATTGCGTCGCAACTTAAAGGTGAAAACAAACATCATATTGCGGTAATTGGCGATGCTTCTATTGCGAGCGGAATGGCGTTTGAAGGTTTAAATCATGCCGGCGTTACCGATGCGAATTTGTTAATCATTCTGAATGATAACGCAATTGGAATTGACCCAAGTGTTGGTGCGTTAAAAAACTATCTGACAGCAGTCAAAGAAGGAAAAAATCCAAAACAAAACAATATAATTAAGTCGTTAAATATTGATTATTCAGGGCCAATTGACGGTCATGATATTCAAGGTTTAATTGTGGAATTAGAGCGTTTAAAAAAAGTAAAAGGCCCTAAGTTTCTTCATATCGTTACCACTAAAGGCAAAGGCTTACAACAAGCCGAAGACGATCAGGTAAAATACCACGCACCGGGAAAATTTGATGCTTCAACTGGTGAAATTCATAAAAAATCAGATGAAAATTTACCTCCGAAATTTCAGGATGTTTTTGGTTTAACCTTAGTTGAATTGGCAAAGAATAATCCCAATATTATTGGCATCACTCCGGCAATGCCAAGTGGAAGTTCGATGAAATTTATGATGGAGGCCTTCCCAAAAAGAGCTATAGATGTAGGTATTGCTGAACAACATGCTGTGACACTTTCTGCCGGAATGGCAACGCAAGGCATGGTCGTTTTCTGTAATATTTATTCAACGTTTTTACAACGCGCTTACGACCAAGTAATACACGATGTGGCATTACAAAACTTACCCGTTATTTTCTGTTTGGATCGCGCCGGGTTAGTTGGAGAAGATGGCGCAACGCATCACGGTGTTTTTGATTTAGCTTATTTACGCTGTATTCCGAACATGATTATTTATGCTCCAAAGGATGAAATTGAATTACAGAATATATTATACACGGCTTCGTTGGGATTAAAACATCCTATTGCAATTCGTTATCCACGTGGGAGAGGCAAAAATGCCGCTTGGAAATCTCCTTCCGACTTTCAAAAAATTGAAATTGGCAAATCACAAAAATTAAGAAAAGGAAAAAAAGTTGCCATTTTATCAACCGGAACTTTAGCTGATAATGTAACATTGGCTCTTACCAATATTGAAGATCCTGAAAACCATTTTGCTCATTATCATTTTGGCTTTGTAAAACCTTTAGATGTAAAGAAACTGCACAAAATCTGTGATAAATTTTCAACTATTATTACTGTCGAAGACGGCGTAACTACTGGTGGATTTGGAAGTTCGGTTTTAGAATTCGCTGCCAAAAATGACTACGTTAACGAAATCTTCCTTTGCGGTGTTCCCGATTATTTTATTGAACACGGAACCGTTGATGAATTGCAACAATTCTGCAATATTGAT
>CANKLK010000059.1 GCA_947482805.1 Flavobacteriaceae bacterium
AATCGGAAGCCCAGACGGAGCAGATTCTCCAAACAAAAAACACTATGATCCAAGAAAATGGATACGCGAAGGTGAAATGACTTTTAACAAAAGATTAGAACAGGCATTTGCTGATTTGAATAACGTTAACACATTATAATTAACAATTGATAATTGACAATTAATAATTATCTATTGTCAATTATCCATTATCCATTAAAAATATGGCTTGGTTTAAAAGGACAGAAAAAGGGATTACTACCGCAACCGAAGACAAAAAAGACGTTCCAAAAGGGCTTTGGTATAAATCGCCAACAGGTAAAATTATTGACCAAGACGAATTAGCTAGAAATCTTTGGGTTAGTCCTGAAGATGATTTTCATGTTAGAATTGGCAGTAAAGAATATTTTGAAATCTTGTTTGACAACAATGAATTCAAAGAGTTGGATACTAAAATGACTTCCAAAGACCCATTGAATTTTGTAGATACCAAAAAGTACTCAGATCGATTAAAAGACGCTATCGACAAAACAGGATTGAAAGATGCTGTCAGGACAGGTGTTGGAAAATCAAAAGGAAAAGACATAGTAGTTTGCTGTATGGATTTCGCTTTTATTGGCGGTTCTATGGGTGCTGTAGTTGGAGAAAAAATTGCTCGCGGGATTGATTATTCTATCAAAAACAAAGTACCCTTTGTGATGATTTCAAAATCGGGTGGTGCTCGTATGATGGAAGCTGCCTATTCGTTAATGCAATTGGCAAAAACATCAGCAAAATTGGCCCAATTAGCTGAAGCTAAAATTCCGTATATTTCGCTTTGTACGGATCCAACAACCGGAGGAACAACTGCTTCTTATGCGATGCTTGGTGATGTTAACATTTCTGAACCTGGCGCTTTGATTGGTTTTGCAGGGCCAAGAGTTGTTCGTGATACTACCGGAAAAGATTTACCAGATGGTTTCCAAACCGCTGAGTTTGTATTGGACCATGGCTTCCTTGACTTTATTACACCAAGAAAAGAACTGAAAGACAAGATTAATTTATATCTCGATTTGATTTTAAATCAGGATATCAGATAACGGTTTACCACAAAGTAAACAAAGAATAGAAAGACACAAAGTTTACGCTTTGTGTTTTTTTATTTTTAGTAATGAAGAAACATTGTTAATATAATTTATTAAAAACTGAACACTGCGACTGCCAACTGAAAACTCAATTACATTCCACTTCTAATCGCTTCTACAGGATCTAATTTCGAGGCAGAAATAGCAGGCAGAATTCCGGCTAACAAACCTACTATCATAGACAGGCCAAAACCTATAAGAATATTCAGGAAACTTAAAACAAATTCAAATTCCAATACATTTGTGAGCAACATTGACAAAAGCCAAACTATCAGCAAACCTATAATTCCGCCAAATACACAGAGGATAATTGCTTCGAATAAAAATTGAAAAAGGATAAATCTATTTTTAGCGCCTAATGATTTTTGAATTCCTATTAAATTGGTTCTTTCTTTCACGGAAACAAACATAATATTGGCAATTCCGAAACCTCCAACTAAAAACGAAAAAAGACTTATAATAATTCCTCCGAATCGAATTTGGCTTATCAATCCGTCTAACAAATCGGTAAAACCGGAAAGCACACTGATAAAAAAGTTGTTAATATCACCTTCCTTTACACCTCTGAAAGAGCGTAATTTTTGAGAGATTTCAGCTTTCAATTCCTCAATATCAATGTTTTTTTCAGGTTTTATTATAATCATGGCAGATACTTTTGAGTTGTTATCGCCATAAATTCTTCTTAGAAAATTAGAAGGTAAAAAAGCAGAAACATCATCACCTCCCCCCATATCCAGTGTGGATTCACCTTTCTTTTTAGTAATGCCTATCACCATAAACTGTTGCCCATACATACGTATCGATTTCCCAATTGGGTCAAGCTCTCCAAAAAGCGATTGTGCTATATCATGTCCTATCACTACCACTTGCTTTCCTGAATTGGATTCTGATTCATTAAAAAAACGCCCGGAGGAAAACTCCATTCGTTGGATATCTGTAAACTCAGAAGTTACCGGAACCATATTTACATTATTAACGGTATTAGCTTCAAATTTTAGGGTTTGGTTTAATGTCATATACTGAAAACACAAATCTTCAACATTGTTCAACGAAGATTTTAAAAATTGGTATTCTTCATAACTGACTTTTGGAAATTGGTCCCTCTTCCATCTCGGAATATCACTTGGACCAAAAGACCTATTGGTTAAATAAATCGTGTTTTTATCTAATGAACTCAAATCAGCTTTGATTTTTCTATCTAAAGAATCAACCGCTGCCAACACAGCAATGATGGAAAATATTCCAATAGTCACACCCAATAAAGAAAGCATAGTTCGCAATTTATTGATGCGTAGCGCATTCATAGCAAAAGCAAAACTTTCTTTGAGCAGTCTTAAATAAAGTAACATTTAGGTTGGTTTATGGTATTATAAATTTCGATAAAAATAATGAAAATCACCACTATTTTAAAGATTGCTTTATTGGTGTGAAAAAATAAAATATTGTTACACTTCTTCCTTGAATTTTGCATTCAAAAAAACTACTTTTGTACCTAACTCGAGGACGCATTTGTCCAATCTGAGCGAAGCTAAACACAACTACACAATGAGCACAACAAAAACCATCCAATCGGCGCTGATTTCAGTCTTTTCTAAAGACGGATTAGAACCGATAGTTCGCAAACTACACGAACAAAATGTAACAATTTATTCCACTGGCGGAACCGAAGAATTCATCAATAATTTAGGGATTCCTGTAGTTCCTGTTGAAGAAGTTACTTCCTACCCTTCTATACTTGGCGGCAGAGTAAAAACGTTGCATCCGAAAATTTTTGGAGGCATACTAAACCGTCAGGAGAATGAAACCGATGTGCAACAAATGCGTGAATTTGAAATTCCACAACTCGATTTAGTGATAGTTGATTTATATCCGTTTGAAAAAACAGTGGCGTCAGGTGCTAGCGAAGCTGAAATCATTGAAAAAATTGATATCGGTGGGATTTCATTAATTCGTGCGGCAGCAAAGAATTTTAAAGACACAGTTATCGTAGCTTCAGTAAATGAGTATTCAACTTTATTAGATCTTATTTCGACACAAAACGGAAGCACAACATTAGAACAAAGAAAACTTTTGGCAACAAAGGCATTCCATGTTTCTTCACATTATGATACTGCAATTTTCAACTATTTTAATGAAGAAGATACTTATTTCAAAACGAGTATTTCTGAAGGTCAGATTTTAAGGTATGGCGAAAACCCACATCAGAAAGGATTTTTCTTTGGCGAATTTGATAAAATGTTCAGCAAATTACACGGAAAAGAATTGTCATATAACAATTTGTTAGATGTTGACGCAGCGGTGAATTTGATTTTAGAATTCAAAAACAACAACCCAACTTTTGCCATTTTAAAACATAACAACGCCTGCGGATTAGCTACAAGAAGCACTATGTCAGCCGCCTATTTAGCAGCTTTGGCAGGAGATCCAACTTCGGCTTTTGGCGGGGTTTTGATTGCTAATGGAAAAATAGATACGACTACAGCCAAAGAAATTAATTCACTTTTCTGCGAAGTGGTAATTGCGCCTGCATTTGATGAAGAAGCTGTCGCCATTTTATCAGAAAAAAAAAATAGGATTATTTTGGTTCAGCATGATGTTGAATTACCAAACAGTCAAGTGAGAACTTGTCTAAATGGATTATTAGTTCAAGACAGAAACAATATTACTGATGAAAAAGACCATTTAAAAGTGGTTACTAATTCGGCTCCAACCGCACAGGAAATAGACGATTTAATATTTGCTTCAAAAATTTGTAAAAATACCAAATCAAACACGATTGTATTTGCAAAAAATAGTACATTAGTAGCATCAGGAACTGGTCAGACTTCAAGAGTAGATGCGTTAAAACAAGCAATTGAAAAAGCGACAACTTTTGGTTTTGATTTGAATGGCGCAGTGATGGCAAGTGATGCTTTTTTTCCTTTCCCGGATTGTGTTGAAATTGCTCATAATGCGGGAGTTACTGCCGTTATTCAGCCTGGTGGTTCGATAAAAGATGAGTTGAGTATAGATTTTTGTAACGAAAATAAAGTTGCAATGGTATTTACCGGAACTCGTCATTTTAAACATTAATTTGTTTAACTTTGTACGTTAAATTTTTATAAACATTAACCCTAAATAAATCTATGGGATTTTTTGATTTCATGACTGAGGACATCGCGATTGACCTTGGTACCGCAAACACTCTGATAATACACAATGACAAAGTTGTAATTGACAGCCCTTCAATCGTTGCTAGAGACCGAATAACGGGGAAAATTATCGCTGTTGGAAAAGAAGCCAACATGATGCAGGGAAAGACACATGAAAACATAAAAACCATACGTCCGTTAAAAGATGGGGTTATTGCAGATTTTGATGCGTCTGAAAAAATGATTAGTATGTTCATCAAAAGCATACCGGCCTTAAAGAAAAAAATGTTTACACCGGCACTTAGAATGGTGGTTTGTATTCCATCCGGAATTACCGAAGTAGAAATGCGTGCCGTAAAAGAAAGTTGCGAACGTGTAAACGGAAAAGAAGTATATCTTATTCACGAACCAATGGCTGCGGCAATTGGTATTGGTATCGATATTATGCAGCCAAAAGGAAACATGATTGTAGACATTGGTGGAGGAACTACAGAAATTGCGGTTATTGCTTTAGGGGGAATTGTATGTGACAAATCTGTTAAGATTGCGGGTGACGTTTTCACTAATGACATTGTTTATTACATGAGAACGCAACACAACTTATTTGTGGGTGAAAGCACAGCAGAAAAAATAAAGATTACTATTGGTGCTGCTACTGATGATTTAGAAACACCTCCAGATGATATGTCAGTTCAAGGAAGAGATTTATTGACTGGTAAACCAAAACAGGTTGAAGTTTCCTATAGAGAAATCGCAAAAGCTTTAGACAAATCGATACAACGAATTGAAGATGCGATTATGGAAACTTTATCGCAAACGCCGCCTGAATTAGCAGCCGATATTTACAACACTGGTATTTATCTTGCGGGTGGAGGATCTATGTTGAGAGGATTAGACAAACGTATTTCTCAAAAAACAGATTTACCGGTATATATTGCAGAAGATCCTTTAAGAGCTGTTGTTCGCGGAACTGGAATGGCACTTAAAAATATTCCGAAATTCAGAAGCATACTTATAAAATAGTATTCAGTACTCAGTATACAGTTTACATTTACATTTATACAGCTAAACCATGCAGCAAATAGTTAATTTTGTACTTAAAAACAGTAATCGCTTACTGTTTTTGCTGCTTTTGGTACTATCTATTTCGCTGACAATTCAATCGCATTCTTATCACAAAAGTAAAATCATAAGCTCGGCTAATTTCTTTACCGGCGGTATTTACGAAAGAATAAATAATGTTGATGAATATTTTGGATTAAGAAAACAAAATGAAGAATTAGCTCAGGAGAATGCTCGTTTAAAATCGCTTTTATTTAATCTGAAAGACACCACTAAGCTCCCACAAATTGATTCTATCAGAGGAGTTAAGAAAACAGATATCATTATTTCTAAAGTAATTCATAACTCGTATAGTATTCTTGAAAATTATATTACCATTAATAATGGTCAATCTTCAGGAATCAAACCAAATATGGGTGTAATTAACAGTGCTGGTATTGTCGGAATCGTAGACAAGACATCGAATAACTATTCCACCATCATCAGTGTTTTAAATGTGAAATCACAAATCAATGCAAAAATTAAAAAATCAAATCACTTTGGTTCTTTAGTATGGAATGGCAAAAGTACTGGTTTTGTTCAATTGATAGATGTTCCAAGATTGGCGGGAGTTCGTAAGGGTGACACGATTGTAACAGGTGGTCAATCTATCATATTCCCTGAAAATATTGGGATTGGAACTATAGACAAAGTATATATTGACAATGAAACCAATTACTATACTTTGGACATAAAACTATTCAATGACATGACCAACTTGGGACATGTATATATCATTAAAAATAAAGACACTGAAGAAATTATTAATCTAGAAAGTCAAAGTAAAAAAGATGAATAGTGCCTTATTAGGAAATATTGCTCGTTTTATTTTGTTGCTTGCAGCACAGATTCTGATATTCAACAGAATTGATCTTTTTGGCTTTATCAATCCGTTTCCTTATGTCCTTTTTATAATTCTTTATCCTGTAAACGGAAACAAAAGTGGATTATTAGCAGCTAGTTTTTTGTTAGGATTACTAATGGATATGTTTTGGAATTCAGGCGGAGTTCATGCGGCTGCTTGTTTAGTACTTGCCTATTACAGACCTGCTATCTTTAAATTTTCTTTTGGTCTAAGTTATGAATATCAAACCGTTAGACTCAATGATGTAGTAACTCCGGAACGATTTTCATTTTTACTAATTGCTATCGTATTGCATCACTTTGTGTTGTTTGTACTAGAAGTTTTTAAAGTAAGTTTCCTTTGGGATATTTTGGTTCGAACTGTATTGAGTACCATTTTTACAATTATCACTTGTATTATTATTATCTATATTATTAAGCCAAGTAAGCGATGAGAAAGGTTTTGCTACCCACTATTATTTTTATTGCTACCATTTTACTTGTTTTGCGTCTTTTTTATTTACAGGTAATTGATGATACGCTAAAATTAAAATCGGATAATAATGCCATTAAAATTGCTTATGATTATCCGGAGCGTGGTTATATTTATGACAGAAATGGTAAGCTTCTGGTTGCCAATCAACCTTCCTATGACATTATGGTTATCCCAAAAGATGTCAAAGATTTAGACACAACCGAATTCTGTTCATTACTAAAAATTACCAAAGAAGATTTTCTTAAAAAAATTGCTAAAGCTAAAGTTTACAGTCCAAGACTTCCCTCAGTTTTTCTATCTCAACTAAATAAAAAAGAATACGCTGCTTTTCAGGAAATTCAAAGAAAGTTTATTGGCTTCTATATTCAAAAAAGATCTTTAAGAGATTATCAAGTGGCTTTTGGAGCTAATGTTTTTGGGTTTATCACTCAAGTAAATGATAAAATCATTCAAAAAAATAAGTATTATAATTCAGGAGATTTAATTGGCAGACAAGGTGTTGAAGAAAGTTATGAAGATTTTTTACGCGGAATAAAAGGGGTAAAATATATTCAAAAGAATAAGTACAATCGGGATATTGGCTCTTATAAAGAAGGAAGATTTGACACCATTGCTGTTCAGGGAAGCGATATTAATTTGAGTATTGATGCTGAACTTCAAAAATATGGTGAAGAATTAATGATTAACAAACGTGGTGGAATTGTAGCCATCGAACCAAAAACAGGTGAAATCTTAGCATTAGTAACTGCTCCATCTTATGATCCTGCTATTTTGGTTGGTAGACAACGTTCTAAAAATTATACTGCTTTATATAAAGATTCAATAGCTAAGCCATTGTATGACAGAGGGTTATTGGCAGAATATACTCCCGGTTCTCCTTTCAAAATCCTAACCGGATTGGTTGCCTTGCAAGAGGGCGCAATAGATGTGAATACCACTTTCTTTTGTAATCATGGATTTAGTTATGCACCAGGGCGATTTATGAAATGTCACTGTCATGGTGGTGCGCTTCAATTACATAGAGGAATATATGAATCTTGTAACACGTTCTTTTCCAGTTCTTATATGAAAACTATAGACAAATACAACAACCCTCCTAAAGGCGTTGATGTTTGGAGCAATCACTTAAAAAGTTTTGGATTAGGACAGTTTATGGGCTATGATTTACCAACAGGAAAAAAAGGGAATTTGCCTACATCCAAAACATATAAAAAGATGTATCCTGGATGGGGTTGGTCAAGCAAAACAATCGTTTCTAATGCCATCGGGCAAGGAGAAGTATTAATGACACCGATTCAATTGGCGAATATGATTGCTATTGTTGCTAATCGTGGATATTATTACACACCTCATATCATAAAAAAAATCAAAGGTAATGTTATTGATAAAAAGTTTAGAACAAAACATGTTACTACTGTAAACAAAAAATATTTTGAGCCTATGATAAACGGACTATTCGATGTTTATAATTTGGGAACAGCACATGGCTTAAATGTTGAAGGTATTGATATTTGTGGTAAAACAGGAACAGCAGAAAATTTTGCGAAAATCAATGGTAAAAGAGTAAAGCTTCAAGATCACTCAATCTTTGTGGCTTTTGCTCCCAAGGATAATCCAAAAATTGCTATAGCTGTTTTTGTAGAAAATGGATATTGGGGATCACGTTGGGCAGGCCCAATTACGAGTTTGATGATTGAAAAATATATAAAAAAGAAAATTACAAGAACGGATTTAGAAAAACGAATGTTGGAAGGAAGTCTTCAAGGTGAATACAATAAATATTATGCAAATCCAATTATAGATACTTTGATTAAAACAAAAATTGAGGGCCCTGTAAAACCAATTGTTATAAAACCGGCAGTTAAAGTAAAAGTTACTCCGGAAAATTAATTTCTAAATAGATGAAAAATCAAAGTGTAACCAATAATCTAGACTGGATAAGCATAGTCATCTATTTCGCCTTAGTGATCATGGGTTGGCTAAATATCTATTCGTCTTCATTATCATCAATAGAACAGGAAACTTCGATTTTTGATTTTAGTCAAATTTACGGGAAACAATTTTTGTTTATCATCCTCACGATTCCACTAATATTTATCGTTTTATCTGTTGATGGAAAGTTTTACGAAAAATTTTCCAGTGTCATATATGTAATCGGATTACTTTCTTTAGCGGGTTTATATGTATTTGGGAAAACCGTAAAAGGTCAAGCCAATTGGTACTCTTTTGGTTCCTTTGGTATACAACCATCCGAATTTGTAAAAGCCGCAACTGCGATGGCTTTAGCCAAATATTTGAGCGATGTTCAAGTAAATTTGAAAGATTTAAATAGGCAGTTTCAAGCATTAGGAATACTTTTCCTCCCAATTTTGTTAATTGCTCCTCATGATCCTGGAAGTGCCCTAATTTTTTGTGTTTTTATTTTGGTTTTATACAGAGAAGGTTTGCCTTCATGGTATGTTTGGACAGGATTTATTACCTTAATTTTATTTGTATTAGCATTAATTATAAAACCTTTAATACTAACAATAATAGCTTTAGTTGTTATACTGTTTGTTTATTATAGAAGTCGAATCATAAACAGAAATTGGATATTGAGTGCCTTAGTATTTGTGATGATTGGTGGGTTTGTCTTTTCAGTAGATTATGTTTTTGTGAATGTTTTTAAACAACATCATAGAGACCGATTTAATATTCTTTTAGGTAAAGAAGTCGATATGAAGGGTATTGGTTATAACACCAATCAATCTGAAATCGCTATTGGATCTGGCGGTTGGTTTGGTAAAGGATATCTGGAGGGAACACAAACAAAAGGTGGTTTTGTGCCAGAACAACACACCGATTATATTTTTACAACCGTTGGCGAAGAATGGGGATTTTTAGGATGTCTTTTTATAATTGGTCTTTTCCTCTGTTTAATAATGCGGATTATCTATTTAGCCGAAAGGCAGAAGACCAAATTTAGCCGAGTCTATGGATATTGTGTTGCCGCTGTTCTGTTTATACACTTTTTTGTTAATATAGCCATGGTGGCAGGTATATTTCCTACCATTGGTGTTCCACTGCCATTTTTCTCATACGGAGGTTCCGGACTTTGGGGTTTTACCATATTACTTTTTATCTTTCTGAAAATGGATGCCAACAAAGTAAACGAATGGTAATTTAAATTAATTATTTCTTTATTAGGTTTTTTAAAATTACGATTTAACTAGTTTTTCTTTTTTAACTTTTGATGTTAAACCCTTGTTATTCTCCAATTGCAAATCGTTTAGAATATGAATAGCTTCTTCAATATAAATGTCTTTTGACAAACTTTCATGCCATCTCTCACGTTTTTCTTTAAGCACTGAATCTTTGTTCATTTCATCAACTTCATAAGGAAGCGAATTAAAATCAAAATTGTTTTTATAGTCAAGGATTGGCTTGTATTTTTTATTCTTTTCGTCTAATGCTTTTTGTTCAGCTTTGAATTTATCTATGTTTAAGCTATAAATGTTTTCTTTATTTCTTTCATCCAGCCATTTTGCATTATCGTCAATCAGATTCAACTGAGCATTATTACTCATTCGGCCCTTGCTTTTAGAAATAGTTAAATCAAAATTGTTTTGTTTATCCCACACTTTGTAATCAGCGGCATCAATCTTATCCCATGGCATGGCATTATCTATATCTCTTTCACCCATTTTTAGATAGGAATATCTATCTGGTATAGCGATATCACTTTTCACTCCTTCCAATTGAGTTGAGCCTCCATTTATTCTATAGAATTTTTGAGTTGTTGTTTTCAACGCGCCTAAATCTCCGAAGGTATTACCGCGAACAAACTGATTTAAATCTATTACATTTTGCACGGTTCCCTTTCCGTATGATTGTTTGCTTCCAATAATTACTCCTCGTTTGTAGTCTTGAATGGCTGCCGCTAGAATCTCAGAAGCCGAGGCAGAAAATTCATTAATCATTACTACCAACGGACCATCCCATTGTACTTTGGAGTCTCTATCATAAAGAACTTCCTTTTTACCCGCTGCCGATTTAATTTGAACTATTGGTCCTTGCTCAATAAACAATCCTGCAATATCAACTACAGTTTTTAAGGAACCTCCTCCATTATCTCTAACATCCATTACAATACCCTGAACGCCTGCTGCTTTTAATCTGTCAACTTCTTTAGCAACATCTTTTCCTGCATCGCGACTGTTTTGGTCATCAAAATCGATATAGAATTTTGGCAAATAAATTATTCCGTATTTAAAGCCGTCTTTTTCTACAACACTTGATTTCACATAGGTTTCTTCAATTTCAACCTCATCGCGAATAATTGTAATTACTTTAATCGAACCATCTGTCTTCTTTACTGTTAAACGAACTTCTGTCCCTTTTGGACCTTTTATTTTTTTAACAACATCATCTAATCGCATGCCAACTACATCAACAGGTTCAGCATCTGCTTGAGCTACTTTTAAAACGATATCTCCCGCCTCAAGCTCTTTTCCTCGCCATGCCGGCCCGCCAGAAATTAATTCTGTAATTTCTGTGAAATCATTTTTCTTTTGTAAACGAGCGCCAATTCCTTCTAATTTTCCGCTCATGCTCATATCAAATTTTTCTTTTTCATTTGGTGCAAAATAAGAAGTATGTGGATCAAAACGAGAAGATATCGCATTTATATAAATCGAAAACCAATCCTCTCTATTCAAATCTTTAATGAAATTAAAGTTGTCATTCAAAGAATTTAATGTGCTTTCTCTAGTCTCCTTTTCTAATTGCTCATATGTTTTTGGCGCTTGATTTTTTCTTTTCTCAAAATCTGAAATAAATTTCTTTTCTGATTCAGGGCTTAGTTTGTCGCCTTGATTTTCTCTGTACTCATTTAACCTTTGCTCTAAAGTTTTGCTTTTGTCTTTTACTAAATCCTCTTCTAACTTTTGTTTTTCAACTAAAGATGACAAAGTGGATAATTTAACTTGTAAACGCCATCTTTCCTTTAATTCTTGAATATTTTTTGAATAGGGTAATTTCTCGTAATCAGTATTTATAGATTCCATTTTTTTGTAATCAAACGGATTTTCTAAAGCTATTTTATAATACGATTTACTTTCTTCCATTCTTTTCATTAATCGAGTATAAGTCAAATCAAAAAAAGTCAAATCTTTACTTTTAATTTGGTCATCAATTTGAGTCTCATATTTTGCAAACTCATCCATATCAGATTGTAAAAAGAATCGTTTGGAAGGATCTAACGCATTCAAATAATCTTTATAGACCCCTTTTGAAAAAGCATCATCGATGTCTGCAGGGCTATAATGCCCTTTTTCAATTACAAACGTCAATAATTCTATCAACATTTTATCTTTCTCAGGATCAGAAGATTTTTCTCTTGGTATAAAACTCCATAAGCCTATACATAACGCTATTATTACCATTAGTA
>CANKLK010000060.1 GCA_947482805.1 Flavobacteriaceae bacterium
CAGCTAACCAAAACGAATTAATCCCGGCCACGGCTGCCTTAGTTGGTACCAATGTTTGGATTAGAGTAGAGAACAATAGAGTAGACTACCAAGGCAATAACTGTTATGTGCTGGTAGAACAACCGTTAACGGTAAATCCATTACCGACAGTAGTTCCATCACTAGCTCCTTACAGAGCTTGTGATGATAATACCGATGGGATAGCTATATTTGATTTGACAAACCCACAGTTGGCCATAGCCATATTGGGCGCAACACAATCACCGGCAAATTATACCATTAGTTATTATCTAACGGCAGCAGGCGCTAATCCATTAACTAACACAGGAGAGACACCATTGCCAAACAGTTATACCAATGTAACATCACCAAACGCACAGACTATTTACATCAGAGTAGTTAATAATACTACGGGTTGTGTTAACACAGGTATATTACCGCTGGCGGTAGAGCCGTATGCCACAGCTACCGGACCACAAACGTTTAATCAATGTGACAGTTATGATGACCCGTATGATGGGGTTGAACTTATCGATTTAACTACTTACGCACCGGATATATTAAACGGACAAGACCCAACTATATTCTTAGTGAGTTACTATACCAGCTTAGCCGATGCAGAAGCAGGAACAAATGCGTTAACATTGGCAGAAGCTCAAGCATACCAAACCGATGCGGACACGGATACGATTTGGGTAAAGGTAGAGAACAGCAGTAATTTGATTACTCCTTTCTGTAATGCCATTACCACGATAAACATCAGAGTGGAGCGTTATCCGAATCCTATTATTAATACAGCAAATAATGTAACGACAATCTGTGTTGACTTTATTACGAATCAAGTGGTAAGACCACTTACATTAAATAGCGGTGTAACGAACCCAAGCAACTATACTTTCCAGTGGTTTGAAGGAGCATCCACCACACCAATACCTGGAGCAACGGGACCAAGCTATACTGTTGATACACCATCACCAACTGGGGCTACTAGAGACTATACGGTAACAGTAACAAGCAACAGTCCGTTGGCATGTCCGACTACATCGCTACCTTTCTCGGTGATACAATCAGGTCAGGCAGTGGTACCGACAGGTACTATAGGATATACAGTAACCAGCGCTTTTAGTTCTTTACAAACTATTACAGTGAACATAGAAGGATATGGCGCACCGGATTACCAATACAGTTTAGATGACGGACCACGACAAACGAGTAATGTATTCGAGAATGTTAGTTTAGGCACACATGTAATCCATGTTTGGGATGGCAAAGGCGATATAGCTTACAGTTGTGAGGAGCTGATTATAGAAGAAGTTCAAATCATAGACTATCCACATTACTTCACTCCAAATGGAGACGGAATACACGATACATGGAATATTATTGGATTAGGTGGACAACCTAACGCAAAAATTTATATATTTGACCGCTATGGTAAACTATTGAAACAAATCAGCTCAACAGGAGCAGGTTGGGATGGTATTTATAATGGATATCTCTTACCGTCAGATGATTACTGGTTTACGGTTGATTTTATTGAAGGAGCCACAGTCAAGCAATTTAAAGCCCATTTCTCATTAAAAAGATAGTTAAAATGAATTTTAGAAAGATTTATTTATTAGCAGTACTATTACTTGTACAGTTTTCCCATTCACAGGAAGGATTACCAGTTTACTCAGATTATTTATCCGATAATTACTATTTACTTCATCCTTCAATGGCCGGGGCTGCTAATTGCGCAAAATTAAGAATGACTGGAAGACAACAATGGTTCGGACAAAAAGATGCGCCAGCTTTGCAAACTTTGAGTTTCAACGGGGCTTTAGGCGAAAGATCCGGTGGTGGAATTATCGTTTTTAATGATAAAAACGGTTATCATTCTCAAACGGGGATGAAATTGACCTATGCGCATCATATTATGTTTTCACGTGATAATGTTGATTTAAACCAATTATCTTTTGGTATGAGTGCTGGTTTTATTCAAAGTAATTTGGATGAAAGCACATTTTATTATAATAATCCGGACTTTGACCCAATAATATTTGGTTCAACTCAAAGGTCAATGTATTTTAATGTTGATATTGGCGCATCTTATAATTTTTTAGATTTTTATGTTCATGCAACGGTAAAAAATGCATTGCAAAGTTACAGAAAGTTATACACTGAAAATGAACCCGTAAATTTGAAACGATTTATTTTAAATGCTGGCTATACTTTTGGAGATGTGGAAACAATAATGTGGGAACCCTCTTTTATGTTACAACATGTTGCCCTAACTAAAGAGACTTCAGTTGATTTAAATATTAAAGCTTACAAAGAATTAGATTTTGGTAAACTTTGGGGAGGAATCTCATACCGAAGAAGTCTTGACGGCGCGCAATTTACTCAGAGTAATGGACTTGCAGACCAAAAATTACAATACGTCACTCCAATTGTTGGTTTGAATTTTAAAAACTATATGGTAGCCTATACTTATTCGCACTTGTTAGGAAATGTAAGATTTGATGCTGGTGGATTTCATCAAATAACGTTAGGGATTAATTTATTCTGTAAACCAGAAAAATACCACTGTAATTGTCCTGCTATTAATTAATTTAAATATATGTCCCGATTTTATCGGGACAATTTTTTTTATGATAATAAAATCAGTAAACGGTAAACATCCTCAAATTTCTGAAGACTGTTATGTTGCAGAAAACGCAACCATTGTTGGTGATGTTGTATTAGGTAAATCGTGTAGTGTTTGGTTTAATGCTGTTATTCGTGGCGATGTTCATTATATCAAAATAGGAGATAAGGTAAATATTCAGGACGGAGCCATTATTCACTGCACCTATCAAAAACATCCAACGGAGATTGGCAACAATGTTTCTATTGGACATAATGCGATTGTTCATGGTTGCAAAATTCATGACAACGTATTAATCGGAATGGGCGCCATAGTGATGGATAATTGTGTGGTCGAAAGCAATTCTATCATTGCAGCTGGTGCTGTGGTTACTCAAAACACTATAGTCAAATCGGGAACAATTTATGCCGGTGTTCCAGCAAAAAAAGTAAAAGACATAGATCAATCTGATTTTGCGGGAGAAATAGAGCGGATTTCCAATAATTATGTGATGTATTCCGGTTGGTTTAAGAATGATGATTAAAGGAAGCCATGAGTTTGAGTCTAGCCCCGATTGAAGTGGAAATCCTTTTTATTGTTTAAAAAAAGACCTTCGACTGTGCTTAGGGTGACAACAATAAAAAGATTGCAACGGAAAGCGGGAACATGGTTTTAAAAAATCCTAAAGGTGTGCTCCTAAAAATCCTTACTAATTACGTCGTATTCATTATTCAAAATGTCTTTCAGTACTTTTGGATTTGAGTTAGTATAAAAAATAGCTTTCCCTTTATTCTTTTCATCATTCAATCCATTTCTTTCCAACAAAATATTTTTTGTTTGGCGAGCCACAGCTTCTCCAGAATCTATAATTTTAATTTCTTTTGGGAGTATTTTTTTTATTTGTGGGATCAAATAGGGATAATGACTGCAACCCAAAACCAAATAATCAATATTAGCAGCTATCATAGGTTCTAAATAAACATGAAGTAACTCATTCATTTCTTTGGAATTTATTTCTCCATTTTCAATCAGCGGGACTAAACCGTGTCCGATTTGTTCAATAATTTTTGTATCATGAAATTTCTCAGCCGTTTGATGAAACAGTTCACTGTTTAATGTCCCTTGAGTAGCTAAAATTCCAATAACATTTTTTTGAGAATTTATGGCTGCTGGTTTTATTGCAGGTTCGATACCTATGAATGGGACATCATATTTTGTACGCAATTCTTTAATAGCATTGGTTGTTGCTGTATTGCAAGCAACCACAATGATTTTACAATTATGTTTCAAAAGAAACTCGGTATTTTTAATACACAATTGGATAATTTCTTCTTTTGATTTCTGACCATAAGGCGCATTTTTGCTATCAGCAAGATAGATGGTATTTTCATTTGGAAGCAAATCGTGAATTGCTGACCAAATAGATGTGCCACCAATTCCCGAATCAAAAAGCCCTATTGGATTGTTCTTTTCCATAGAAACAAAAGTAAAAAAAAACTGCTCAAATCCCGAAACTTCGAGTGAGCAGTTTTAAATAGTATTGTGAATTTATATTAAAACCCTAAATCTTTTTTAACATCAGCTGTTAAATCTGGACCATCGGCCAAAAGCAAATCAGCAAGGTTTAAAACATATTGGTATCCTTTAGCTTTTCCAACTTTTGCGATCGAAGCTTTGATTTTATCCATTAAAGGTTTCACCATATCGGCTTCTTTCTTTTGTAATTCTTTTTGAGCATTGTCTCTGTAATCCGTAATACGTTTTACCAAATCTTGAACTTCTGTTTGACGTGTTGCATTAACAGCATCTCCAACAGTTGAAGCTTCTTGGTCATATTTTTTAATTTTGTTTTGATACTCCTCTGCCATCGTTTTGTATTCAGCATCGTAAGTTCCACTCAATTTTTCTAATTGTTTTTGAGCATCAAGCATTGCAGGCATTTTAGAAATTAGTTCATTTACATCTACATGTGCAGTTTTAGCTTGTGCATTGATGGTATAACTAGTTCCTAAACATAACACAGTAGCTAGTAGTAATGATTTCAATCGTTTCATTTTAAAAAGTATTAATTAATTATTGTTATTATTATTTTATTCAGTTATGGTTTGTTTTTTGCGTCTTCTTTAGCTTTTTTTGCAGCTTCCCTGTCTTCTATTATTTTTTTCTTTTTGTCTTCCAACGCTTTTTTTCTATCTTCTAATAGTTTAGCTCTTGCAGCGGCTTTAGCTACTTTTGGATCAACCGCTGTTGAATCAGTAGCTTTGCTATCATCAGTTGTTGGTGTTATTTCATCGTCAGCGGCTTTGTCTTTAGCAGTAACCGTGCCAGTTTTTTTTGCGTTCTTGGCAGCAAGTAATTCCGCTCTTTTTGCTTCCTGTTCAGCTTTCTTGGCTTCTGCGGCTGCTTTTTTGTCTTCTATTAGTTTAGCTCTGGCAGCAGCTTTAGATGCTTTGGCATCTATTGCAGTTGAATCAGCTACTTTATTATTTTCTGATGGTGTTGTTTTTTCACTATCACTTGGTTGATCTTTAGCTGTTACGCCAGTTTTTTTTGCGTTCTTGGCAGCTAGTAATTCTGCTCTTTTTGCTTCTTGCTCAGCTTTTTTAGCTTCAGCAGCGGCTTTACGGTCAGCTACTAATTGTTCTCTTGCTTTCTTTTTGTCTTCTAAAGCTTTTTTACGTGCTTCTAAAGTTGGGTTTGCATCAAGAGCAGCATCTTCAAGGGCCTCTTTTGCTTCTTGTTGCTTAACTTCTTTAGCACTCATTTGCTCTCTTTTCTCAGCTCTGGTAATAACTCTGATTACTTGGTCGCTTATGTCATATCTTTTTGCAGAAAAAAGCATGGTTAAATCGGAAGCCTTATCAAAAACAAAATCATATTTTTTAGCTTCAGCAATATCTTGAACAGCAGTAAAAACTTGATCCTGAATTGGTTTTACTAAAACTGCTTTTTGAGTAATTAAATCACCGTTTGGACCAAACTTTTTCTGTTGAAAATCTAAAAGTTCATTTTCTTGAAATTTTATTTCTTCCTCACGCTCATCAATTAATTCTTTGGTTAATAATGCTCTTTCAGTTTTTAAAGCATCTTTCAATTTAGCAATTTCAATTTTTTTTGCTTCAATATCTTGTTTCCATTTTTGTGCTTTTTGTTCTAATTGATTCTTTGCTTCACTATAATCAGGGACATTTTGCAGTATATATTCCATATCTATATAGCCGATTTTAACACTTTTAGATTGTGCATTTGCCTGAAATACAGCTGATAAAAATAGAATTGATATTAAAATATATTTTTTCATTCTTAATTTGATTTAGAAATATTGTACCAAATATAATTAAAATTGTTGACCAATTATAAAATGTGTTTCCCAACCATTAGGATTTGTAAATCCAGGGATTGCATCAAAGCCATGAGCAAAGTCTATTCCTAACAATCCAAATGCAGGCATAAATACTCTCAATCCAAATCCGGCAGAACGTTGCATTACAAAAGGATTGTATTCTTTGAATGTGTCAAAAGATGCTCCAGCTTCTAAGAAAGTAAGCGCATAAATTGATGCAGCCGCTTTTAATGTTAATGGATATCGTAGTTCTAATGAGAATTTATTATAAACTGTTGCGCCGTCTGGTGAGGATAATGATTGATTAGGATATCCTCTTAATTGTATTATTTCTCTTCCGTCTAGTGCAAAGTTAGCCAATCCATCACCACCAAGGAAGAACCTTTCAAATGGCACCAATCCTCTACTGCTATTATAAGCACCTAAATAACCAAATTCACCTAATGCTCTTAACACCAATGCTTTTGATTGTGACCCTGCTATTCTTGTATACCAATCCGCTTTAAATTTTAGTTTGTAATATTCTAACCAATTAAATCTTTCCTGATCTACTTTTGATCTGTCAGCTGTTGCTTGTGTAAAATCGGCTCCAACAGTTTGATAAATTCCTGATCCAGCTGTAGTTTCTTGCAAATAATCACCAACAGCAGGAAGTGCTCCATCAGCAGTTGGAACCGTATTTATACCTGAATTTTCTATGTAAGTAAGTTTATATTCTTTTTTATTTTCTAAATCAGCATAATCAATTCCATTATATAGCGAATAAGGAAGGGTGAATTTGGCTGAAACACTAAATTCCGAACCCGATGTTGGGAAAATAGGATTGACCCCTTTATTATTTCTACTTAAGCCAATAGTATATGCTAAGTTTCTTGATGAGCCATCTCCAAAAGTAAATAATCCAGTGTTATAATTATTTAAATCATAAAATTGAAAACTCACATTACTTGAAAATACAAAGAAATCATCAGGAATTGTCAGTCTTTTTGCAATTCCCATAGACAAAGTAGTTATATTAAAACTTTTATTTCTATCTACATCTCTTGAATTTCCTGAAAAAAGAAACTGCTTACTGTGTGATAAGGAACTTGAAAACTGTAGTGGTTTTTTACCGCCGAGCCAAGGTTCAGAAAAGGATAAGCTGTACGTTTGAAAAAACGCACTAGCTTGTAAACGTAAAGATACTTTTTGTCCATCACCCATTGGCAAAGGTTTATATGCCTCTTTATTAAACAAATTTCTAGCTGAGAAATTATTAAAAGACAGACCTAAAGTACCTATAAATCCACCACCGCCATAGCCACCTTGAAGTTCAATTTGGCTAGAACCCTTTTCTACAACATTATATTCAATATCAACTGTTCCTGCTGCTGGGTCTACGTTTTTGAATTTCGGGTCAATTGCTTCAGGATCAAAGAATCCTAATTGCCCAATCTCTCGAATGGTTCTAACCAAGTCATCTTTACTATATTTTTGGCCTGGTTGTGTTCTTAATTCTCTATAAATTACTCTATCGTTGGTTTTGTCATTTCCAACAACCGTAATATTGTTAAAGTAAGCAATTGGACCTTCGGTAACTCTAATTTCAAAATCAATAGAGTCGTTAGCCGTTTTTACTTCAACTGCATTAATGTTTGAAAATAAATAACCGTTGTTTTGATATAAGTTAGTAATATCATCTCCGTCAGGTTTTGACTTATCAGCAATTCTTTTTTCAAGCAAAACGCCATTATAAGTATCTCCTTTTTTGATTCCCAAAACCCTTCCTAACAATTGATCTGAATAAACAGAATTCCCCAGAAATTTAATATTTCCAAAGTAATATCTTCTACCTTCTTCTACTTTTACATTGATTGCTAATTTCGTTTTTTTTGTATTTAAAAATACAGAATCGGTAATAACTCGAGCATCTCTGAATCCTTTTTCTTTATACTTATCAACGATAGAATTTAAATCTTCTTTGTACTTATCTTTTATATATTTTGATGCTTTAAAAATACGAATAGGATTGATTTGCTTAGTGTTTTTCATCGTTTTCCTAAGTTTGGCATCAGTAAACTTTTCATTACCTTCAAAACTTATACTCGAAATTTTCAACTTATCACCTTTGTCAATATTTACAAGCATTTTGACATTATTGCCTTCTGTTGTGTCCGGAATGGTGTTAATAAAAACCTTGGTATTAAAATAACCGTCTTTTTTATATTTGTTTTCTATGTAATTTTTAGTGGTTGTAATCAGGTTTTCATTTACAATCTTTCCTTTTGTTAGACCATTGTCCTTAATTAATGCTTCGGTTTTTGATTTTTTTACACCCTGAATTTTAGCTTCACTAAGTTTAGGAAGTTCAACAATATCAAGGTCTAACCAGACACTGTCCGCTTCCACTTTATTTACATAAAAATCTATGTCGCTAAAAAGACCAAGTTTTCCAAGTTTTTTTATTGCATTACTTAATTCTTCACCAGGTACTGTAAGTTGTTGCCCTTTTTCCAGCCCCGCAAATGTAACAACGGTTTGTTCGTTGTAACTGATTTTACCGTTTACTTTTACATTTGCTAATATATATTTTTTGCCTTGGTCAAATGGTAATCTTTCTTGGGCTTGTAATTGAAAAATAGTCCCAAAAAACAAAATTAATAGGAATATTTTCGAAGAGTAATTCTGCACTGAAATTTTATTTAATTTGTTCACTTGTTTTTCCAAATCTTCTTTCTCTTTTTTGATAGCTAATAATGGCTTCATATAAATCATCTTCTTTAAAATCAGGCCATAATACATCTGTAAAATAAAACTCTGCATAAGCTATTTGCCATAACAAAAAGTTGCTAATTCGGTGCTCGCCACTAGTTCTAATCATTAAATCTACATCGGGTAAATTGTGCGTGTAAAGATGCTCATTAATAATTGATTCATCAAGAGTGTCTATAGAAATTATATTATTTTTAACTTTCTCACTTATAATTTTAACAGCATTTAACAATTCTTCCCTCGAACCATAACTCAACGCCAATGTCAGAGTCATTCTCGTGTTGTTTTTTGTCTTTTCAATAACTGCTAAAAGGGCCTCTTTTGCTTTTGCTGGAAGTAAATCAATATTTCCTATACAGTTTAATCGAATGTTGTTTTTTTCTAAAGTTGTTAGTTCTTTTTTTAAGGAATTTACTAATAACTTCATCAAGGTGTCGACTTCTAACTTTGGTCTGTTCCAGTTTTCGGTAGAAAAGGCATATAATGTTAGATTTTCTATTCCTAGTTTGGCACAGGTTTCTACAGTAGTTCTAACTGATTTTGTTCCTTTTTCGTGCCCAAGAGCTCTTAATAAACCTTTTTGTTTCGCCCAACGCCCATTCCCATCCATAATTATGGCCAGATGTTTAGGTAAATTGTCGTTATTTATTTTTTCTAGTAAACTCATTTTTTAATCTGCGCAATAACACGGTTTTTCTGTAAAGGTATACGTTAGCGTAAAACCTGTAAACACATACCAATCTTTGCTGTTTATGTTGCCAAATTTTAATGGCTCTAAATTTCTGTTTTTCGGCAAACTACCATCTAAATTATCGCTAAAAGTATATCGCGCTCCAACTTCAAAACCTAAAACAAAATTTTCTAAAATATTACTTTTAACTCCAACTACCATTGGAATAGCAAATGTACTGGCTTTGTAATCTTTTTTTGTCTCGCCATTAATCACATACAATTCATCGTAAGCAAAATACGTAATTCCCGTATAGACGTATGGTGTTATTTTTTTTGTCAACACATCATGCAAGTTAAAATCAAAAAAATTAAATTCTAATCCTGCAGAAACTTCTTTTATTTCATTTTTAAATTTATAACCTCTTTCAACTCTGCCTCGCACTTCCGAATCTAAATCATTTCCTGAGATAGTTGACTGTGTATAGGAAATTCTATAGGAATGTCTGGGGCTTTTATTCCATTTATATAAAATTCCAATGGCCAATTTATTTGGAGCTACATAATTAGTTTTGCCTACATCTCCAATAAAATTACTTCCGCCCATGAAAACACCAATTTCATTAATTTGTGCAATCAAAACATTCTGGAAAATAAAACAAAATATTAATACTAAAATCCTTTTCATCAAATTGAAAATAGCGTGCAAATATAACAATTCTCAGTACGTATCTAACATGAAATTTATATTTCTGCCAAATTAATTAAAGAGCTAATTATTATTAGTCTTACAATGGTTTCTATTCTAAAACGAGTTTTTTAGAATTGTAGTATAAACATAAGGGAATTTTTCTAATTTCTCTTGTCTTCTCCCCAAAGTAATTTATTTCGAAGTGTTTTAAAAAATGTTTCATCGGGAATCTCCACCATATTAATTTTGAAGGGTGTTTTATTAATTACCAATTCAGAATTATTACTGATAGAGGTAATTCTGGAGTCTAAAGAAACCAAATATTGTTCCTCTCTACCCGAAACTTTAAGTTTTATTTCGGTATCATCTGGAATTACAAGCGGTCTTGCGTTAAGATTGTGTGGAGCAATTGGTGTGATAACCAATCCGTTAACATTTGGCGTTAGAATTGGGCCACCACAACTCAAGGAATAACCTGTAGATCCTGTAGGCGTTGAAATTATTAATCCATCAGCCCAATAAGAGTTTAAATATTCACCGTTCAGAAAGGTTTCAATCGTAATCATTGATGTAGTGTCTTTTCTACTAACCGCTATTTCATTCATGGCAAAATTGAGGTCAATATCTGGACATTCAATGCTTAATAATGTTCTTTCTGATATTGTATATTTTTTTTCTAAAACAATCTGTAAAAATGATTCTATGTTCTCTTTTTGAACTTTGGCCAAAAAACCAAGTCTTCCTGCATTGACACCAAGAATTGGAATTCCGGAATCACGGACAAAATTAGTTGCTCTTAAAATGGTTCCATCTCCACCAATACTAATCAGAATATCAAAACTACTATCTAAATCTTCGTGGGAAGCAAAAGTGTTATATTTTTTACTGACAATCTCTTCTTTGTATAATATTTCCAGAAACTTTTCCTCAATAACCAATTCCACATTGTTTTTATTAAAAAAAACAAAAATATCTTTAATAATTGGCCTTGTGTCGTTTTGATAATATTGTCCGAAGATGGCAACTTTCATAGCTTACATGTTTAAATATTTATCCAAATATTCTGAACGTTCTTTCAAAGTATTCAAATAGTTGTCTTCATGATGTTCAGATACAATTTTATAATTATATCGACGAAATGATTGAATGATTTCATTCATAGCGCCAAGTGTTGTTTTTATTGTCACCTGCACTTTTTCAGTATTGGCTTCTGAAACAAAAACACCAAGCAGTTTGCCATTATTGCTTTCTACAATTTGGGTAATCTGACTCATCGAATAATCTGCAGCTGGTTTTTCAACCACGATGATTCCGCCTGTTTCTTTAAGAAAAGGTGTTTCGTTTAAAAACTTAATGACATCGGTAATTTCGTAATAACCAATATAGTTGTTAGCTTCATTCAAAATAGGAACAATGTTCGAATTATTTCTGGCAAAAACCTCTAATACATCTAGCCATATCATGGATTCACGCACAAAAAAACCTTCAAATGAATATCTAAAATCGCTAATTTTTTTACCAGTTTCAAAGGTTTCAGCATCTACAGCAGAAATACAACCTAAATAAATTCCGTTATCCATAACAGGAAAATGTGAATAAGTAACTTCTGAAAAGAAATCCTGAATTTCTGATACAGATTCGGTACTTACAAATGGTTTAAAATCGTTATTGATATACTCCGAAAGTTGTCTCATGATTGCTGTATCTTTTAGCGACTGCAAAATAATCAAATTTTGGGACATGATGGCTTAGTTTTACTTTGTATTTTTGTTGGGATATAGTAATAGCTAAAGATTCACTGATTTTTTTATAATTAACAGTAAAAGATAATCTGTGGATCTGTGGCTAAAAATTAAAATGATGACAAAACTAAGTGTAAACATCAATAAAATAGCGACTTTGCG
>CANKLK010000061.1 GCA_947482805.1 Flavobacteriaceae bacterium
ATTCTAGTGATATGACGAGAATGGTGCCAGTTTCTGGTCGCTTTACAGACCGCCAAAAGCAAGTTTACAATGCAGGTTTAAGCGTAAAAAATGAAGCAACAAAAATGTTAGTCCCTGGTAATTTTTGGAAGCAATACCATATAGAAGTTGGAAAAATAATGACTTCCGAATTACTTGGTTTGGGATTAATCGACAAAGCCGATGTTCAAAATGAAAACCCGGATTGGCCAGCGTATAAAAAATATTTTATGCATGGAACCTCACATCACATGGGGTTAGACACTCACGATTACGGACTTTTGAACGAACCAATGAAAGCCAATATGGTTTTCACTGTTGAACCTGGTATTTATATTCCGGCAGAAGGTTTTGGAATTCGTATTGAAGATGATGTGGTAATTCAGGAAAAAGGTGAGCCTTTTAACCTTATGAGAAACATTCCGATTGAAGTAGATGAGATAGAAGCGATAATGAATTCTTAAAAGAGAGAAATGAAAATAGATGACAGATAATAGACGGCTCACGGAAGTGGGTCGTTTTTTTGTGTTTGTCATTCCGACAAAGGAGGAATGACAATGATAGTGGCAAAAAAGAAAACATCAACAATCATTCGTGCATTCATAGCTAAATGCTATTTTTGAAAATCGAAACCTAAAAATTGTAACTTGAAACAAATCATTTACAAAAACACAAAAATCTCATTTACCGACGACGGGAAAGGTACAGCTGTGGTATTATTACACGGTTTTTTGGAAAACAAAACCATGTGGGATAAGTATGTCTCAGCACTCTCTAAAAACCATCGCGTAATCACTATCGATTTATTAGGTCACGGCGAAACAGAATGCCTTGGATATGTTCATACAATGGAAGATCAGGCTGATATGATTTTTGCCGTTTTGATTTCTCTCAGAATTAGAAAAATAGTTTTAGTTGGACACTCAATGGGCGGTTATGTGGCTTTGGCTTTCGCCGAATTATATCCTGATAACATCAAAGGATTATTCCTTTTGAACTCAACCTCAAGAGCTGATAGTAATGAACGTAAAATTAATCGTGACAGGGCTATTAAAGCGGTAAAACAAAACCACACCAACTTTGTTCGAATTTCGATTACCAATTTATTCAGCGAAGACAATCGTGAAGTATTGACAAAAGAAATTGAAAAAGTAAAACTCCAAGCATTAAAAACACCTTTACAGGGAATTGTCGCTTCGCTCGAAGGGATGAAAATCAGAAAAGACAGAGAAGTGTTGTTGCATTTTGCACCTTTTCCGATTCAGTTGGTTTTAGGGAAAAAAGATGGCGTTTTGATTTACCCAGAAACTATAGATCAGATTGAAGGAACTAAAGTGGAACTCACCACTTTTCCTGATGGACATATGAGTCATATTGAAAACGAAAAGGAGTTGAAAATAGTATTGCTTGAATTTTTGAAGAAGGTATAAACACAAATTTCACAAATTAGCTCAGATGAATTTGTGCTAATTTGTGAAATCTGTGTTCTAATTTATTTTCTCTTCAAAAGGAACGTCTTTATTCAAAATTTCCTGTAATAAAATCACAATCTGTTCCAAATAGTTTTCCATGATTTCGCCCGAAATGGTTGCTATAACATCTTTGTCTTGTTTAAACTGAAAAGGTAAAAATCCGGATTTTAAGTTTTTAAAAGATATAATTCCCGCTTCCATTTCTTGCCCTTTGGTTTGCTCTTCATACATAAAAGCATAGGCCAAAACCTGAATTATTTTGTCGTTTTTTATGTCATTGGTTAAACCGTTCCAGTCTTTCAAAATAACATTGTTTTTATCAACTTTACCCGTTTTGTAATCGATGATTCTGATTTTTCTGTTTCGAAGTTCGATTCGGTCGACATTTCCTTTTATCAATATGGGGAAAGGCAATCGTGCATGAGTTAATACTCTTTCATAAGTTGTTTCGAGAGAAACTATTTGAATTTCATCTCCATTTTCGATAGCTTCTAATTCTGTTTTTAGAAAGTTCAGCACGTTTCGCTTTGCAACTTCAAAGGCTAACAGGTTTCTTCCTTTTTTGATTTCACCCTCTTTATAGACTTCTTTAAATTGATTTAAAACTTCTTCGTCAATTTTAGAAATGCACATTTTGATATCTTCTTTAGTTAAAAGACGTCCAATAGTTGGTTTATACAATTCTTCTAATGTGCCGTGAATAATGGTACCTAAAGTATTAACAGCAATATTTTCTTCTACCTCATCAGTTTCTGAAATGCGTAACACCCTTTGAAAATAAAATTGAATTGGGTTGCGAATATAAGTGGTCAAAGATGAAGGTGAAAATCCTTTTGTGGCAATTTCGTGCAGTCGGGTCATCACACTCTCTGTTTTTGTTACAGCAATCGGTTGATATGCAATATTTGGTACATCTGGATTATAATATTGAAAAGTTAGGTTGTGATTGGGTTGCTTTTCAATTTCCAATTGCGTTATAAAACGACTTTTTTCACCGGCATCAAAACCTTGACTATCGGAATTATAAATTAAATAAACGTTTGTCGCTCTTTGTAACAAATGATAAAAATGATAAGTATAAATGGCATCTTTTTCTTTATAAGTAGGTAAACCGTATTGCAACTTTACATCATAAGGAATAAAAGAGTTGGTGGATTTGCCTGCCGGAAATTTGCCTTCATTTACTGATGTGATAATTACGGTTTCAAAATCTAATACACGGCTTTCTAAAACACCCATAATCTGCAAACCACTCAATGGTTCCCCTTCAAAAGAAACTTCAGCTACATCAATGACTTGCTTATAAATAGCTTGTAACGTCTTCAGATCATTTATAGAAGGATGTTCCGAAAAATAGGAAATCATTTTGTTAATGACTTTAAAAATAGAATATACAAAAGCATTCGTTATTTTTTCTTCTTCGTTTTCATAATCGAGATTGCTTTTGATTTTAAGCAGAATTTGAGCAATTTTTTCTAAAACAGTTACCGAATCAGTATCCCATTTTTGGAACAATAATGAAAACAATTGATTTTCTTTGCTATAAATCTCTACAAGCTTTTTATGGGTAATAAATGAATAGTTGTTTTTGTTAATAATGGAAACCAATTCGTTTGCATTTACATAAGGTTCGACCAATGGATGCGTCAGAACATCGAGAACATCTTTGTAATACATCACATAACCTGATGGATTTCTGGTTAAAGCATTGGTGTGTAATTTGAACAATTTAGCAAGCAGCAGTTGTGCCGGATTATTTTTGCTTGAAAAACCCATAGTAATATTCAGGGCATCAACATTAGCTGGCAACGAATACAACATTGGTAGTAGCAAGCTTTCTTCTCCAAGCACTAACGCCACATTTTGAAGATTCCCTTTTTCTATATGTTTTTCAACAATACTTCCTACTATTTTAGCTTGCCCAATAGCTTTTGAAGTAGCAATAACATGAATGTTCTTTTCGGTCTTAAAATCATTCGAGATCCATTCATAAGGATGTGTTTTATAATAAATCCATTCTGACTTAAACTTTCGTTGAAAATGTCCGGCGTCATGGAATGTATCGTTGAGTAAGGTTTCGTCTATATCCCAATAAATTTTGGCTGTATCAAGCGCTAAAAGATGCTGAATAATTTTTTCTTCGGCTTGATTTAGAGCGTTGAAGCCTGCAAAAACAAAATGTTTATCGTTATTATTTTCGGAGAAATGATTAAGATTTTCAACAGCTTCTCTATAAATTAATCCTTGATAACCAATTCCTTTATTTACTAAATACTGATATAACGAATGGTAATATTCTGGTAGTTTTTTCCAAAAAAGCATATGCTTTTCTATCAAATTTGTTCTTTTATCTACATCAACTGACCAGTGTTCTATTTCTTTGATATCTTCGAGATATTTTAAAATCTTATATGGTTCAAGAAGATATCGATCTATTTCATTAAAATCTTGTAGTAAAGTTTTTGCCCAATTAGCAAAATTTTCAAAAGATTCTTGTTTGTCTTTATCAGTTATAGCGAGATATACTTCATAAAACTCAAATAACAATTCGACACTATCAACAGAACGAATACCCGAAATTTCCTGGATAAACTCTTCTATACTGATTATTTCTGGGGCAAAGACATTATTGAGAACCAACAATTTTAATTCTTCAAGCAAAAACACTTTTGCTCTTTTGTTGGGTAAAACAATGGTTAGTTCCGATAAAGTATTGGAATTGCTTTTTAAAACTTCTTGAGCAAGTTGGCTGAGAAACGTTGGTTTTGACATTCTATAAAAATAAAAAAACGCCCCGAATATCGGAGCGTTTTCTTAAAAAATATTTTAGAAGAAATTATTTCACTAATTTCACTTCAACTCTTCTGTTGTTAGCTTTACCAGCTTTAGTTTTATTAGTATCGATTGGTTTTGATTCACCATAACCAGCCGAAGCTAATCTTGAACTAGCAATACCGTTTTCGATTAAGTAACCTTTAACAGCAGCTGCTCTATCTTCAGATAATTTTTGGTTAGCAGCATCTTTACCATCGCTATCTGTATGACCTTCAATAGAGAAGTTAGAGCTTGGATACTCTTTCAAGATAGCTGTAATAGCTTGTAATATAGGATAAGTTTGTTGTTTAAACGAAGCTTTACCTGTATCAAATAAAATCGTTTTAGCGTAATCATTTAATTTTTTGATAGCTTCTTCAGTAACTTCAGGACATCCATTGTTAGAAACAGTTCCTGCTACATCTGGACATTTATCGTCTTTATCTAAAACTTTATCTCCATCTCTATCAGGCCAAGGACAACCACCGTTTTCTTTTGGTCCTTTAACATCGATACATTTATCATTTTTATCTTGAGTCCCGTCTCCGTCAGTATCAGGACAACCTCCAAATTCTTTTAAACCTTTAACTTCTGGACAAGCGTCATCTTTATCAGCAATACCATCACCGTCTGTATCAGGGCAACCATTAAATTCAGCTGGACCTGCAACATCTGGGCAAGAATCACTTGCATCTGTAATTCCGTCAGCATCTGTATCAGGACAACCATTAAATTGTTTTAAACCAGCAACTTCTGGACAAGCATCATCTTTATCATAAATTCCGTCACCGTCAGTATCTTTACCTCCAAATTTGAAAGTAAGACCTGCAAAGTGTTGCATGTGTGATGGCATGTCTTCACGAATATCTTCAAATGACTGTTTGTATGTTGAACGCCATGACAAACCTACCATTTCGGTAAACCAATACGTCAAACCTAAACCTCCGTTTAATGTACCAGCTTTTAATTCTTCACCAATCCAAGTATAACCTCCTCCAATGTGAATAGAAGGGTCTATTTTTTTAGATTTTATTAAATTCATTAAGCTATAATTAATAACTCCATCAATTGCATAATAATTTTCGTCACCAGGATTAACTACAGTATATGGTCCTTCCTCAACTCTTGGTATTACATACTTAGTTAATCTGTTAACAGATCCTGTAACTCCAAAAGAGAAATTGTTCCCTACATATTTGGATACGTTGACAAAAGATACTGAAGGAAGAATATTCCAGTTGTCTTTAGCATTAAAAAACTGAGAAAATTGGTCTTCTAATGAAGAAGCAGCACTTACTCTTGTATCTACTGCGTTAGCCCCAAACGATATCGCCCAAGGATTGTTGCTGTCTTGAGCTTGTGAGCTGAAACCAGCCAACATTACCAAAGCAACGAATAATTTGTTTAGATGTTTCATACTTAATTTGATTAGATTATAATAATTATAATGTGGCAAAAGTAACACCTATTACTATAATATCAAAATATTTTGTTAAAATATAGTCAATTATATTACGTTCAATGCTTTCGCTACCTCTGTGAATGCTAAAATAGCTTTGTCCAAATGTTCTTTAGAATGAGCTGCAGACAACTGAACTCTAATTCTTGCCTTATCTTTAGGGACAACCGGGAAAAAGAAACCTATAACATAGATGCCCTTCTTTAAAAGCTCATCTGCCATTATTTGAGACAATTTTGCTTCGTATAACATGACTGGAACAATTGCTGAATCACCATCAATAAAGTCAATCCCTGCTTTGCGTAACCCATCTTTAAAATAATTGGTATTCCATTCTAGTTTATCTCTGAGTGTAGTGTCTTTTTCTAATAGTTCAAAAACCTTAATTGATGCTCCTACAATGGCCGGTGCCAATGAATTTGAAAATAAATAAGGACGCGAACGCTGTCTCAAGATTTCAATCACTTCTTTTTTAGCTGTAGTGTAACCACCCATCGCGCCACCTAATGCTTTGCCTAAGGTTCCTGTGATAATGTCTACTCTTCCCATTACGCCTTTGGCTTCGAGTGTTCCTTTTCCTGTTGCTCCAATGAAACCGGCAGCATGGCATTCGTCAACCATTACCAATGCATCATATTTATCAGCTAAATCACAGATTTTATCTAATGGAGCTACTAATCCATCCATCGAAAAAACACCGTCAGTGACTATAAGTTTAAATCGATGTTTAGCTTCAACTGCTTTCTTTAATTGGTTTTCCAAATCTTCCATGTTGGAATTTTCATAACGATAACGAGCCGCCTTACATAAACGAACACCATCAATGATAGAAGCGTGATTCAAACTGTCTGAAATGATACAATCGTCTTCACCAAGTAAAGGTTCGAAAACACCTCCATTAGCATCAAAAGCTGCAGCATACAAAATGGTGTCTTCTGTACCATAGAAATCGGCTATCTTTTTTTCTAACGTTTTATGGATATCCTGAGTTCCACAAATAAAACGTACCGATGACATTCCAAAACCATGCGAATCCAGAGTGTCTTTGGCTGCCTGAATTACTTCTGGATGGGAAGACAATCCTAAATAGTTATTGGCACAAAAATTTAGAACCTTTTTACCATTAACAGTAATTTCAGCTCCTTGTGGGGAAGTTATAATGCGCTCTTTTTTGAAAATTCCATTTTGCTCAATGGTGTCCAATTCGTTTTGTAGGTGCTGTTGAATTTTTCCGTACATAGTAATGTTTATAGTTTGTTGTCTATAGTTAACTCCTATTGCCTATTGCCTATTGCCTATTGCCTATTGCCTATTGCCTATTGCCTATTGCCTATTGCCTATTGCCTATTGCCTATTGCAAATTTACTATTTCCAAAGCATCTCCAATATAAACCAGTGCTTTTTTAGTGACTTTAAAACCCATTTTTTCTATGGCCTTTTGATAGTTTTCTAATTGTAATTGGTATTTGGTTTGATGTGTTCCCGTTTTATAATCTAATAAGTAAATTTCATTTTGCTTAGTAAGAACCATTCTGTCTGGTATTACTAGGTTTCCTTCTTTTTGAATAATGGTTTTTTCGTTTAAAATTTTATGCTCGTTTGAGAAAAACAATGACAAATCTTGATGGTTTACAATTTCATAAATAGTTTTTAAAACGTATTCTTTTTGAGAAGAAACAATCAATCCGTTTTCAATGGCTTTTGTTAAGGCCAAATCTATATCATCTTTGGTTTTTATAAACGATAAGATTTCATGCAGAATGTTACCGTATTCTATAGCTTTTTGCTGTTTTGTGTTCCACATCAAACTTTCGCGCTGGGCGATTTTGATGTTTTTCATATTTAATGTTGTTGCAAGCTGAGGAATAATTTCTGTTTCGTCTTTACTTTCCTCTGTTTCTGATAATTTTTCGGCTGAACCAAATTCGTATTCCAATTTGCCTTCATCATACTGGTTTTTTTCTTCCAAAAACTTTATAAAAAATGACGCCGTATTACTCGGTAAAATTCCATCTTTATTTCTAGAAACTATTCCGGAAATAATATATAATTGTTCTTCAGCTCGCGTCATTGCGACATATAAAATATTGATGTCGTCTAATAACTCTTCCTGTTTTTTCTGTTGGTAAATTAGTGCTGCAGATTCGCCATAACCCGAAACGTTGTTGTTCTTATCGACTAAAACTTTGGGCAAACCAACTTGTTCTTCATCGGCGTTAAGCCAAATTTTTTCTCTTGGTCCTTTACTATAATCTTCTTCGGCAAATGGAAAAATAACTACCGGAAATTCCAATCCTTTAGAAGTATGAATGGTCATGATTCGCACTGCTTCTTTACCTTCGGGCGACGGAATACTCAATTTAACAGAATTAGCATCCCAATACAATAGGAAATCTGAAATTCCGGCTTGCTTTTTTATATCTTGTTCAAGTACAATATCCAAAAAGAACTGTACATACGCATTGCGTTTTTCTATTGGGATAATTTTGGAAATGATACTTTCTGTAGCTTCATATAATGATTTTTTTCTGGTGTTTTTAAACGAAAAATGAATGTCAAAACTTGCTAACCATTGTTCAAAATCGGTTTCACTATTTTGTTCTATTCCAAGAGCAATAAAATCATGAATGTCGAGTTTTTCTTGATCATTTAACTTCGTTCCGTTCGACCTTTGTTCTCTGGTGGATGCGATATAATATAAGAAATTTGCTTTGGATTCACGGTCGTTATTGTTTTTTAAATAGTACAAAACATTAATAATACACTGCACTTCAGAAGAAGAACCAATCAACAAACTTTCAGAAGACAAAATCGGAATGCCTTGTTGGGTCAAATAATTGGCAATAGCAATTCCGTTATCTTTTTTTCGGGTTAATATGGCAATGTCTTTATAGCTAAATCCGTTGGCTTTTACTTTTTGAATCCTGTTTAATGTTGCCAACAAATACATTTCCACTTTTGCAGGATTTTCTTCTTCACCATAGTCGGCTTTTTCAGTTTTGGGCAAAAAGGAAATATTCACATAACCGCCTTTTTTATTGTTTTCTTCCTGAAGACTATGGTTTTTATATAAATCTTTGTAATCGTTATGAGCAAATTCATTGGCTATAAATCCAAAAAATTGATTGTTAAAGTCAATGATATTTGAATAACTTCTCCAATTCGTTTTTAACGAGAATAACTCTTTCTCCGGATTGTTAAAAGGATTTATGTCTTTGCTTAATTCAATAAATTGTTCTGCTTTTCCGCCACGCCAACGGTAAATGGATTGTTTTGGATCGCCCACAATCAGCAAACTGCCTCTTTCACCAAGTAAATCTTCGCTCGAGGTAGCATTGTCAATCAATGGAATCAGGTTTTGCCACTGCATTTCGGAAGTATCCTGAAATTCGTCAATGAAAAAATGTTTGTATTTTTCACCCAAACGCTCATAAATAAAAGGTGCCGGCTGATTCTGAATTTGGTCGTGAATCAATTTGTTAAATTCTGTTATAGATAAAATTCCTTGTTCTTTTTGAATTTCAGTTAATTTATTGCTCAACGTATTTAATAGAGAAAGTGGCGTAATATTTTTTAGAAAGGCGGTATAAAACAAAAGCTTTTCGATTTTGATATAAATAGAATCCAAAATTTCTAAAAGCTTTGGGATTATACTTTCAATAATAGCCTTGTCTTTGGCGTCTTTTTTTATTTTAATATCATCAAATTCTCTGAATCGGTGGTTATTGGCTCTACTATCTTTTTCTCTTAAAAAATTCAAATGCTTTGGGAAAGTACCATACGGGAAAGAATTGGTATCAATCCCATTATTTTCAATAAGCAACAGTGCATCGTTTGCTAAATCAACGCAAGCGGTTTCCAGTTCTTTCGTGAGTTCTGTTAGTTTATTTTTGATAACAATAAAATCGGTTATTTTCTTTTTGTCAAAATGAGTGATTTCCTCTCGATTATTTTCATTTAAAATCAACTTCCCGGTTTCCATAATTTCTCTAGAAATATCCCAGGATTTATCATCATCGGTTTTTTCCATAGTGAAATCAACTAGCAGTTTTGTCAATTCTTCATCATTACCAGCTTCGGCTATGATAGCATCTACAGCTTCAGTTAACAAAATTTCGGTATCCAAGGAAACTTCAAAAGTTATTGGCAGATTCAAATCGTGTGCAAAAGCGCGAATAACTTTGTGTGTGAATTTATCAATAGTCGAAATATCAAAAGCTGCGTAATTGTGAATCAAGTTTTTGATGATGCTTTTGGCTTTTTCGGTAATAGCATTCAAACTCAAACCTGTGTCCGAGCTGATATCCTGCATTAATTGCAGTGCTTTTTCCGAAGGGTTTTCTCTGCTGAATTGGGAAAGACTTTCCAAAACACGGCTTTTCATTTCGTGTACCGCTTTATTGGTGAACGTAATGGCAAGAATATTGCGATAAGCATCCGGTTTTTTGGAAACAAGAATAATTTTCAAATATTCCTTTACCAAGGTATAGGTTTTCCCGGAACCTGCCGATGCGTCGTATATGGAAAAAGCTGGTTTTTGCATTAGTTTTTTTGTATTAGATAAACGAAATTTAACTTACTGACTTCACCATAATATTCAACTTCAAATTCGTCTACTTTGGTTGCGCCAATTTTCTCGATGGCTTTTTGCGAGCGATAATTGAATGCTCCAATATGAAAATACACTTTGTCCACAAACTGAAACGCATAATCGAGCATCAATTTTTTTAAAGCTTTGTTATAGTCTTTACCCCAAAAATTTATTCCTATAAAAGTATAACCAATCAAAATTGTACTGTCCTTTTCATTGTAATCATAATACCGACTACAGCCTATAGTTTCATTTGAGAAGGAGTCCAAAATTAAAAATGCTCCATTGGATTCTATCGCGCCTTTAAAATAATTAGTGAAATCTTCTAATTTATATCGGTTCGGATTTGGATGCTGTTCCCATACTTTGGGATTAGAACCCACTTCGAACAATCGGTCAAAATCTATTTCTTGAAGCGGGATTAAGCGAATCCTTTCGTTATGCAAGTGAGTTGGTTGAAGGTCAAATTTCATTTTAGCTCTGCTATAATTTTAAATTATAATTATATCATGAATGTATTTCATTTTGTAAAGTTAAATGTATAATTTTGGATTACTTTTATAAAATTAATTTAAATAAAAATATTATGGCTTTTGAATTACCTCAATTACCTTATGCATACGATGCATTAGAACCACATATTGATGCAAGAACAATGGAAATTCATCATTCCAAACATCACAACGCTTATACAACTAATTTAAATGCTGCCATTGCCGGAACAGATTTAGAAGGAAAAACAATTGAAAATATTTTGATGAATCTTGACATGAAAAACATGGCTATTAGAAATAATGGTGGTGGTTTTTATAATCATAATTTATATTGGAGAGTAATGTCACCAAATGGTGGTGGAAAACCTTCCGGGGATTTATCCGATGCTATTGATGTGGCTTTTGGTTCGTTTGATGAATTTAAAGCACAATTTGCAAAAGCCGGTGCAACACGTTTCGGTTCAGGTTGGGCATGGCTTTGTGTAAATGAAGGAGGAAAAGTTGAAGTTTGCTCAACTCCTAATCAGGATAATCCATTGATGCCAGATACTGGTTGTGGTGGATTTCCAATCTTAGGAATGGATGTTTGGGAACACGCTTATTATCTGAACTATCAAAATCGTCGTCCGGATTATATTGAAGCATTTTTTAATGTAATTAACTGGGAAGAAGTAGCAAGATTATACGCTACAAAAAAATAAAAAGAATTTACTTTTTACCATATGAAACCGATTGTGAAAGCAGTCGGTTTTTTTTATTTGATATGGTGATAAAAAATAAACAGGCGGAATCTCTTCCACCTGTTTGCCCCAAATCTACCATAAATTACTTAACCTACTAAATACTATGGTAAGACAAAACTAA
>CANKLK010000062.1 GCA_947482805.1 Flavobacteriaceae bacterium
GCATTGACTGCGGTAACTTTATTAGAAGCTTTGGTAAATCCACGATCTAATAAAGTAAAAATTTCTTCTTTTGCATCAATTTTATTAGCAACCAAAGTCATGGCTTTATTCACTTCAAAATCCTGAGTTGTTAAAGGAAAGTACTTATTGTATTGGTCATACAATTTTAAGACATCACGAACTAACTTTTCTTTTTCTTCTGTAGAAGCTGCATTGTCAATTTTGTATTGAATAATTTCAATTCCATCCTTATAAACCGCTTCGTTTTCTTTTGGACAATTTTTGCTGACAGCAGTCCAAGTGTCAAATGATTCAGCAATTTTTTTTGCCTTAAAAAGGTCTTGATATTCCATCATTTTAGAAGGGCAATCAAATTTTTGAGCATTGCTATCAGTAATAAACATAACGCCAAGTATAAAAATAATTGCCTTCATAATTATAAATTTTAGTCGAATTTACGTTTCACAAACCATTTATCGCTTAATGATAAACCAACACTTAAGTTAATATAATTTTCTTCTACCAAGTTGTAATATTTTGTACCTCTTTTGCCAATTTCAAGTCCGATATTAATGTTGGTAAATGTACCACTTAATGGCATTCCTAAACCAATATTGGCAGCAAAATCAGTAATCGATTTATCTTGTATAACTAAACCTGTATTTTCATAACGCACACCGCCACGATAAACAATTCTCTTGTAATAACTAGAGTAGGAATTATAATTAGGTATAAAAAATCCACCCAGACTATAACGAACGGAATTTTCAAAAGTAGCCCCATTAATATCAGTAAAACGATTAGACATCACACTGTTTTGTATAAAAGTAATTTCTCCGCCGACCAACCATTTTTTTACTTCTCCAAAACCGGAACCGAAACTTAATTTTGACGGAAGTTTTATTTTAGTATCCTCAACCGATATGTTTTGTCTTTCGATTACGCTTACAGCACTTGTACTTAAAAGTTGAACAATTTCAATATTACGACTATTACCGGAGGTTAATACCGCTTCTGGCGTATAAGCCAAACTACTAAAGAAAGAATATTTTGAGTTTACTTTTGTCTGATAGGTTATACCTAAATCAAAATTAACGCCTCGCAAATCAGAAACATTGTTTTCTCTTGAGCCATATTGCAAATCCGTTTGATATTGTAAACTATTCGTTTCTATGGTTCCAAAATTATATTGTAAATCACCACCAATATTTATATTTTTAGTAAGACGGTATCCAAAACCTAAAAAAACTTTGTTAACCCCACCAATTCCGTTGTTTCTTGAAATAATACTTCTAATAGTGTCATTATTGTTGTTGGTAACATAGGCTGTTCTTCCTATTTTATATCCAACTGAAGAATAAGGAATAAGCCCAAATCCAATTCCAACTTTACCAACCGGAATCCCGACGATCATATAATCTAAAGATGTTCTTCGCGCTTTTGCTTCTTGAGTTTCTGTTTTAGATTTTGTATTAGCGTATGTTCCGCCAAGAGCAAGTCCTGTTAGTTTTAAACATGCCAATTGAGCCGGATTTTGAATGTTTATATGAATACTGTCCTGAAGAACAGAAATGCTTCCCATGGAACGATTTTCGACAGATCCTTTAAATTTAATATCGCCGATTCCGTAAAAAGAATAAGGGGAAGATGTGCTTTCTTGAGCAAAAATTGCTAATGAAAAAAGTAAACAGATGCTTACTATAATTTTTTTAATCATTTTGATTGTATTGAAATGTTTGGTTCAAACTTTCTAACAGGAAATTTGAATTGGCAAATATGGTATTTTTTAATCGCATAGCCAAAAATTCTGTGTCGCCACCCGTTAAAATTATGATAAATTTAGGGTATTGGGTTTTGTAAAGTTCAATAAATCCATCAATTTCCAAAAGAACACCATTTATTACTCCGGAATGAATTGATTCTTGAGTAGAATTTCCAATAAAATTTTCAGGATAACTGTTTGTTAGCAAAGGCAATTTTGCTGTTTGCTGGTGCAATACTTCATAACGCAAACGAAGGCCTGGAGAAATGGCGCCGCCGAGATAATTGTCATTTTCATCAATAAAGTCATACGTTATGCAGGTTCCGGTGTCGATAACTAAACGATTTTGATTTGGGAATTGTAAAACAGCGCCTGCCGACAAAACCATTCTGTCAATTCCTAGTGTTGTTGGAGTGCTGTATAAATTAGTAAATGGTAAATTACTTTCGTGCGTTATAAAATGAATTTCGACTATGTTTTCTAACAACAAAAACAATTCTTTTTCTATGTTTCCTACTGAAGCGACAACTAATTTTTTGATTTTTGGAAACGTATTTAGGATATGTTCAGTTTCTGTTAAAAGAGTCTCTTGGGTAAAAACAAAAAGTTCTAAAAGTCTATTTTGTTCAAATACAGCGGCTTTGATTCGAGTATTTCCAACATCAATGGTTAAAAGCATAGGAATGTTTTTGGTCTTCAAAGTTACGAATAGTTTTTTTTTAGTATTTGTTTTGGATAAATTAAAAATCATTCTATATTTGCACCCGCATTAAAAAGGTACCTTAGCTCAGTTGGTAGAGCAATGGACTGAAAATCCATGTGTCCCTGGTTCGATTCCTGGAGGTACCACTTAAACCCTTGATAATCCTTTGATTTTCAAGGGTTTTTTTCTCCTGTGTAATTTCCCGTGTAATTTCAATAAAAGAAAAACGTACAATTTGCTCCTTATTTGTGTTTTGGTGTATTTCTTTTTAGATTTAGGGTTCAAATTTTTTTAAAACACTTTTGCCTATTTTGTTTGATTGGTTATTTTGGATTGAGGTTTAATATTGAACTTTAATCTAAATATAAAACCTTTTTCAAAGGTCTGTTAACTAAAAAACTAGGACAGGTTTTTAGGCTTTTATCCTGGAATTGATTTAGTACTTACTTAAAATTTGGGTTATATTTTGTGTGAATTTTACAACAAAAATGTTGCGTTTTTTATATTATCTTAAATAATAGCAATTAATACAATATTTTTGTGTGTATCTTTAAAATATTTATATTTTTGTTTAACTCATTAATAGAATGCATGAACAAAATAATTAAATTGTTTTTTGTAGGAAGTGACTTTTATCACTTTAACGCTGCTAGAAAGTTATTTCTTGACAACAACTATGAAATAGAATTTTATAATGCAACCAAGCATTCAAAAACCGATAGTATAAATTTTGACTTGATACTATTTGACTTAAACACTACAGTAAATATTGACGATTTTTTTAATTCTACAATTATTGTCTCTCAAACGCCAATTATTTTTTTATATTCAAAAGATACCTCAGAGAAAGAATTATATACAGTAAGAAACATCAGTTCTTACGGATATTTGCCGATAGATATAAGTGATTTCGTTTTTGATATCACAGTAAATAAAGCAATTGAGCAAGCTAATCAAAAGCAAACTGAAAACAAAATCAGTAACAAGCTTAAAGGGTTAAACAGCATTTATGAATTATTATTACAAATCTCTACTTTATACCTCGAGAAATCACTTATTGACGATTATGATAAAGTTCAAGAATCCCTTGAACTAATTGGTTTGTTTGTCAACGCTGACAGATCCTATATATTTCTTTATGATTGGGATAATGAAACGTGCAGCAACACACATGAATGGTGCAACACTGGTATTAGTGCGGAAATTGAAAATCTTCAAAGCATCCCAATCAATCTTATTCCTGATTGGGTAAATACTCACAAAAAAGGTGATCGGTTAATTATAGAAAATGTACAAGCTTTGGATGACGACAATGAGTTAAAAAAAATACTCGCTCCGCAATCTATAGTGAGTTTAATTACAGTTCCTATTTTTAACGAAGATATATGTTACGGTTTTGTGGGGTTTGATTATGTTTATCATTACAGTGATATTTCAGAAAAAGAATATGAAGTACTAACGATGTATTCAAAAATTTTAAATAGCCTAGAGACAAGAAAGCGTTACGAGAAAGAACTCATCAATACTAATAATGAATTGGAAACTAAAGTCAAGCTAAGTGCTGAAGAATTATTAAAAAAAGAGATAAAACATTCGCTTGCACTTCAACAACATATAATTGACCTTGAAGAAATATTATTTACTCTTTCACATAAATTTAGACATTCCGTTGCAAACATTATCGGGCTTTCTAATTTGTTAAATATCACAACAAACAGTGTTGACGAGGTTTATGAGATTGTTAGTTATATTAAAGAAAGTACAGAGACCTTAGATTCTTTTACTCATGAGTTAACTAACTTGGCGAATGAACGAAAAAATAATAAAATCCTTTAATTGTCAAAAACATCTTTTGTTAATTGGTTACAAAAAATAAAATTTAAGCTCTTACCGACAATAAAATTAATATTACCAACCTATTTACTTTTAAAAATGGGCATTATATTTTCTTCCTAACAAAAATATTTTTACAAAACTATAAGACAAGTAATTTTAAAAATTGCATTTAACACAAAAAAGTGCCGTTATTTATATTTTTTTCACTAAAATTGACCGTTTTTTAAAATTCAATTTTAATGAAATCAAAACTAGTATTCGTAGTATTATTTTTATCGGGTTTTAATTTAATAGCCCAACAAAAACTTACAGTAGAAGAAATTTATTCGGGTGCCTTTAGAACGGAGACCATGGACGAACTCTTCGCCATGAAAAACAGTAATCAATATACTGTCCTAAACTTTGATAGGAGTTCAAGAAGTATGCAACTTGATTTATATGATTTTGCAACACTTCAGAAGATAAACACTATTGTTGATACTAAAAACTTCCCTGCACTTGCTGACGGTATTGATAGTTTTGTTTTCAGTAAAGATGAAAAACAACTTTTAATTGCCAATAACACCAATGCAATATTTAGATATTCTTTTACAGCTGATTATTTCCTTTATAATTTGGCTTCTAAAAAATTGACAAAAATAGCATCCCAATTGCAGGAGCCAACCTTTTCTCCCGATGGTTTAAAAATAGGTTTTTCCAAAGAAAACAATCTTTTTATATATGATATTGCTTCAGAAAAAATTACCCAAGTTACCACAGATGGAAAAAAGAATAACATTATTAATGGTATTACCGATTGGGTTTATGAAGAAGAATTTGCTTTCGTTAGAGCTTATGATTGGAGTGCAGACAGTAAAAAATTGGCCTACATCCGTTTTGATGAAAGTCAAGTGCCCGAGTTTTCGATGACTATTTTTCAAAAAGAATTATATCCAAAAATGGAAACATTTAAATATCCAAAAGCAGGAGAAAAGAATTCTGAAGTTTCTTTGTTTGTTTATGATGTAAATACGGGTAGTTCTAAAGAAGTTAATTTAGGGAACTATAATGATTTTTATATCGCACGAATGAAATGGACCAACGATGCTAATGTTCTTTGTACGCAAGTGTTAAATAGACATCAAGATAATTTAGATTTGCTTTTCATTGATGGTACTACCGCAACTTCAAAAGTAGTTTTAAACGAAAAAGATAAAGCTTACATTGACGTTACCGATAATTTAACATTCTTAAAGGATAACAGTTTTATTTGGACATCGGAAAAAGACGGTTTTAATCATATTTATGTATATGATAAAACAGGGAAGTTGAAAAATCAAGTCACAAAAGGCAATTGGGAAGTTACCGCTTATTATGGTTTGGACGAAAAGACAAAAACAGTTTTCTATCAATCGGTAGAAAATGGTTCTACAATCAGAGATGTATACAGAATAGGGTTGGATGGAAAAAATAAAGTAAAACTATCATCTCAAATTGGAACCAACTCAGCTACTTTCAGTCCCAATTTTCAATACTTCATCAATACCTATTCTAGTGCCACAAAACCAACAGTGTATACCCTTAATAATGCTAAAGATGGAAAACAAATTCAATCCATTATTGACAACAAAGCATTAGCCGATAAACTTATAAAATACAATCTGCCTGCTAAAGAATTCTTTGAAATCACTACTGAAAAAGGCAATAAATTAAATGCTTGGATGATAAAACCAAAAGACTTTGATGCTAATAAAAAATACCCAGTTTTTATGTATCAATATTCAGGTCCTGGTTCGCAACAAGTCGATAATAAATGGAATACCGCAAACGATTATTGGTTTATGATTCTTTCACAACAAGGATATATCACGGTTTGTGTTGATGGAAGAGGAACTGGTTTTAAAGGTGCAGCTTTCAAAAAAGTAACCCAAAAACAACTCGGAAAATTAGAAGTAGAAGATCAAATAGATGCCGCAAAAGTCATAGGGAACTATTCGTATGTAGATAAATCTAGAATTGGTATATTTGGCTGGTCGTATGGCGGATTCATGTCTAGCAATTGTCTGTTTAAAGGTGACGAAGTTTTCAAAATGGCAATAGCTGTAGCACCTGTAACCAACTGGCGTTTTTACGATAGCATTTATACAGAGCGTTATTTACAAACGCCTCAAGAAAATGCGAGTGGTTATGATGACAATTCGCCAATAAATTTTGTTTCAAAACTAAATGGCAACTTTTTATTAATTCACGGAAGTGCTGATGACAATGTACATGTACAAAACACCATGCAAATGGTAGAAGCATTGGTTCAAGCCAACAAGCAATTTGAATGGGCTATTTATCCTGATAAAAATCATGGGATTTACGGAGGAAAAACCAGAATTCAATTGTATAACAAAATGACAAATTTTATTAAAGAAAAATTATAATTAACCAATAACCAAACAAAATGAATGAAACTACAGTAAAAACAGGACATCCAAAAGGATTATACTTCCTTTTCTTCACCGAAATGTGGGAACGATTTAGTTATTATGGAATGAGAGCCATTTTCATCCTATTTATGACAAAAGTACTATTAATGAAAGATGCTGATGCATCTGAAATTTATGGAAGTTACACTGGTTTAGTTTATTTAACACCACTTTTAGGAGGATATCTTTGTGATAAATTCCTTGGAAACAGAAGAAGTATTGTAATAGGCGGATTGCTAATGGCAATTGGTCAGTTTTTTATGTTTTTCAGTGCTTCTGCTGGAGCTAATGGTGGAGTTTCATTGATGTGGATGGGATTGACAGCTATTATTATAGGAAATGGTTTCTTTAAACCAAACATTTCAACCATGGTTGGGCAATTATATCCTGCTAATGACAGAAGAATTGATAGCGCCTTTACTATTTTCTATATGGGAATAAATTTAGGAGCATTCTTCTCGCCTTTAGTTTGTGGTTCTATGGATTTTAAATGGGGATTTTTAGCCGCTGGAATAGGAATGTTAATAGGTCTTGTTGCGTTTGTTCTAGGTCAAAAAAAATACTTGATTTCTGAAGAAGGAAAGCACATTGGTTTACCAGTAAAAAGTTTAAATATACAAAGCATTGGGATGATTGTAGGATCAATTGCAATTATCTTCTTTATGTTAAATTTCAAACAAATTGTTGGTAGCGATGTAGATGTTATCAGTTACTTTATTTATGGTTCGATGGTGGCAATGCCCATATTGATTTTTAGTGATAAAAGTTTGTCTAAAATAGAAACCCAAAGAATAACCGTAATTTTTATCTTGGCTTTTTTCGTTATTTTCTTTTGGGGAGCCTTTGAACAAGCAGGAGCTTCTTTAACCTTATTTGCTGATAGACAAACAGAAAGAACACTTTTTGGTTGGGAAATGCCGGCGTCTTATTTTCAATCGGTAAATCCATTAGCAGTTATTGCATTGGCACCAATTATGACTATTGTTTGGGGATTTTTATATGCAAGAAAATTAGAGCCATCATCACCTAAAAAAATGGCAATTGGATTAGGATTAGTAGCAATGGGATATGTTGTAATAGCAATAGCTGTAAAAGGTTTAGGTTTAGGAGATAAAGTGTCAATGTGGTGGTTAATTGGTTTATATGTGATTCATACAATCGGTGAATTATGCTTATCGCCAATCGGATTATCAATGGTTTCTAAATTAGCACCATTACGTTTGTCTTCTTTAATGATGGGAACATGGTTTTTAGCAAATGCAGCGGCTAATAAATTTGCCGGAACATTAAGTGCTTTAATTCCAGGTGGCGAAGACGGAACTGGTGGTTCAACTCATTTTTTAGGATTTGAAATCACAAACCTTTATGAGTTTTTTGTGTTATTTATTATTATGTCCGGAACTGCCGCGGCTATATTATTTGTCTTAAGTTCTTGGCTTGAAAAAAGAATGCATAATGACCATGTTGAAGGAGTTGATTTAGAAGTTGAAAACAGATAAACTCTTTTAAAAATATTTTTATATCTTTCAAACCTCCAATATTTCTTGGAGGTTTTTTATTTAAACTAATAAATTATGTGGAAAAGTCACCCAAAAGCACTACCTTATTTATTTTTATCTGAAATGTGGGAACGTTTTGGTTATTATTTAATGATCGGAATTTTTACATTATATCTCAAAGATGTTGAAGCTGGTTTTGCAATGACCGAAAAAGAAGCTTCCGATTTATACGGAACTTTTATCGCTTTAGTATTCTTAACACCATTTATTGGTGGTTTGGTTGCTGATCGATATTTGGGATATAAAAAATCAATTGTTCTTGGTGGATTGATGATGGGAGCCGGTTATTTCATGATGGGAATACATGATATTGTGATGCTCTATGTTGCCATGACATTAGTAATTGTAGGAAATGGATTTTTCAAACCTAATATTTCTACACTTTTAGGTAATTTCTACAATGACGACCAATACAAAGAAAAGAAAGACGAAGGATACAATATTTTCTATATGGGAATTAATGTAGGTGCTTTTATTTGTAATTTCTTTGGTGCTGCATTGCAAATTCTTTTGGGTTGGCATTATGCATTTATGGCAGCTGGAGTAGGAATGTTTATAGGGGTTATTGTTTTTTTAATTGGAACAAAACACTATGGTGATAAAACCGAAAAGAAAGGAATTCAAGAAGGCGATATGCCATTTTCTAAAATTGTATTGTATATTTTAGTTCCATCCGTTGTTTTTGGAGTAATTGGTTGGTTGATAAAAGGAGTTCAATCGGATATTAATTTGGATAGTGCCATTTTTGGTTCTGATAGCACCGATGCTTTTATTTTTGCATGTCTTCCAGTTATTTACTTTTATGGAAGTTTGTATTTCAAAGCAAAAGTTGAGGATAAAAGGCAAATAGGCGCTTTACTTTCCATTTTTGCCGTAGTGATTTTATTTTGGGCAGTATTTAAATTAAACGGTTCTGCTTTAAATACTTGGGCAGATAGATATACCGATAGAGAAGTAACGGGAACTACTAAAACAGTGTTTTCAACATTAGTACAATCAAAAGAAATCGAATTCAAAAAAGCAGAAACAGAATTATATGACGAAAAATTTCGCCTTCAAAAAGAAAATGGCGAGGTAAAAAAAGTAGTCGATTATCCTATTTACTTCAGAAATGCCTCAAAAGAGACATTACCCCAAGAAGGAAATACCATTAGCGTATGGGTAACAAGTTTAAGTCAATCTATCAATCCGGGTTGGGTTATTATTTTAACACCATTGGTTGTTGCGTTTTTCACTTACTTAAGAAGCAGAAAAAAGGAGCCATCAACACCAACCAAAATCGCTTTCGGGTTATTAATTTCGGCATTATCCGTTCTGGTAATGGTTGCGGCAGTGCATATTGGAAATAATGGCACCGAGAAAGTATCCGTTTGGTGGTTGGTAGCTAATTATGGTGTAATAACGATTGGAGAGTTATTTTTAAGTCCAATGGGATTGTCTATTGTATCCAAATTATCTCCTAAAAATATAACGGCATTAATGATGGGCGGCTGGTTTTTAGCAACATCTATCGGAAATAAATTATCGGGAGTATTAGCCAGTATGTGGGATACTTATGACGACAAAGCCAATTTCTTTTGGGTTAACTTTGGTTTATTGCTATTTGCGACAGTTTTAATGTTTGCTTTAGTAAAAAATCTAAATAAAGTAATGAAAGACCACGGAATAAATTAATTATGGAAACGAATCAATCAATAGAACAAATACAAGATTTCAAAAGTAAATACCCAAAACAACTTTGGTATTTATTCTTCTCAGAAATGTGGGAACGTTTCAGTTTTTACGGAATGCGAGGAATGTTGGCCGTATTTATGGTGAGTCAACTCAAGATGGATGAAACCACTGCTAATTTGCAATATGGTGCTACACAAGCATGGGTGTATGCCTTTACATTTATTGGCGGTTTGTTTGCTGATAAAATTTTAGGTTTAAGAAAGTCACTTTTTTGGGGTGGTATTTTGATGATTATTGGAAGTATCATTTTGGCGGTTAGTCCGAAAGAGTTATTTTTTACAGGCATAGGTTTCTCCATTGTAGGCACAGGATTTTTTAAACCTAATATTTCTTCGATGGTTGGGCAATTATATAAAGATGGCGATGTGAGACGCGATGCTGGTTTTTCTTTGTTTTATGCCGGAATAAATCTTGGAGCTTTACTTGGGGGTTATGTCTGTATTGCAGTAGCCAATGGAACGCTTTGGTCAGGATTCGTTCCAGAAAACATGAGATGGAATTATGCCTTTGGTTTTGCGGCTGTAGTAATGATTATTAGTTTGCTAACCTTTACACAAACACAAAAAAGTTTGGGTGAAATAGGATTGTCTCCTTTAGTTACTGTTGAAAAATCAAAGAGAAAAATATATGAAGTATTAACCTATATAGGATCATTAGCTTTAATCCCAATCATTATTTTGATGGTAGCTAATACGGTTTATACGGATTATTTTATGATGATAATTGGTCCAGCATCCATTCTATATTTGTTTTATGAGATGCGAAATTTCTCGGCTGTTGAAAACAAAAAATTGTTCGCGGCTTTAGTATTTATAATTTTTTCTATATTTTTTTGGGCATTTTATGAGCAAAGTGGTGGCTCTTTAAGTTTGTTTGCTGCCAATAATTTACATAATAATTTGTTGGGAGTTGAACTAGATCCAAATGGAGTAAACAACTCATCCGGAGCATTATTTGTTATCATATTTGCAGGATTGCTAGGGGTTTTATGGATTTGGATGGCTAAGAAAAAAATTGAGCCCAATACAGTTGTAAAATTTGGCTTAGGATTTTTGTTTTTAGCTGCTGGTTTTTGGATATTTTATTATACAAAATTCTTTGCTAGTGCTGACGGAAAGACATCATTAAATTTATTTACTTTCGGATGGTTTGTCATCACTTTTGGAGAACTGTGTTTATCACCCATTGGGATGAGTGCCATGACCAAATTATCGCCACAAAAACTACAAGCGGTAATAATGGGAATGTGGTTTTTAGCTAGCGCATATGGACAATATTTTGCAGGGTTATTAGGAGCCAATATTGCGGAAGCTTCTGAAAACTCCTCTAATCTTGAAAAATTGAATACGTATGCTGATGGCTATGAACAATTAGCCATTTATGCGCTTATCGCTGGTATTCTATTAATTATTATCTCTCCATTTGTTAAAAAATTAATGCAAGATGTAAGATAGTCGATATTTAATTGGTATTCTTTTTGTTATATTTGAAAAAAAAATTTAAAACGATGAAAAAAATAGTAATTACTTTATTTCTA
>CANKLK010000063.1 GCA_947482805.1 Flavobacteriaceae bacterium
CAAATTCTTCTTAGAATTAATTGAAAAAATTAAATTAGCTGAAGGTAAAAAATCTACTTGATTAGTTTTTGAATTAATAATTTTTTGATCGGTCCTTGCATTAAGAGTTTGGGTAAAATCTTCCATTCTGACACCCCAAACCAATCTAAATTTTTTATATCGGTTGTCTAACATTAAATAACCCGCATTCAGTTGAGAACCTGCCTGGTAAGCATCGGATAATTTTGACAATTCAAATAAGGTAAATCCATTAACTCCTGGAGAAAGTACGCCCATGTTTTCTACATTAAAAATAGTTTCATTGGGCAACGTTAACAAAGAACTGTCAAAACTTCCATTATCTAATAACTGATTGTATTGCAACTGTCGAGCAAAAAAATCCCTATCTCTACTTTGTACAAAAGCTCCCGTTTTTATTTCATTGGTAAAGTCCTCTCCTATAGTAAATTTCTTGCTAATATCAAATTTTCCACCACTAATATTTTCTTTGTTTTCTGAAAAAAACATCCCTCCAGCATAATCAAATCCTCCTATATTTGCTTGCATTACTGCAGTAGGGGTTGAAGCAGGGTCAGTAGGGTCACTAGTAAAATATCTATTGTTTCTTAAATTAGGAATGTTGCGAAAAATATCGCTATAAAAAGCAGACCATCCAATTTTAATTTTTGATGAAGGCAAATAGTGTTCACCACCCAATTGACCTGAATAAATTCTATTGCTTGTAAACCATCTAATGTCTTCATCAAATATTGGTACATCATTTACATCTTCCTTACCTTGTCTAATAATAACTAAATCTCTAGAATTGAGACTTAATATATTTTTGAAGGTTAAAGAGTTATTTTGGTTAAATTTGAATGAAAAATTGGCTAAAGCACTTGTTAAGACTTGTTGTGAAAAATTGGCTCCTATATATTTTGTTGTTAGAACAGACGGTTCTTCAGTTCCAGTTTCTTCAAAATCATTATCAACAAACTCATTGATATTATTGGTTAAGTTATGAGTAGCCGAAAACATAAACCCAAAAACCTTATCCTTTATGTCATAATTTCTACCTATAGAATATTGAAAACTAGTATTGGGTTTAAATGCTTCGTTTTTAATACTCCAATCATATTCGAATGTTTTCGCTATCTCCGATCTTTCTGTAGGAGTTAAGGTGTTAAACACTGCTGTACTTGGAATTGCAGAAGGAAAATCACGTGTTCCATTATCAAATCCTAACCAATCTGTTGGGCTGCCCTTATACGTTTTTCCTTCTTTGAAAGTAGTAACGGTGTTGTATCCAGAACCTACTGAAATGCTTTGAAAATCTTTATCGGGAACTGACTTTGTGTTTACTTGAACAACACCTCCAGCAAATTCTCCAGGAAGATCAGGAGTAGCAGTTTTATTGATAATAATGTTATCGAGCATGTTAGAAGGGAATATATCAAAGGAGAAAGCTTTCCTATCAGATTCGGAACTTGGAAGTGGTGATCCATTTAATAAAGATGCGTTATATCTATCGTTCAATCCTCTTATGATAACAAAACGATTGTCTTGAATGCTGGCGCCACTTATTCTTTTCAAAACATCGGAAGTATTCTTGTCTGGAGTTCGTTTAATGGTCTCCGCAGAAATACCATCTGAAACAGTTGCACTATTTTTTTGCATGGTTAGCAATGACTTAACCGATTCCACTTTGGCTTTAGTGGGAGCTTTAATAACAACTTCGTCCAATTGATTATTTTTTTCAAGCAAGGAAATCGTTAAATTATAAATATCATCAGCTACTACAATAACTTCAGTAATTTCTTTTTCTTGAAAGGTTAATGCAGTTACTTTAACAATATAAGTTCCCGGTGCTATATTTGAAAAAATAAAACTTCCATTTGCATCCGTAACTCTTGATTTATTCAATTCTACAATTTTAACTGTTGCTCCAGGCAAAGGCATACCTGTTTTGTCTTCAATAACAGCGCCTTTAATTCCCGATGTTTGAGAATAGATTGAAGTAAAAGAAAATAAAATAAAAAGGATTGAAAATGAGCGTAAATTTAATTTCATGATATATCTTGTTTAAAAAAACAAAATTATAATCTGAAGAAAGGATGGTAGTTATTTAAAAATTAACTAATTGTTATACTATGATAGTTTAAAAGTATATTTATTGTTAATTTTATAAAAGGTAAGTTAACGCACTGTTAAGAACTTAATTTAACAATGGCTATAAAAACCAATAATGTGTTTTGAAAATACTTTACGGCTTTATAATCAAAACCGAAGGAACATCAGTCAACCAAGAAACCTCATCTTCAATAAGTTTTTTCCATGTTTCTAAACTAAAAATTACCAAGTCTTGTTCTAATAAAAACGGTTTGTTAATTTGATTAGGTTGGAAAACTTCAAAATTATTTGGATGTTTTTCTTCTAAGGCTACTAAAGAGTTTTGGATTGTAAAATTGTTTTTAGTATGTCCATTGTTGTCCAAAATGGTTACAATGGCATTATTGTTATGTATCAATTTTTGGGCATAATCTATTAGGAACACATCACCAATACTATATAATCCAACAAAAACTTTTTGAACTTCATGTAAATCTTTATCGATAAAAATCCCAAGTGGCGTTTTTGTCTTAGAAATAATCAATCGAGTTCTGTCATCAAAAGGTGAATTTTCAAACAACCCTTCTTTACCTTTAAATTTATCCAATAATCTATCCGGGTTGATAATTCTTGTGGTAAAACCAAGTACTTTTCCCAATAGAGTTCCTTCAAAAATAGATTTTCCTAAACCAACCAATACTAAATCATAGTTTCCTTGATGGGCAATGTCAGCAATATCGGTTTCCATATCATTAGTTGCTTTAAAGATAGTGGTAATAGGTTGGTCTAATTTTTTAGATTCCTTTACAATAGGTTCAAAGGTTTCCTTTTCATATTCTTCCAAATTATAAGAATGCATTTCATCACTTGCCGTTAAATGCATAGCAGTTACATTCGAAGAATCTGGTTGTTTTTTGATGAGACTGTTTGCCAAACGCAACAGCGATTTCCCCTTTTGATTGTTGCCAAACGAAATCAGAATATTATAATCAGAACTCCTTTTAACCTCTGAGGGAATTATGACGTCTTTGGTTTTAAAAATAAAATTGATTAAATCTAATGCGGGACCAGTCATAAAAGTTGTAACCAAAGCCATAATAACCATCATAGTAAACACTTTTGGTGAAAGCACCCCAAGTTCGTAACCAATGTTCAACACAACCAACTCCATCAATCCACGCGTATTCATCAATGCACCAATGGTCAAACTATCGCGCCAACTTTGTCCAACAAATTTTGCCGCCAAAGCACTTCCAAAGAATTTCCCGGCTACAGCTACTAGAATAATAAATCCAGTAATTTTCCACAAATGAGGTTCGTTTATTAATCCAATTTCTGTTCGTAATCCTGTAAAAACAAAGAACAACGGCAATAATAAAATCAGAGAAACATCTTCTACTTTTTCGATAAAAACATTTCGAAATTTTGCGATGTCTGGCATAATGACTCCCGTCATAAAAGCACCAAACAATGCATGAATACCAATGATTTCAGTTAAATAAGATGAAACAATAAGGGTCAGAAAAAATATAGCAACAACCGATTTTTTGATGTTATCTTTTTTTGCATATAACTCCCCTATTCGCTTTAAAAATGGTTTCACCACAAAAAGCATCATTAGAACATAACCAACAGATAAGCCGATAACATACAAAGAACTAACAAAACTCCCTGCTTTTACGATGGCAATAACTGCTGCCAATAAACACCAGGCTGTAATATCATCTGCTGCTGCACAAGTGATCACAATGGTTCCTAATCGGGTTTTGTGAATGCCTCGCTCTTGAACAATACGTGCAAGGACCGGAAATGCAGTGATACTCATAGCAATTCCCATAAATAAACTAAATGACAAAAATTCAACTCCAGCCGGCGCAAACTGATGATAGATGTAATAAGACAATCCAATTCCCAAAGCAAACGGAATTACAATACTCGCATGACTAATTACAACTGCATCGTTGGCTTTATTTTTAAGAACTTTCAAGTCTAATTCCATACCCACAACAAACATGAAAAGAATTAAACCAATCTGACTCAACAATTGAAGATTTCCAAGAGAAGCAAGAGGGAACAACGCCTCTTTCATATCAGGAAAGTACAATCCAAAAAGAGATGGACCAAGTACAATTCCGGCAATGATTTCACCAATAACAGAAGGTTGCCCAATTTTTCTGAAAATCCAGCCAAAAATTCGGGCCACCAAAACAATCGTAATAATTTGGAATAACAACAATGCTAATGGATGCTGTAAATTGTGAAATAAGGAAGAAAGGAACTGAACCCACTGACTATCGTTGGATGATGGAGAAACAATTTTTCTGCCAACTTCCAACAGTTTGCCTTGTTCAACAATTCTATACATCAAATAGATGAATCCACCCGTAATGAAAATATAAAATAAAGAGTTTTTAAAATTTCTCATCCAAAAATAGCTACTGCTTATTCATACAAAGATGCTAAAAACAAGCTAATTTTTTTATTTTTTTTTAAGCTATTAACAATTATTTAAAAATAGTCATTTAAAGTCTCATAAATTAACGAAATCTTTATGCAAATCGACAACTTCTTTTGTCGTTTTGATTACCTTTGCAACCCATTTTGGACTTATGAAAAAGTTGTTAGGTATTGGTTTTTGGGAATTTATCGCTCGGATAATCTTAAGAAATCGTATTGCTATTATAGTTGGTATTCTTGTCGCTACAGGAATGCTCATAACGCAATTCAAATACATACGGTTTACACAAACTGAAGCCAATTTAATACCTGCTGACGACAAAGTAAATGTAGATTACGACAAATTCCTGAGTCATTTTGGTGAAGAAGGAAATCTAATTGTCATTGCTACTAAAGACAAAAAACTATTTACCCCGAAAGTTTATGGTGAATGGCGCGATTTGATGAATACTATCAAGTCAAGTAAAGAAGTGAGTCTGGTCGTTTCCGTAGATAATCTGCAAAAGCTTACCAAAAATGATTCGCTTGAAAAATTCGAATTAAAACCATTGGTGGATAATAGCAAAATTCAGGATGATAAGTATCTAAAACAAATTCAAAAAGAAATATTCACCAAGCTGCCTTTTTATGAAGGTTTGCTGTTCAACAAAAAAACGGGTGCAATCCGCTCTGCCATTTACTTAGACAAAAAAATTGTCAATACGAAAGCCCGAAAGGAATACATTTTAAACAATTTAATTCCGGCGCTGAACAAATTTAAAAAAACAACCGGAATCGAATTACATACTTCAGGTATGCCTTACATCCGAACACTGAATGCCAAAACCATTATCGACGAAATTGGATTGTTTATTGGCGCCGCTTTGCTTATCACTTCGCTGATTTTCTATTACTTTTTCCGTTCGTTCAGAGCAACAATGGCGTCACTTATTGTCGTAATTATAGGTGTAGTGTGGTCGTTTGGAATTATTGGCGTATTGGGTTACGAGATTACAGTGTTAACTGCTTTAGTCCCAACATTGGTTATCGTAATCGGAATACCAAATTGTATTTTCTTTATCAATAAATACCATCAGGAATACCACAAACATTCCAATAAAGCCAAAGCCTTACAGCGTGTAATTACCAAAACCGGTACGGCAACATTGATGACCAATATTACAACGGCAGTTGGTTTTGCAACATTTATAATAACCAATAATGTATTGTTGAGAGAATTTGGCGTAGTAACCACCATAAATATATTGGCTATCTATTTACTGAGTTTGCTCATTATTCCTGTCTTCTTCAGTTATATTCCGCCCCCAATTCAGAGACATCTCGGACATTTAGAACGTGAATCTTTAACTTCATTTTTGAGATGGATTGTAAACACTGTAAAATACAACCGGATTGGCGTATATATTACTGCTGTTTGTTTGCTTGTTTTTGGAATTATCGGTATCTACAAAATCAAGGTTTCGGGAAGCATATTGGAAGACATGCCTAAAAAGACAGCGTTTTTTGATGATATTCGTTTCTTCGAAAGGGAATTTGATGGGGTGCTTCCTTTGGAAATCATGATTGATACCAAAAGAAAGAATGGTGCAATGAAGCTTTCTAATCTCAGAAAAATGGAAGAATTGGAACACACGATTACCGATATTCCTGAGCTTTCAAAACCATTGTCTGTCGTAAATATTGCTAAAAGCTTCAATCAAGCGTATTACAATGGAAATCCGGATTTTTTCACCTTGCCAACATCTCAAGAAGAAATTTTCCTATTGCCCTATATCAAAAACTCACTCAAAAACAACAAAGACAATCAACTGAAAAGTTATATTACTGCAGATGGAAGAGTAGCGAGAATGACAACATTTATCAAAGACGAAAACGGCGAACGAATGGAAGCTATTGAAGCACATATTAGAAATAAAGTGAATAAATTATTCCCTTCACCAAGATATGAAGTTATCATAACGGGGAAAGCATCGGTATTCCAAAAAGGAACTAACTATTTATTGGACAATTTACTGTCGTCATTATTGTTTGCCTTTTTCCTAACCGGAGCTTTGGTTGCTATTATGTTCCGATCGTTCAAGATGGTTTTGGTTTCGATAATTCCAAATCTTCTACCTTTATTAATGACGGCCGGATTGATGGGCTTTTTGGGTATTCCGTTAAAACCTTCAACGTTATTAGTTTTCGGAATTGCTTTTGGAATGTCGGTCGATGATACCTTACGCTTTTTGGCACAATACCGACTGGAATTATCGCGCAACGATTGGAAAATAAAGAAATCCGTTTTTGCCACGTTTGACGATGCCGGAATCAGCATGTTCTATACTTCAATCATTTTGTTCTTCGGATTCTCGGTATTTATGTTATCGAGTTTTGGCGGAACGGTTGCTTTAGGTGGATTAGTTGCACTAACCTTATTTTTCGGAATGTTGTCTAATTTGGTTTTGCTACCATCATTGGTTCTGACCTTGAATAAAACTTTGGCGAATCAACAAGATTTACCAGAACCAACAATCGATATTTTGGAACGCTCTGATGAGGAAATAGACGAACTGGAAAAGAACAATAAATAATTTATATTTGCGTTTAGATTATAACATCTACTATTTAAAATTTAATATCTGATATATAAATGAAACATACAAAAGTTAAAAGCTTACTTAACAGTGAAACTACAATTTCAGAAGTAAATGCAAAAGGTTGGGTAAGAACTTTTAGAAACAATCAATTTATAGCGCTGAACGATGGTTCGACAATAAATAATATTCAGTGTGTTGTTGATTTTGAAAACACACCTGAAGAAACATTGAAAAGAATCACAACTGGAGCCGCTGTTTCGGTAATTGGAGCTTTGGTAGAAAGCAAAGGTGCTGGACAGAAATACGAAATCCAAGTTTCTAAATTAGAAATTTTGGGCGATTCTGATGCTGAGAAATTCCCGATGCAACCAAAGAAACATTCATTGGAGTTCTTGCGTGAAAATGCGCATTTAAGAGTTCGAACTAATGCTTTCGGAGCGATTATGAGAGTACGTTCCGTTTTGGCTCATGCCGTTCATACGTATTTTCAGGAAAAAGGATTTGTATATGTAAATACGCCGGTTATTACAGGAGCTGATGCTGAAGGTGCTGGAGAAATGTTTCAGGTAACTTCATTGCCATTAGACAATTTACCAAAAAACGAAGAAGGAAACATCGATTACAAAAAAGATTTCTTTGGAAAACACACAAACTTAACCGTTTCTGGTCAGTTGGAAGGTGAAACATTCGCCATGGCATTGGGTCAAATTTATACTTTCGGACCTACTTTCCGTGCAGAGAATTCAAATACATCCCGTCACTTAGCGGAATTTTGGATGATTGAACCGGAAGTGGCTTTCAATGATTTGAATGACAATATGGATTTGGCAGAAGATTTTATCCAATACGTTATTAAATATACTATGGATAAATGTCAAGACGATTTGAAGTTTTTAGAAAGTCGTTTAGCGGAAGAAGAAAAACAAAAACCACAAGCGGAAAGAAGTGAGATGAGTTTGTTAGAGAAATTAAATTTCGTTTTAGAGAATAATTTCAAACGAGTTTCTTATACCGAAGCCATTGATATTTTAAGAGATTCTACTCCGAATAAAAAGAAGAAATTTAATTACATCATAAACGAATGGGGAGCCGACTTACAATCAGAACACGAAAGGTATTTAGTTGAAAAACATTTTAAATGTCCGGTGATTTTATTTGATTATCCCGCAAATATTAAAGCGTTTTATATGCGTTTGAACGACAATACCGAACCTGGTAAAGAAACCGTTCGCGCTATGGATATATTATTCCCTGGTATCGGAGAAATCGTTGGAGGTTCACAAAGAGAAGAACGTTACGATGTTCTGGTTGAAAAAATGAAAGCCTTAGGAATTGACGAAGAAGAACTTTGGTGGTATTTAGATACCCGAAGATTCGGTTCAGCTGTTCATTCAGGTTTCGGTTTAGGATTTGAAAGATTGGTGTTGTTTGTAACGGGAATGACCAACATCCGCGATGTAATTCCATTTCCAAGAACGCCACAAAATGCAGAATTTTAAAAATGTTCTAGGTTGTAAGTTGTAGGTTCTATGTTAACTTCAACTCACAACCCACAACTTATAACATACAACAAAGACAATGTTAAAGCAGTTTCTAAATCTAAAATTATCACAAAAACTATCACCTCAACAAATTCAGTTGATGAAGTTGATACAATTGCCTACACAAGCATTTGAGCAACGACTCAAGGAGGAAATGGTTGAAAATCCGGCATTGGAAAGCGGAAAAGAAGAAGATGATGAATTGTATGAAAAAGATGAGTTTGACAACAATGACGAATATGATGATTATGAAGGCAGCGAAAACATCGAAACTGACGAAATCAACATTGATGAATATTTAAGCAATGATGAAACTCCTGACTATAAGCTTCAGACCAATAATTATAGCGATGATGATGATGACCGTGAAATGCCATTTGCAGCACCGACAAGTTTTCACCAAGATTTAATCAATCAGTTAAATACTTTTATCTTAACGGATGAACAACGTGATATTGCTGAATTTTTGGTTGGAAGTATTGATGATGATGGTTATTTGCGTCGAAGCGTTTCTGATATTGTTGATGATATGGCGTTTACACAAGGTATTTATACGGATGAAAAAACAGTTGAAAAAATTCTGCACATTATCCATGATTTAGAGCCTTCCGGTGTTGGTGCTAGAGATTTACACGAATGTTTATTGTTACAACTCCGACACAAAACGCCAACAGAGTACGTTGATTTAGCCATTAATATTATCCAGAATAATTTTGATGCGTTTACCAAAAAGCATTACGATAAACTCCAATCGACTTACGAAATTTCAAAAGAGCAACTGAAAAAAGCGATTGAAGAAATTGAAAAATTGAATCCCAAACCAGGAGGTGCATTTGACAGTAGCAATCGCACGGTAGAGCAAATTGTTCCTGATTTTGCTATTCGAATTGTTGATGGCGAATTAGAACTTACGTTAAACGGCAGGAATGCGCCAACTTTGCATATTTCCAAAGATTATAAGGAAATGCTGCAAACCTATAAAGTTTCTAAAGACAAATCAAATTCGCAAAAAGATGCTGTGCAGTTTATTAAGCAAAAATTGGATTCTGCCAAATGGTTTATCGATGCGATTCGCCAACGTCAGGAAACACTTTTTGTTACGATGAATGCCATTATGCATTTTCAGCAGGAATATTTCCTTGATGGTGAAGAAACCAAATTGAAACCAATGATATTGAAAGACATTGCCGATATGGTTGGCCTTGATATTTCAACCGTTTCCCGAGTAGCCAATAGTAAATATGTCGATACACCTTATGGTACAAAACTTATAAAAGAATATTTTTCAGAATCCATGAAGAACGATCAGGGTGAAGATGTTTCTACCTTGGAAATCAAAAATATTCTGAAAAACATTATAGAAGAAGAAGACAAAAACAAGCCTTTACCTGATGATCAACTGGCCGAAATTCTAAAAGAGAAAGGCTATCCAATTGCCCGAAGAACCATTGCTAAATACAGAGACTTACTTGATATTCCTGTAGCGAGAATGAGGAAAAAGATATAGATTAAGGAATTGGGATTTAGGATTTAGGATTTTTTAAAACTCTTCAACTTGAGGCACCAAATTGGCTCCTCAAAACATCAAATCACTATATTTGTTTGCAACAACAAAAACACCTTGAAAAAAATACTTCCTTTTTTTTCGTATGCCTTTCATCCTATTTTCATTCCGCTTTTAGGAACTGTTTTTTACGTTTTGCTTGAAGAAAAATATTTCACTTTACCGCAATATTTGATTCTTTTTTTGCAAATAATTATAATAACTTTCCTATTGCCAATTGCGTTTTTTTATCTACTTAGAACTTTCGGTAAAATAGAAAACGTTATGCTTACGGATATATCACAACGTAAAATTCCTTTATTATTGCAGATTATGTTGTTTGCTATTTTGATAGAAAAAAGCATAACAATTGATCGTTTCCCAAGCTTGTATTTCTTTTTTGTTGGAGGTTTACTGAGTACTATTTTTGCATTTTTGTTATTGTATGTCAAATTCAAAGCAAGTATTCACATGATTGGGATTAGTTCGCTAACCGTTTTTATTATTGGTTTGAGCATTCATAACCAAATTAACACCATCAATACGGTTACTTTTTTTGTAATGATGAATGGTCTTGTTGCTTCTTCACGCTTAGTTATGAAAGCACATTTAAATAAAGAATTGTTAGTTGGATTTTTGTGTGGGTTAATTCCACAAAGTCTTTTACTCTATTTTTGGCTATAGAATATAGAACATCAAACCAAAATTAGTTGTATTCATAGAAATGGATTGATTTTCAATTTTAGCAGAAGATTTAAATATCGGATTTAATCCATAATAGGCATAAAAATTCCAAGTATTCCAACCAAAAGAAAGATAAAAACCATATTCAAATTGATTCAAATCCGAA
>CANKLK010000064.1 GCA_947482805.1 Flavobacteriaceae bacterium
CCAAAGCGCGGTCCAAGTGCTTTGAAATTTGGCTTAATTTGCTTTACTAAAACCCCCGAAGCGTCGTCCAAAAGTTCGATTTCTTTCACGTTTACTTCAGCTTTTATTAGGTCTGAAACTGCCTCAATTTCAGCACGCTGATTTTCGTCAAGTATAGGAATCATAACCTTTTGCAAAGGTTGCCGCACCTTTATCATTTCCTTTTTTCGAAGTGATAAAACCAGTGACGAAACAATTTGCGCTTTCATCATTTTACTTTCAAGCGATTTATCAACAAAGTTTTCAACCGAAATCGGAAATTTTGCCAAATGAACGCTGGTAAATTCCTCACTATTAGATGTATTAACTAAATCACGATAAAGTATATCCATAAAGAACGGAGCGATTGGCGCCGATAGTTTTGCCACAGTTATCAAACATGTATACAGGGTTTGGTAAGCAGCAATTTTATCTTTTTCATATTCGCCTTTCCAAAATCGTCGCCTGCACAAACGAACGTACCAGTTACTTAAATTTTCCTGAACAAAATCAGAAATAGCTCGAGCTGCTTTTGTTGGTTCGTAATCGGAGTAAGCTTCATCAACTACTTTTATCAAGGTATGTAATTCTGATAAAATCCAACGATCAATTTCTGGCCTTTCTTCTAGTGGAATTTCCGCTTCTTCATATTTAAATCCATCAATGTTAGCATATAACGAGAAAAAAGAATACGTATTGTATAATGTTCCGAAGAATTTACGACGCACCTCAGCAACCCCTTCAATATCAAATTTTAAGTTATCCCAAGGATTTGCATTCGAAATCATATACCAACGAGTGGCATCGGGACCATATTCTGCTAATGTTGTAAATGGATCGACGGCGTTTCCTAAACGTTTGGACATTTTTTGCCCATTTTTGTCAAGTACTAAACCGTTTGAGACTACATTTTTATAGGCAATTTTATCAAAAACCAGCGTTCCAATAGCATGCAAAGTATAGAACCAACCACGAGTTTGGTCAACACCTTCCGCAATAAAATCGGCTGGGAAGTCTTTGTTCTCGTCAATCTTTTCTTTGTTCTCAAACGGATAATGCCATTGAGCATAAGGCATTGCGCCTGAATCGAACCAAACGTCAATCAAGTCCGCTTCGCGTTTCATTGGTTTTCCGGAAGCAGAAACTAACGTAATTGCATCAACAACATTTTTATGGAGATCAACCAAGTCATAATTTTCTTCACTCATGTTTCCTATTTCAAAACCTTTGAAAGGATTGGCTGATTGGAAACCTGCTGCAATAGCTTTTTCAATAGCATTGTATAGTTCTTCAACAGAACCAATCAGTACTTCTTCGGTTCCGTCTTCGGTTCTCCAGATTGGTAATGGAATTCCCCAATACCTTGAACGCGATAAATTCCAGTCGTTGGCATTTTTCAACCAGTTTCCGAAACGGCCTTCGCCGGTTGCTTTTGGTTTCCAGTTGATGGTTTCGTTTAGATCGAACATTCGGTCTTTGACTTCGGTTACTTTGATAAACCAAGAATCTAACGGATAATATAATAATGGCTCATCGGTTCTCCAACTGTGTGGGTAACTGTGAACGTATTTCTCTACTTTGAATGCTTTATTTTCTTCTTTTAGCTGAATGGCTATTTCAACATCAGCGGAACGTTCCGGTGCAGTTCCGGCATCGTAATACTCATTCTTTACGTATTTACCAGATAAATCTCCTAATCCTTGAATGAATTTACCTTGTAAATCAACTAAAGGTCCTGGATTTCCATTGGCATCCAAAACCAGCATTGGAGGTACTTCTGGTTTAGCTTCTTTGGCCACTTTTGCATCATCGGCACCAAAAGTTGGCGCGGTATGCACAATTCCAGTTCCGTCTTCCGTAGTTACGAAATCTCCCAAAATTACCCTAAAGGCATTTTCCGGATTTTGATAGGGCAATACCAATGGCATTAATTGCTCATAACGAATTCCGACTAAGGCTGCACCTTTAAATTCGGTTAAAATTTTATATGGAATTTGTTTATCGTTCGCTTTGAAATTTTCAAAATCAGAGGTTTCTTCACTTGCAAAAAATCCTTTACCGAATTGTTTACCGACTAAGTTTTTAGCCAAAATAACCTTTACCGGAATGAAAGTATATTGATTAAACGTTTCTACCAAAACATAATCTATTTTTGGCCCAACGGTCAATGCGGTGTTACTCGGAAGTGTCCATGGCGTGGTCGTCCAGGCTAAAATGTGAACTTCTCCAAACCCTTGTAAAAAGCTTGGTAACGTTTCTGAAAACGTTTTGAATTGCGCTACAACAGTTGTATCCGTAACGTCTCTGTAACTTCCCGGTTGGTTTACTTCGTGAGAAGACAAACCTGTTCCGGCTTTTGGAGAATAGGGTTGAATTGTGTAGCCTTTGTAAAGTAAGTCCTTTTCGTAAATTTGTTTCAATAACCACCAAACCGATTCCATGTATTTGGATTTGTAGGTTACATATGGATTTTTCATATCGACCCAATAGCCCATTTTTTCGGTCAGGTCATTCCACACATCAGTATATCGCATAACGGTGCGTTTACAAGCCTCATTGTATTCTTCTATGGAAATTGTTTTTCCGATGTCTTCTTTGGTGATGCCCAATTCTTTTTCGGTACCTAATTCTACTGGCAAACCGTGCGTATCCCAACCTGCTTTACGCTTAACTTGGAATCCTTTTTGAGTTTTATAACGACAGAAAATATCTTTAATAGCACGCGCCATTACATGGTGAATTCCGGGTAACCCATTGGCTGATGGTGGCCCTTCAAAAAATACATACGGTGTAGCGCCTTCGCGAGAGGTTACGCTTTGCTCAAAGATGTTGTTTTCTTTCCAAAAATCAAGAACATCAGAGGCCACTTTTGGCAAATCAAGTCCTTTATATTCAGTAAACTTAGTACTCATTTTTGTCGTTTTCTTTAATCAAGTCTGCGAAAGTAAGGAATTTTGAGAAAAGAGAATAGAAAATAGAGAAAAGAGAATAGACTTTTACTAAAAATTTAAGAAAGATGAATGCTTTTCTTAATTTTTAAGCGAAAACTTCTTTTAAAACCTCAAGTGATTTTGGTTTTTTGAAACCATCGAGATGAAAGGTGTAATAATCGAGAAGGATTTTGAGAAGGATTTGTCTTTCGATACTGGCAAATACTTTTTGGTTGCTGTCAAATTTTAAGTCGATTAGTTTTTTGAACAGAAACGTTTCGTGTTCAGAAAGGCAATTGGTTCCCTGAAAGGATGTAAAGTTTCCTTCTTTGCAATCAAAAAATTTAAAAACACTTTCAGAATTGTCAGGATAAAAGCCAAAAAACTTGGTCATCTCCAACATTAGAATCAAATGGAAATTCGCCATTTCATCATGCGCATCGAGCCAAAGCAAAGCCGATTCGAGAAAATTGAACAGGTTTTCGTTTTTTTCTTCTTCGTGTATGCTGTGATGGATGATTTCGGAAAGAAACATCACTATGGTACTTTTGACAATATCGGTGGAAATAGTCTGATACCCGTGTGCGAGTTTTATTTCTTTGAAATGCTCAAGCGTTCCTTTGTTTTTGTGATTGGCTTCGATTTCAAGCAAAGACAATGGTTGAAAATAGGCGATTTTTTGATTGGATTTTTTTGCCGCAAAAGCATTGGGCACAAAATAACTTTTTAAACCATCAGACTGTGTCAGACATTTAACTATCAGACTTTTTTCCTGATATTTTAAAGAAGAAATTACGATGGCTTTGGTTTTTACAAGCAAAAGAAGGTACGATTTACGAAGTTAGAAGTACGAAGTTACCGAATTATCATCACTTTCTTAACGGCAGTTTCGGAAGCATCTTCGGCTGCGATGAAAATCATATAGACTCCTGAAGCTACATTGTATTTTCCAAAAGCTTTGGTATCCCATTCAACCGTTCCGCCTTCGGAAGTGGTTTCATAGACTAAATTACCTTCGATGTCGGTGATTTTGATATTGGCTTTGGAAATTAATCCGGCTATTTTTACTGTTCCCACAAATTCAGGACGAACCGGATTTGGAAATACGTATACTGCATTTAAATTATCTGCTGGTTTTGTTGCTGTACCTTGAAAGGAAACCATTCCTTTATCAGTAGCAAAGAAAATTTCTCCTGTGACCGCATTGATATCTATATCGTTTATAACATTACTTGGCAAAGGGGAATTGTCCTTAGTAAAATGATAAATCGTTTCCTGACCATTAGAAGAAAAAAGAAAAACACCTGAATCGGCTGTTCCTATCCATTTTTGATTTGAACCATTGACGGCTATATCGGTAATAAATTGTTCGAATAAAAGTTCTTGTGCCAAACCATCTTCCAGAATAATAATTGGATTGGCTTTCATTTGTTCGTCATTATTGTAGCTTCCGGTGCTTGGCAATATCCTTAATCCTCTATTAGTTCCTATCCAAACCTGATTTCTATTATCTACCGCAATGGCCCTAACATCCTGAGATGGGAGATTTCCTAAGTCGACACCTTCCGATAATTTTTTAAATCCAATATTTGAATTTTCATTAAAAGCAACAACGCCATTTTTATAAGAGGCAATCCATTTTGTCCCGCTTTTATCGATGGCTATTTTACAAAAATCGTTACTTGCATAATCGGTTAAAATTGTTTGCATATCAAAAGTTGCCCATGTCCCATTTGATTTTAAAACATGCAGTCCGCGTTGCTCCCTACTTTGGGTCACCCATAAATTACCAGACTTATCATATGCGGTGCTGTTAATCCTTGGCGCTCCTCCTTCCATTGTACTGTTTGCTGCATTATATAAAGTTGTTGGAATATCGCTTACTATTTTTATGAGTCCGTCATTATAGGAAGCAATGCAAAGCTCATTTTCATCGTTAGGGTTTACAGAAATCCTAACAAGGGCTTTGGCACCTAATAAATCGCTATAAGGAATATTACGCCAGCCGTTACTTTCATTAAATTTGCTAATCCCAAAGGAAGGCGGGCCCATAGAGGGAATATAAGTGAATGGGTTATAGAAAATATCATACCCTCCATAAACAGCCCATAAGTAGGAAGAGGAACTATTTATAGAAAACATATTATTCATGTTCGGACCGTTAGGCATAATAAATTCAAAATTGGTTGGAGAACTAATGGGAGAAGAAACTATCCCGTTTTCATTTGTTCCGATGTAAATCATTTCATTAGCAACGCTTGCACAAGTAAAGGTTACCGGAATTGAAGTTATTTGTGCGTTTTGGATATGAATTATTTGACTTAATGAAGTGTTGTAAATAAACACATGGCTCGAAGAAGTGACAACTAAATAATTTGAAGTGGCACGAATATCAAGTCCGGGTTGTCCAATAGTTCCAAATTCGTCGAAAAAGAAACCATTGTATTTATATACTTTATTGTTGGCATTTAATACTATTAGTTGATTATTAAATGTCACTATTCCATTCCAAAAACCGCCGTCAAAAAGCTGCCATTGAGCAAAATCAATCAAATTTGGATTTGTAATAGCCGCTTTTCTGATTCCGTAAAATTGTGTTACCGCAAATAGATCACCATTATAAATTGCTGTTTGATAGACTTTTATTTCTTGGCCGGCCGGACCTATAAAATAAGTATCACCAAATTCTAAGGTTGCCAATTTATATTGCACTATACCAAAATCACAGGATACGTAAACAATACCATCGTATTCCATAAAGTGATTTACTCTTTTGATATTAGAAGGAATATTTTTATTGATGATATCCACAACATTTAACATGCTTCCGTCGGCATCATTAATTATAATCATCAATCCGTCTTCATAACCAACAATTGTTTTATTGAAAGTATCGCTGTGATAAATAGCAGAAATTGTTTGACCCGATAGTCCATCAATCGTGTTTATGGATTTGATATCGTTAGTCGCTAGGTTTTTGGTAAACATAGCATTTTCTGCTGCTGCATAAATTTTGTTGTTTGATTCGGAAATATCTTTGATTTGATTATACGAAAAATAACCTTTCCAATTTTGAAATGGCTGTGATACGCAAATTTGAAAAAAAAGAAATAAAACCCCGAAAAAGTACTTTTTCATCTGAAAAGAATTAGCATACAAATATAGTATAAACGTAAAAATTATCTAATTGTTGTTTTGTAAACAAAAAATGCCATCATTTCTGATGGCATTTCAAGGGTTTTTGGTCGGTTTATTAAATTATACTATTCCTTGTGCTAACATGGCATCGGCTACTTTTACGAAACCGGCAATATTTGCTCCTTTTACGTAATCAGTATATCCTGTTGAATCGGTACCATATTTTACACAAGCTTCATGGATGTTTGCCATGATATTTTTCAATCGTTGGTCAACTTCGTCCGATGTCCAGCTTAAACGCAAAGAGTTTTGCGACATTTCAAGACCTGAAGTTGCCACTCCACCGGCGTTTGATGCTTTTCCTGGAGCGAATAGAATTTTGGCTTTTAAGAATTCGGTAACTGCTTCTGGAGTTGAAGGCATGTTTGCTCCTTCAGCTACACAGACACATCCATTCGCAATAAGTGCTTTTGCTTCGTCACCATTCAATTCATTTTGCGTAGCACATGGTAAAGCAATATCACATTTCACTTCCCATGGGCGTTTTCCTGCTACGAATTTTGCAGAAGGATATTTAGCTACGTAATCAGAAATTCTTCCGTAGTTTACATTTTTGATTTCCATGATGTAAGCCAATTTTTCAGGATTGATACCATCGGCATCATAAATATATCCAGATGAGTCAGACGCAGTAACTACTTTCCCTCCTAATTCAGTTGCTTTTTCTATTGCATATTGTGCTACGTTTCCAGAACCAGAAACGACAACGGTTTTCCCATCAAAGCTTTGTCCTTTTGTTGCCAACATATTTTGAGCGAAGTAAACATCGCCATAACCTGTGGCTTCCGGACGGATTAATGAACCTCCGAAGGTGATTCCTTTTCCGGTTAAAACTCCGGTAAACTCGTTTCTTAATCTTTTATATTGACCGAACATATAGCCTACTTCTCTTCCTCCAACACCAATATCTCCTGCAGGAACATCGGTATCAGCCCCAATATGTTTTGCTAATTCCGTCATAAAAGCTTGACAGAATTTCATGATTTCGACATCCGATTTCCCTTTTGGATCAAAATCAGAACCGCCCTTTCCACCGCCCATTGGCAATGTTGTTAAACTGTTTTTGAATGTTTGTTCGAAGGCTAAGAATTTCAAGATACTCAAGTTTACAGAAGGGTGAAAACGAATTCCTCCTTTGTATGGTCCGATAGCAGAATTCATTTGGATTCTGTAACCGCGGTTTACTTGTGTATTTCCCGCATCATCGATCCAACATACGCGGAACATGATTACTCTTTCTGGCTCAACCATTCTCTCCAAAAGCATTTTGTTTTGGTATTTTTTATTTTGTTCAATAAAGGGAATTACTGTTTCAGCAACTTCCATAACTGCTTGCATAAATTCTGGTTCATGACCATTTCTTTTTGCAACTAAGTCCATAAATGAGTTAATACTTTGTGACATAAATTAGCTAATTAATATTTTAAGAAATCGATTTCGTAAAATCGCACAAATATACATTTTATTAAAAACGGAGGTGATACTTTTTTCTAAATTCTTATAATTTTTATGTTTCTGTTAAGAAACTTTGAAGAAGACCTCAATTATTATCACTTTTTAAATCGTTTAATTATTTTTTTGCATATAAATCAACTATTTTTTATTTTATTTTATAACTGATTGATGTTTTTATATATTTGTCGAGATTTGAACTAATTAGTATGCTAATGCCTAAAAAATTTATCATAACTTTCCTTCTGTTATTTGGCTTGTCAAATAGCTTAAAGGCTCAATTCGGCTTTTCCCATGAAATAGGCGCTATCATTGGCCCTGTTGCTTTTCAATCAGATTATGGACAGCGTGGAGATTTATCTACTAACGCTGGTAATACAGGTTATGGAATAGGAATTATACATTACTTAAACTTTTCTTATAAAGCAGAGTGTAATTGCTATACTCCTGAAACTTATTTTAATGATCACTTCAAATTAAGAAGCGAGTTGTCTTATAATAAAACCGATTTACAGCATTATGGGAGATGGGTTGAGCCAAGCCGTACAGGTTTGTTAGCAACTCAATTAAGAGCAATGAAAGGTAGTACTGCTGTGACTAATATTGGTATGCAATTGGAATTTTTTCCATTAAGTATTAGAGAATATACAGCAACTTTAGGCTCGTTTGCGCCATTTATTAGTTTGGGAGGTCAATTTAGTTTTTACGATCCAAGAGCTTGGTCAGAACTTGGTCCATTGAATACGCCTATTTCAACGCCTATTAAATATTACAATGCAACAACAAGTCAAGGTGGAACTGTTTGGTCAATTGTATCTAGTATTGGGTGTAGATATAAATTAACGGAACTTTCCGATTTGATGGTCGATTTAAGATGGCAATATTATTATTCCAATTGGGTTGACGGTTTAAATCCTGATCCTACAATTTATACTGAAAATAAAGCCAATGATTGGAATGTTTGGTTTAATTTTGGGTATATATACTATCTTCAATAGAAAAAAGTTACTCTTTTTCGACAGCGTCTTTATAATCCGGATACAAGAATTTATTATAGGGAAATCTTGTAATGTGTATTTTTCTCACTGATTCATATACTTTTTCTCTGAACTCTTCGAAGTTCTCTTTATTAGTAGCCGAAATGAATAAAGTGTTTTTTTCTCCTACATTACTCATCCAAGTCGTTTTCCATTCGTCTAAAGTATAATGCTTTGTTGTTTTTTCGGTAATTAAATCATCGGCTTCTATTTCCTGATTTTTAAAAGCATCTATTTTATTAAAAACCATTATTGTAGGTTTATCATTGCTCTTTATATCTTGCAAAATTTGATTCACAGAACTTATGTGTTCTTCAAAATCAGGGTGAGAAATATCAACAACGTGTAATAATAAATCCGCTTCACGCACTTCATCGAGTGTACTTTTGAAAGAATCGACTAATTGTGTTGGCAATTTTCTAATAAATCCAACGGTGTCTGAAAGCAAAAAAGGCAAATTCTTAATAACTACTTTACGAACAGTAGTATCCAGAGTTGCAAATAATTTATTTTCAACAAACACTTCGCTTTTACTAATTACATTCATCAAAGTAGATTTTCCAACATTAGTGTAACCAACCAATGCTACACGAACCATAGCACCACGATTTCCTCGTTGTACAGACATTTGTTTGTCGATGGTTTTTATTTTTTCTTTTAGTAAAGCTATTCGATCACGAACAATTCTTCTATCGGTTTCAATTTCTGTTTCTCCGGGTCCACGAAGACCAATTCCTCCTTTTTGTCGTTCTAAGTGCGTCCACATACCGGAAAGTCTTGGCAATAAATATTGACATTGTGCTAGCTCTACTTGGGTTCTTGCATAGGAAGTTTCTGCTCTTTGGGCAAAAATATCCAGGATTAAATTTGTTCTGTCCAACACTTTGCAATCAAGTATTTTCGAAATATTTTTTTGTTGAGATGGTGACAATTCATCATCAAAAATTACTGTAGAAATGTGCTTTTCTTTGATATATGAACTAATTTCATCCATTTTGCCTGTTCCTAAAAAAGTCTTGGGATTTGGCTTTTCTAATTTTTGAGAAAATCTTTTAATTACCTCTCCTCCTGCAGTATAGGTTAAAAACTCTAATTCGTCCAGATATTCTGTTAACTTCTCTTCATTTTGATTTTGCGTAACAATTCCAACAACTACGGTTCTTTCAAAATTAATAATTTCTTTTTCTAACATGTCTTTTTATTCTTTGGCAAAATTAGACATTTGAGAATTATAAAATCATAAAATTGTTAATGATTCTTAATGATAGTTATAATTGATATTGTTGAATATGTGATTTTTCTAAACAATTCATTAACAATATATAAACAATTCATAAATTTTATTAAATTTGGACTTCAAAATCCTAAACAAATTTTAATTAAATAACTCAAAATTTTCATTTTATGAAAAAAATTACTTTACTACTGCTGTTTTTATTCTCCTCCATTAGCGGCTATTCACAGCTATCTCTAGAAGGTTTTGAAAACACCACAGGTCCTGATGCGTTTCCATCAACAAACTGGACTTTGGGAACTGGAAACTGGGCCGTTTTTGATAACGGTGTCAGCGGAGCAACAACTAATGTGCGCTGGGGAATTAATAGTGCTATAACTACGCCGGTTAGTGTATATCAGGGTGTTAACGCTGCTTATGTTGATAGGGAAAACATTAATGCTGGAAATACTTCTGAAGAATTTTTAGCTACTCCTCCTGTTCTTGTTCCAACTAATGGAGTGTTAAATTTTTACACAAGAATGAACACCACTGGAAATCAAGGCACTATCTATCAAGTAAGAGTAGCTCCTGCAACAGCCTCACAAACCGATCCATTTGCTTATTCTTTAGTGCAACAATGGACAGAGGATGAATTAATTGTCCCTACATCAAATTTTAATATTTATACAGAAAAAACAGTTGACTTATCTTCTTTTGCAACCCAATTCGTTTATGTCTCTTTTGTAAAAATATTCTCCCAAACCGGATCTGGTATTGGTGGTGACAGATGGTTTATTGATAATGTAAGCATTGATTCACCTTGTTTAACTCCAACTGGATTAACTTTTTCTGCAATAACTTCAAATAGCGCAAGTCTAAACTGGGTAAATCCAAATGGGACTGGATCAGCTTCATATGAAATAGAAGTTGTACTTGCTTCAGGCGCTCCAACAGGAATACCAACTTATACAAATGTCACTTTCCCTTATGTAGTAACAGGATTACTTCCAAATACTGCTTATAAGTTTTATGTTAGAGCAAGATGTACAACAGGTTTTGCAAGTCCTTGGTCAGTAGCTTCTGCGAACTTTACGACTAATGTTGCGCCTCCTATTTGTGGTGGTAATTTTGTTGATTCTGGAGGCACAACGGGTAATTATGGTAACAATGCCGTAAATCTAAC